>NZ_SDLH01000015.1:0-20387 GCF_013096955.1 Anoxybacillus sp. EFIL | reverse complement strand
TGATCATTTGTGATTTTCAGACGTTTCATATCATTTCCGCTCCTTTTGTATAGAAATATTTAGGAGCAGTATAGCCAAGAAAAAAGGTGTTCATACAGAAGTCATCATCTTAAAGTGCATGTATATAATATGCAGATAATTAATGTATCAATGAAGGGAAAGAAAGCCCATGTTACAACGGAGAGAAAAAAAGAACCCGCAATTGAGAGTTTGATGCCATATCGGTCCGCAAATGTTCCGGATGGTACTTCAAAAATTAACTTTGCTATTTCGAAAATTGTACCTAACAATCCAATTTGTAGTAAATCATAACCTTGATCCACCAAGTAAAGAATCCATATAGGAGAAAATAATCCCATTGCAAGTCCTCTTAGAACTGCAAAAAATTGAATAGTACGCATACTTATACTTATACTCCTTCATTAATTATTTAAAATCTTGTAGAACAATAAGTTCAAAATCAATGGCTTCCTTAAGATGTTTAGCGATATTATATACATGCACTTTAAAGCAATGACTTCTGTATGAACCCCTTTTTCTATGGTTATACTGCTCCTAAATACCCACGTATAAAAGGAGCGGAAATGATATGAAACGTCTGAAAATCACAAATGATCACGGTTGGACACCTCGAACACTTCGGAAACAAGAACGGAAAATCAAAGATGCCTCTCTTCGTGCTCGAGTGACTGCCGTTCGCCTCGTCATGGAAGGGTTTCTTGGCAAAGATGTCGCACAAATGGTCAATCTATGCCGCCAATCGGTTGCCCTCTACGTCGAACGGTTTAATGAAGGTGGGCTCGATCATTTACTCGATCGTCGCTTACCACCTGGTCGTGTGCCATTTCTTACGGAAGAACAACAACAGGAGATCAGACAACTGGTATTAACCACCACCCCTGTGGATGTCGGCTGGGGCATTTCTTCGTCATGGAACACACGTATATTACAATCTTACATCCAACAAACCTATGGAGTTTCGATGTCACGGGAAGGCATTCGGAAGTTGTTACATCGTCTTCGTTTGTCATGGACACGTCCGACTGATAAGCTTGTCAAAGGCGATCCAGTGCTTCAAGCAGCCTTTGAAAAAAAAATCGAGTTTATAAAAAAAACGAATCACGGAAGAAATCGTTCTTCTTCATGTCGATGAGACGCATGTTCGCCCATATCAAGCGCTTCGTACGACATGGGCAGAAGTAGGGGATCAAAAACAAGTGCCAAGCTACGGTCACCACGCCCACGTGTCCATTTTTGGTGCCGTCGACGCGCAACAAGGCGATGTCGTGTTTCATCGTGCATCATCCGCCAATGCCGAAACGTTCCTCGACTTCTTGCGCCTGTTGAAAGAGAAATATTCCGATCGATTCATCGTGCTTGTGTTGAACAATGCGCGTATTCATCATGCCAACATGGTGCAAGCTTTCCTTCAAAGCGAAGAAGGCGGTGCGTTTCATTTTATTTTTCTCCCGCCGTATTCGCCTCATTTGAATCCGATTGAACGGTTGTGGAAGTGGCTGAAAGACGAAGTCATCGCCAACGTCCTACATAAAGATCAAAAGGACATCGCCCAGTCGATTACTCGGTTTGAACAACATGTCTTACAGCACCCAGATGAGGTGTTACGCCGCATCGGGTGTGCTGCGTAAACCAGAGGTTAAAATGTCAATTTGGATGTATATAGTTACGTGAAAATTCGTTTTTTCTGCCAAAATATCAAATGAATATTTCAAATTTTCTAACCTACAAGATTCATGATAGTATATAGATTGTCAAGCTGTCAATATAAGGAGAGCGGACATTTTTCGCCTGCTTCGACAATCAACGACAGTTGCTTCCATTATCTATCGTAAAATAACAACTCTCAATTTGATTCGACCCAAACACCGAGAGCGGGTCCAAAACGGCGGGGAGGCCATTTTTCGCAACATTATGTCATACAGGCGCAAATCGGCGGCATTGGGTTGGAAAGAAGTTAGTTTTACATTTTTTAACTCACATTTCGCACCCTAACAACGTCAAAACAAAGGATTTTTTATTTAGTTTTTCAGAATAACTTTTTGGCCCAACACAACGAGCGATGGCAATCCTTTTTTTACCATCGCTGGTCGTTCCGTATCACGTTACACGTAGATGCTCTCATCCATGCCCAATCCCTGCAGAATCCTTCGCTGGTCCGGGTTGAGGGAGCGATCGAGTGCGCGTTGGATGCGCCTGTCTGGTAGCTCCAGCAGGATGACGTTCACATATTGAAACAGCTGAAAAATCGCCTGTCCCGTTGGCCGGGTCAGCTTGCGGCCTCCCGCGCCCTTTAACGGGTGTTCGGGTGTGATGAACTGGCGCACCCGGCGCTGAAAAACGCGGTAAATCGCTAGGGCCAACAGAAACAAATAGCCCAATACTGCGACCCGTTCTGGTTTTTTGACGTAAATCTCATCCGTGAAAAACGGATCTTTCAAAAACGCGAAGTTCATTTCCACCGAGATTTGCCCTTTATACAGCTTCAAGATTTCTTGGGCATCCATTTGTTGGCCCTTCCATTCCTTCGGAACGGTCGTGACGAGGACAAACCGGGACGCTTTCCGTCTTGCCTGTTCCTATGCCTGTTGGTCGAATTCGACGTTTAGGCGAAGGGTGTACAGCGTCTCCGTCTCGGGTTCCGCCCCTTTTTTCGGCCGTCCTCGCCGTTTTTTCGGACGCACGATCTCTTTGACCGCGGCCTCCACCCGATGAAACCGAGGGCGAAGGGACGCCTTGAGGGACGTCAAGGCTTGTTCGGCGTCTTCGCGGCAGGAGAAGGGGTGGCGCTCCCAACGGACTTGTTCCTCGCGAAGAAGCCCCGCTTCTTTGACCCGCTCTTTTTCGAGCGTCTTTCCTTTGCGCTGGTCGAGCGCGCTCGATTCGACGACGATCAGCCGAACCGGGTGGCCTTCATAGGTCGCGGCCGTTTCCCATACCCGGTACGTGGCGCCGTTTCTCTCCGCTAGGGTAAAGGGTTCGCTCCACGGGATGCGAGGCGAATCGGCCTCCGCGAGCGCCTGTTTCACGATTCGAAGCGACGAAGGGCCTCTGGTGATCAAAAAGGCACGGGCGGCTTTTGTCTGCGCCAAGGTGTCTTTCGTCATCGCGGCGGAATCGGCCACGTAAATCCATTCGTCGTCGATCTTGGCTTGTTTGAACTGTTCGTGGATCCGCGACAGCACCTCAGGATTCCACGCCTTATCCGATAGATTGCCGTCATGCACATCGCCGTAAAACGGGATGCCATCCTCGTTGCCGATCAGGCCGAAACCGATTGGTTTTTGCCAGCGATGGTGGCGGTTATAGCCATAGGTGATGTGCAGCACATCCGACGAATCGGATTCATACGCGCCGTAAACGGTCTTGTCCGTCGCATCCGCGTGGAAGGCGCGAAGAGAGAGACCTTCTTTCTTGTCAATCTGCACGAGGCAAGACGACAGGACTTGATGGAGATTGGCCTCATACAGCCGGTCCAAATAACGGGCGATGGCATCGTCGTTGAACCAAGACGGATTCAGCCCCGGTCGAATCCGCTTCGGCCAATCAATGTCATGCGCCCACCGTTCCAAATGAACTAGGGCTTGCCGGCCGCTCAAAATATCCAGAAGGATCAGGCTGACGATATCGCTGGTTCGGGTTTGGCATTGCGGATCCACCGGAACCAGCCGGTCAATCAGCTGGGGGAGGCCAAGATCCTTGAAGATGGCGCTTATGATATTCAAATAGGAACGTTCATCAATCGCACGAATTCGAACGTCCATGATGGGAAAACTCCTTTGCGTTCCTTGTGTTTCAAGGTTTTATTCGACATGGAGATCAAAAATCCTCCCGATTTTGGTCGAGAGGGTGCGAAATGTGAGTATTCAGAAGAACAAGGACAGAGAAAAGGGAAATAATGGACAATATAATAAAAGCAAACTCAACAGAAAATTTGTCTACCAAATATGATATTGGAAGAGAGAATAGTCCAGAAAAAGCAATTAATGAACTATATAATCCCATAACTCGACCTAGGTATTCGTCACTAGTGTAATATTGGAGTTGGGAAATGATAATAAGAGAACAAAATTGTGTAAATATTGAACGAACAAATATTATTACTACAGAAACTAAATAGAACTTTATAAATGGAATTAAAGTAGTACATATGAAAGTTATAAAAAAACAAAATATTAAAAATTGTTTGATCTCTTGTCGGAAGTTCCTATCGTACTTTCCAAATATAATGGCGCTAACCAAAAGACCTAAACCTATAGAGGAATTCAATAATCCCAATATTTCTGTACTGCTAGAATTCAGTGTATCTACATATGCAGGAAGCAAAAAATCAATTTTTGAAACTAATGCATTCAAAAATCCGAGAATTATCATAATAAAGATTGCTTTATTACTTATTAATATACTACAGGAATTTTTTAAATCGTCAAAAAATTTACTTTCAATATTGATAGTATTACTTTCCTTAGGAAAGTTCATTTTCCACACACAGAGTATAATAACAATAAAAGTAAATGCGTTAAAGAAAAAGGTAAACTTAAACCCCAAAATACTAGTAATAAAACTCCCAACTATAGGTCCTAAAAATAATGCAATCTGAAAAGTAGCCCCATATAGAGCATTTGCATTACCTATAAATTCCTTTGGCACCAGCTTAGGAACTAAAGATCTCCTAGCCGGTATATCAAGTGCAACGAATATTCCATAAATGAAATTCAGGACTAATAGTAATCCTATACTCATTTTATCTAAAAATATTAACGTAGCTATAATAAGTGTCAATACAGCCATACTTGTTTGGGTAAATAATAGCAATCTCTTTCTGTTAATTCGATCTGCTAAAGTTCCTCCAATAATCATAAAAAGCATATTAGGAAGTAATTGCATAGTAGTTAAAAGTCCTACATCTAATGGGGACTTATTTAAACTATAAATATACCATTGTTCTACAAACATTTGTGACCAGGTTCCAATATTTGAAATAAACAATCCTAACCATAATAAAAAGAAATTTTTATACCGTAATGACTTTAAAATAGAAATTTGATAGATTTTTCTTCTCATAATTCTCCCCTAAATTATTAATTATTATTAATTATTGGCATACCAATTCATTCTTTTCCTGATCGAATAGTTTATAGATGATTTTACTTTCTCCATTAGAATTTATTGTGTATATTTTCCCATCCCACGATGAAGCTATAATTGTTTCTTTAAATCTTCTCAAAGAACTTATTCCATTATTAGCTAACTTAATCATAATAGGTTCTTTTTCTTTTTGAAAATCCCAAATCGAAAGGTTGCCCCAATAGTCTCCAGCATATAAAACTCCATTTTCATCAAAGGAAACAGATTTTATGGAATAAGAATGTTTAAAGTGTTGAGCGATTAAACATCCTGACTCTATAGAATATACTCTAACTCCCCTATCTCTTCCGACTGTTGCAACCAGTTTTTCACTATTGTCTATGTCAATATCGTTAATCAAAAGCGCTTGTCCTAGTAGTTCTTTAACTTTTCTTAAAGTTCTGTAATCAAACATATAAGTACTTCCATTAGATGCCCCTGTTATTAAATAATCCTTTGTAAAACACATAGTTTTAATGGCTGCTTGATGGGCTTTTAGCTCTATATCCCATTCTTTGTTATAAATATCTAGACGATATACATAACCAGCATAAGTACCAACCCAAAACTTACCATCATGTTTGTTATACTTTATGATATTTACAGGTCCTTTAACAGGTAGGGAGAATAAATTTGATTGAGTTTCTAAATTAAAAATGTGTACTTGACTTGAATGATCTCCCCATAATGCTAATTTTCCATCATCTGATATACCTACTGCATTATTTAATATTCTATTAGTTTCACCTACATAATGACCATTCATACGGAAAATTCCGTCATCAGAAGCGGAAACAACATTACCATTTTTATCCACATCGATTTTATTTATTGAAGGAGTTGCTAATATTTCATCTCCATTTACTAAAGTTCCATCAATAAAGTCCCATTGACAATAATTAATCCCGAAGCTTCCACCATAAAGGTTCATCACCAAAAGATGTACTTGCACCTGCCATTAAAGTATGTTAGTCGTTTCTAACCGAACCCGTAATGCAAAACGCTGGATATTTCTGTATCCATATCCCCGACGTTTGATCAGCTTGATCTTGTTATTCGTTCCTTCCATTTTCCCATTCGAGTAAGGGGATAAAATGCAAGAAACGATTTCTTCTGTTCGCTTGACGAGCGCTTTTGCAATCGCGCGCACAACCGAACAAGGACAAAACGAATACCGATGAATCCAAGACTCCAAACGTCGTTTCGCCTGTTGCTCGTCTTTGCTTTTGGACACATAACGAAAATGTTGGAGCGATTGGTAGACCGACTTTAAGTAATCGCTTTCATTGCACCATTCTCGTACGATTTGACGTTCTTCCTCCGTCAATTTCTCTGGGCATGTGCTCAATAAACGGCAAACGTAACGAACATTTCCGTGTTTCTTGCCCCCTTTGTCTACATATTTGCGGCAACGATCTAAAGCATCCGTAAACAGCTGAATGACATGGAAATAATCGACCACGTGTGTCGCCTCTGGGCAAACCCCTTGAATGGCTTTTTTCATCGCTGGGGCTAAATCGCTTACGACATACTGAACAGAACGAGACACATGCGCCAACGCACGTCTGATGGCTTCCTCGTTCTTTCCAGCTTCGATGGCATACACTTCTCCCGTCTCGGCATCCATGATCGCCACTCCGTAGTCATGCCCTTTTCGAAAGGCAAATTCATCGACACAAACCGCCTTTGGTTGGATATCATTCGATAGGAAGGAAGGGGCATGGGTATAAAACCAACGTTCCACGGTCGTGTAAGGGAGGTTGAGCATCCGAGCTACTGCCTGAATGGATGTCCCAATGCAAGATTGCGCCACCCATTGCTGAAAAGCGTCTGTTGCCACACTTCGAGGGGAGATTCCTGGATAAGACGTGCTGAACGTCATGCCACACGTACCACAACGTCTGCGCTCGACAGGGAGTTCAATCCAAAAAATCCCGATTCGTTGAGCATAGCCATGCATCCATTGCTTCTTTTTTCCTGTCATTTTGATCGTGCGTTTCAAGCAGACAGGACATAACGGGCATTGTTCAGGTAGAGAAAGTTCGAAAATCCAACGATCTCCTTCTTTTCGCACCTTTTGAATCAAAACATCTGGTAAATCGATGAGTTCTTTGATAAACTGAGAGTACATGCGAATTTTCCTCCAATGGTTTGGTTTGGTCACCTTTACCATACAGGAAAATTCGCATTTTTTGTACCCTCTATTTTCGCTATGCACACCGATCTTAAATCATCAAGTACAACTTGTGGTGAAGAGCCATTTTTTTCACCCTTTTCATTTTTTTGTATTTAATATACCATATAGATGCGTAATTTAGCAATATGTGGTAGTATTATTTTGTTATAAAAAATTAAGAGCATTCCTGTTAGAAAGGTTTTGGGGGACTTGAAAGAAAAAAGCCCTCTTGGTATGATGCAGGGGTACCAACAAACACCTATCATCCAACCAAGGAGGACTCACTATGAATTGTACACAAAATCGCAAAATTGAACAAGTCACGGATCAAACATTAGTAATTGGAATGGATATTGCCAAGCAAAAACATTTCGCGGCGATGGTGGACGCGCGGGGAAGAGAACTCAAGAAGAGGATTCCAGTGCTCCAGTCGAGAGCCGGATTCGAGCAGTTTTATGCGTTGATTCAAGAGGCGATGAGGGAATTTGGCAAAACGGAAGTGATCGTCGGAATCGAACCGACCGAACATTACTGGTTGAACCTTGCTCATTTTCTCGAGGAAAAAGGGATCCCGTTGGTCATGGTCAACCCGATGCACGTCAAACGGTCGAAAGAACTCGACGACAACTTACCGACGAAGCATGACGCCAAAGACGCCCTCGTCATCGCAAGGCTCGTCAAAGACGGACGCTTTAGCTATCCCCGCGTTCTCCACGAGGTGGAGGCGGAATTACGGGCAGGAACCACGTTTCGAGCATCGCTAATCAAGGAACGGAATGCCGTCCTCATTCAAATGATTCGTTGGCTGGATCAGTACTTCCCAGAGTTTGTGCAAGTGTTTCCGTCGTTCGGAAAACTCGCGTTGGCGGTTTTAGAACACACGCCGTTTCCGATGGATATTGCCGATCAGACGGTCGAAGGACTCATGGAGCGATACCGTCAAAGCGAAGGACTGAAATGTGCGCAAAAACCGAAAATTCAACAGCTGATCGAGGTTTCTCGTGATTCGATTGGCATCACGGAAGGACAACAGATGGCTCGTATCCAAATTGCCACGTTGGTCCGCCGATATCGCCAATTGGAACAAGAGATCGCAGCGTTGACGGAAGGGTTAGTTGCCCTTGCACAAACGATGGTGGAGTACGAGTGGCTTCAAACCATCCCGGGGCTAGGCGATGCGACGATGATAGAACTATTGTCGGAAATCGGGAGTTTTCAACAGTACCAAGATCCGCGGCAATTGATCAAATGAGCGGGCTTGACGTTGAAAGAAAACTCGTCGGGACAACACAAGGGACAAAAACGAATCTCGAAGCGAGGGCGAAGACGGCTACGCACCCTTCTCTTTCGGGTGATGATCCCACTCATTCGCCATAACAAGGCGTTTCGTGCCTTACACGAGTACTATACGACACGTCCTGTCAACTGCGTAAGAAACAATCCATCGTCGTGTTATGTGGCAAGCTATTGAAAATTCTATACGCGGTTTGTGTAAAGCAACAAGCATTTGATGAGGAACGAATGATGCAAGATATCTTCTCCTCCACTCAAGCACAGGCAGCCTAGAGCTGCCTCCTTTGACAAGGAAAACTGTCTAAACAACCAGATGACACGGAGAAGCTGGCACGATTTTCACCATTCGACCTCGAGTCCCTAAAAGAGCTTAGTCGGCCTCTGCTTGGTGAAGAGACCGAACGAAGGAATGTTGGCACACGGATGCCCAGAGACATGGGAGGGGTCGTCCTCATCAGCAATGCAGAGATCCAAGGTGCATCGCATACACATCCCCCCACTGGTATATAAAAAACACAAAAATATCCAGTGATCGCGAAGCGCACCACGGATTGTTAGATATCAATAAAAATGCAAAAGTATGTGATGAGTTTTGTCGAAAAATATTTTTTTGGCACCCCTAAGATGCCAAGAAGCCTTGATATATCAACATTTCTAGAGGGAGGTGGATATATGATACAAATAGTCGTGAGTGTACTTGGAATAGTTGGTTTAGTAAGCGCAGGATTCGCTTATTATTACATGGAAAAAACCAAAAAATAACAGCAAAAATCTATCTTAAGGATAGCGAGAAAGATAAATAACGAGTACAATCGAGTAGGAGGAGGTGATTAACCTCCGTCCTCTCACACCACCGTACGTACGGTTCCGTATACGGCGGTTCAATCAAGATAAGTGACGCAAGAATTTTTTTTTTTTGATTCAAGAGCATCGTTCTTCTTCCTTGCGTAAATAGCTGATCTTTTTATGCCAGTCGTCACTCCACCCTCCAAGAGATCTCCCACGGAATTCACCGTTTCCTTTCTCTTGGTAGGTTCTATGTTTTCTGTGTTCATCATGACAAACTGAATGCCAAGGGCTATTTTCTCTTGATTGTTCAGTCCTTCCGAATCGTTCTATATACATGCACTTTAAGATGATGACTTCTGTATGAACACCTTTTTCCATGGTTATACTGCTCCTAAATACCCACGTATAAAAGGAGCGGAAATGGCATGAAACGTCTGAAAATCACAAATGATCACAGTTGGACACCTCGAACACTTCGGAAACAAGAACGAAAAATGAAAGATGCCTCCCTTCGCGTTCGCGTGACTGCCGTTCGCCTCGTCATGGAATGGTTTCTCGGCAAAGATGTCGCAAAAATGGTCAATCTATGCCGCCAATCGGTTTCCCTCTACGTCGAACGGTTTAATGAAGGTGGGCTCGATCATTTACTCGATCGTCGCTTGCCACCTGGTCGCGTGCCATTTCTGACGGAAGAACAACAACAGGAGATCAGACAACTGGTATGAACCACCACTCCTATGGATGTCGGGTGGGGCATTTCTTCGTCATGGAACACACGTATATTACAATCTTACATCCAACAAACCTATGGAGTTTCGATGTCACGGGAAGGTATTCGGAAGTTATTGCATCGTCTTCGCTTGTCATGGACACGTCCGACTGATAAGCTTGTCAAAGGCGATCCAGTGCTTCAAGCAGCCTTTGAAAAAAAAATCGAGTTTATAAAAAAAACGAATCACGGAAGAAATCGTTCTTCTTCATGTCGATGAGACGCATGTTCGCCCATATCAAGCGCTTCGTACGACATGGGCAGAAGTAGGGGATCAAAAACAAGTGCCAAGCTACGGTCACCACGCCCACGTGTCCATTTTTGGTGCCGTCGACGTGCAACAAGGCGATGTCGTGTTTCATCGCGCATCATCCGCCAATGCCCTCGACTTCTTGCGCCTGTTGAAAGAGAAATATTCCGATCGATTCATCGTGCTTGTGTTGGACAATGCGCGTATTCATCATGCCAACATGGTGCAAGCTTTCCTTCAAAGCAAAGAAGGCGATACCTTTCATTTTATTTTTCTCCCGCCGTATTCGCCTCATTTGAATCCGATTGAACGGTTATGGAAGTGGCTGAAAGATGAAGTCATCGCTAACATTTTGCATAAAGATCAAAACGATATTGCCCAGTCGATTGCTCGGTTTGAACAACATGTCTTACAGCATCCAGATGGGGTGTTACGCCGCATCGGGTGTGCTGCGTAAACCAGAGGTTAAAATGTCAATTTGGATTTATATATGAACCGGTTCATGAATAAATCTATCAAACACAATTCAAAAATTTTGTCGTAATTTGTCAAAAAGCATTAAATGTCAATTATTTTTCACATTATTCAAAAATTCTTCTTTCTTATATACACATTTTATTGCCTGCTTTCTGTGAAAAATCCTGTATGCAGACGATCCGTGTCAAATGACAATGATTTCGCTCGATTTTCCAATAAAAAACACACGTCCGATTACATACATTGTAATCTATGACGTGTGTTTTTTATCACTCAATCATATATGTCTACGCTTTACTCCACCGTTACGGACTTCGCTAAGTTGCGCGGTTTGTCGACGTCGCAGCCACGGTGTAATGCTGCATAGTAAGCAATTAATTGCAATGGCACGACAGACGCAAGCGGTGTGAGCATCGGATGAACGGCTGGGATGACGAAACGGTCGCCTTCCATGTCTAATCCTTTCATCGAAATGATGCACGGATTGGCACCGCGAGCGACAACTTCTTTGACGTTCCCGCGAATGCTTAAGTTGACATGTTCTTGTGTCGCTAGGGCAATCACTGGTGTGCCATTTTCAATTAAAGCGATCGTGCCGTGCTTCAATTCTCCACCTGCAAAGCCTTCTGCTTGAATGTAAGAAATTTCTTTTAACTTTAATGCGCCTTCTAATACGACATAATAGTCAACGGCGCGACCGATGAAGAAGCAGTTGCGTGTTGTCGCTAAATACTCGCGCGCAATTTGTTCCATTTCGTGTTTTGCGTCGCAAAGTGCTTCCATCGCATTCGCAACAATGCCAAGCTCTTTCGTCACATCAACATCTAGCGCCATTCCTTTCGCTTTAGCAGCTACCGCAGCTAACATGGCAAGCACCGCAATTTGTGCTGTATATGCTTTCGTTGATGCAACAGCAATTTCTGGTCCAGCATGAAGAAGAAGCGTATAGTCTGCTTCGCGCGATAATGTTGAACCCGGCACGTTCGTAATCGTTAACGATTTATGGCCAAGTTCTTTCGTACGTACAAGCACTGCACGGCTGTCCGCTGTTTCTCCGCTTTGCGAAATATAAATAAATAACGGTTTTTCCGATAAAAGCGGCATGTTGTAAGAAAACTCGCTTGCGATATGCACTTCGACAGGGATTTTCGCCCAGTTTTCGATCAATTGTTTGCCGACTAAACCAGCATGATAGCTCGTGCCGCATGCGACGATATATAAACGATCGGCTTCATTTACCGCTTGCACGATTTCTTCGTCAATCGCTAGCTCGCCTTGTTCGTTGCGATATTTTTCAATTAAACGGCGAATGACAAGCGGTTGTTCGTCAATTTCTTTTAACATGTAGTAAGGATACGTTCCTTTTTCAATGTCGCTTGCATCCAATTCCGCTACATATGGCGCACGCTCTACTACTTCGCCATTTAACTTTTTAATCGTCACACTTTCTTTTGTCACAATGACAATTTCTTTATCCATGAGCTCGACATATTCATTTGTCACTTGTAACATCGCTAATGCATCGCTGGCGACAACATTAAATCCTTCGCCTAATCCAGCTAAAAGCGGGCTTTTGTTTTTCGCCGCATAAATGACACCATCGTTTTTGGCATCAATTAACGCGATCGCATACGAGCCTTTCAATAACGAAAGCGTCTTACGAAACGCTTCTTCTACCGATAATCCGTCGTTTACGAACGTTTCAATTAACTGAACAATGACTTCTGTATCTGTATCACTTTGAAACGACACGTGCGCTAAATAATCACGTTTTAACAACTCGTAGTTTTCAATTACCCCATTGTGCACAAGCGTAAAGCGACCTGATGCACTTTGGTGTGGATGGGCGTTGATGCGGTTTGGTACGCCATGTGTCGCCCAACGTGTATGACCGATGCCAAGCGGCGCATCTACATCTTCTGCGATGACGGCACGCAAGTCGGCAATCCGTCCTTTTTCTTTAAATACGTGTACACCTTTTTCATTTAATAACGCAATCCCTGCAGAGTCATATCCTCGATACTCTAACTTTTCTAATCCGTACAATAAAATTTCTTTTGATGGTTGTTCACCAATATAACCAACGATTCCGCACATAAAAAATCCTCCCTAATCATAGGGGCAAGAAGGGGCTCTTGCCCCTTAAATAATTGATGAAATGGCGATGAACGTTCTTTCCTTTGTGCAAAGAGTCGCCTCTTTGTTTTAAGAAAGAACTTGCGGCTGTCATCGCTTCAGCCGGGAGGCATCCGCCGAACACTCGATAAACCTCCTCCTCGTCAACTAAGCTTTTTTCCCGTCCAAGCTTAGTCCAGGCGCTTTTATACAGTTGTTTTCCGCTATCCTCCTTTCATGTAAGATGTCAAACAACAATAGTTTACAACAACAAAGAGGCAAACGTCAATGTGAATCGCTTACCCCTGTATAAACAAAATATGCATAAATGGAATAAACCGTTCCATTTATGCATATCGTTTACCGAAAACATTATTGTGCGCCAAAGCGCTCACGAATGACCGCTGCAATGCGTTCGACGTATTGATCGCAAAGCTCATTTGTTGGCGCTTCTGCCATCACGCGAACGAGCGGTTCCGTCCCTGATGGGCGAACGAGAATGCGACCGTTTCCAGCCATTTCTTCTTCTACCTCACGAATGATGCGTTGTACTTCTTCATTTGCAATGGCTTCATGTTTATCCGTTACTTTCACGTTCACGAGTTTTTGTGGATATTTTTTCATTTCCCCCGCTAGCTCAGAAAGCGGCTTTTTCGTCGCTTTCATAATGTTGACAAGCTGTAACGCTGTCAACAGGCCATCGCCTGTCGTGTTGTAATCAAGGAAAATAATATGCCCCGATTGCTCTCCACCTAAATTGTAACCGTTCTTTTTCATTTCTTCCACGACATAACGGTCGCCAACAGCTGTTTGCACACTTTTTATTCCTTGCGCCTCGAGCGCTTTATAAAAACCGAGGTTGCTCATCACTGTTGAGACGACTGTTTGATGTTTTAAGCGCCCTTGTTCATGTAAATATTTCGCGCAAATGTACATAATTTGGTCCCCATCAACGATGTGGCCATTTTCATCGACGGCAATTAATCGATCGCCATCTCCATCAAACGCTAAGCCAACATCGGCTCCTTTTTCCTTTACAAACGCAGCCAACGCCTCTGGATGTGTCGAACCGACACCTTCGTTAATGTTTAATCCGTTTGGAGATGCGCCCATCGTAGACACATCGGCATCTAAATCAGCAAATAAATGCGTCGCCAACGACGATGTGGCACCGTGCGCGCAATCAAGCGCGACGTGAATGCCTGAGAAATCTTCGTCTACCGTTTGTTTTAAGTATTGTAAATATTTTTGTCCGCCTTCAAAATAGTCGTTTACTTGCCCTAAATCTTTCCCGATCGGACGTGGCAACGTATCTTGTTCACTATCGAGAAGCGCTTCAATTTCTAACTCTTGTTCATCAGAAAGTTTAAAACCGTCTGGTCCAAAAAACTTAATTCCGTTATCTTGGACAGGGTTATGCGAAGCAGAGATCATAACCCCTGCTTGTGCTCCTAACGCTTTTGTCAAATATGCGACACCCGGTGTAGAAATAACACCGAGGCGCATCACTTCTGCTCCGATAGAAAGCAATCCAGCAACAAGCGCTCCTTCAAGCATATGGCCAGAAATGCGCGTATCACGCCCGATTAACACTTTTGGACGGTCTTTATCTTTCGTCAATACGTAGCCGCCAAAACGTCCAATCTTAAAAGCTAGCTCTGGCGTTAATTCGCTATTGGCAATCCCTCGAACACCGTCTGTTCCGAAATACTTACCCATGCTATCGCTCCTTTTGTCATTACTCATTTCTTGTAATACGAATCGTTGCTTCTTTTTGCGGTAGTTTCCAGCGAACGTTTTGAGGTCCATTGACCTCAATAGGCACATCATGTTCACCAATACCTAATTCACTAACGTTTAAGTATACTTCAATATCTTTTAGTTGAATAGCGTTCAATACACGTTGAGCCCCTAAAGCCGTTAGCGTAATATTTCGATCAGCAGGATCGATAAATTCAGCCTTGTATGCGTCGTTTAGTCCAATGATTTCAATTGGAACTTGATCAAACGTTCTCTCCTTTTCTTGTTCAATTTCAATTAAAATTGTAACTTTTGCTGGATCTACAGCTTTTACTCCTTTTGGTACAGGTACATCGACTTGTAAGGTTGTATTGCCTGTAATATCGCTTAAATCGACTTCAATGCCGCTAATAAATTCGATGTCGTCAATTTTTGCTTTTTGTCCAAAAATTGTGACTTCGCTCGGAATCACTTCCATTTTACTAATGCTTAATCCTTCTCGTAGCGTTCCTTTTCGATCAATTTTTAATGGAACTGTTTTGCTTGGACTTTTAATTGGCACAGTAATATCAACAATAGACGGTTCCACATCAAGAGGCAACACATTTCCTTCTTTATCATACACCGTCACTTTTGATTCTCGCTCAATCGTTTCTTCGACTCCTTTTAAGTCAACACGTGCCTTTACTAACGCAACTTTTTCAATTAACGTTTTTGCCCCTGTCACTTTCACAACATTTGGCTTCACAATTGGCTGCTCCGGTGAATACCCGTCTGCAATTTGTGATTTATTAATGAAATCAACTTCGACCGGGAAATCTTTTGACACACGCTCGTCAATCGTCACAGTAATTGTCGCTGGATCAATCGTAACGCGTAACTTTTCAGAAATATTTCGGTATTTCAAAGGAACTGTATGCTTACCAATCGGCAGTTTAGATAAATCAACATATACTTCAAAATCTCGTTGCAGCTTCGTTGGCGTAACGATGCTTTTCGGCCCCTCAAGCATGACATTCACCGATTGTGGGATACCAGAAACAACAAGGTTTTCTTGATCGTAATATGCGACGACGGGAACGTCCGTCACTGTTTCGACATCGGTTTGACCGACCGTATTTCGTGACGTGCTATTTGATTGTGTTTCAATATTTACCGAAACGTAAATCATAAGCGCCAGCAATAAAGAAAAAATGCGTATAAACCATGGGCTATTCATCCATTTATCCACTTTTTTTCGCCCTCCACTGCCAACGAGATGAGGAAGTTGTCTTCGGTTGAACGAGCTCTTTCGTCAGCAATTCTCGCAATACATCTAACTTTAAGTCGCGGTAAAGCTCCCCATTTTTCGTAACAGAAACCGCTCCCGTTTCCTCGGACACAACGACGGTAATGCTGTCTGTCACTTCACTAATACCTAATGCAGCGCGATGCCTTGTGCCAAGTTCTTTAGAAATAAACGGGCTTTCCGACAACGGTAAATAACAAGATGCCGCAGCAATTTGATTTTTTTGAATAATGACAGCCCCATCGTGAAGCGGGGTATTCGGAATAAAAATGTTAATCAGTAGCTCTGATGAAACATGTGCTTGTAACGGAATGCCAGTTTCAATATAATCGCCCATTCCCGTTTCCCTTTCAATAGAAATAAGAGCTCCAATTCGCCGTTTTGCCATATACTCTGTTGCTTTTACAATCGCTTCGATCATATGCGTTTGTTCTTCCTCTTCAGGCGTTGTGCTTCGCGAAAACAATTTGCCCCTTCCGAGCTGTTCGAGCGCTCGGCGTAGCTCAGGTTGAAAAATGATAATAATGGCTAAAAAACCCCATGTGATCGCTTGATCCATCAACCATTGCAACGTACTTAATCCGATAAAGCTACTTACAATTCGGACAAGAATAATAACAATAATTCCTTTAAGCAGTTGCACGGCCTTTGTACCACGCACAACCATAATAAGTTTATAAATAACGAACCAGACAACAAGAATGTCTACAAACTTAATGAGGTAATTTACAAATGTCGGGAGCTCTCCAAATGGCATTCTTACACTTCCTTCACTCATTCTAATTGCTCTCACATGTAAAAAAGCCATCAATATGGATGGCTATTTCGTTAATGTTTTGGCGATATTGTAACCGACTCTTTTTACATTATACCAAATCCAATCAAATACTTCATTAACTTCTTCAATTTGTCCGGTAACTTCGCCAGCAGAAGCTAAATATTTATGGCCGTTAATGACCGTCACATTGCCGTGCACTTCTCCTTCAATTTTAATATCGCCGTTTCGGACAACAATATCGCCTTCGACAACTTTCCCTTCTGGTACGATGACCGTATGATTTTGAACAATTAAATGTTCTTGTTTAGAAAACGAAAATTCATTATCCTCTTGCCAAACTGCCCATAAGCTGCTCGTGCTTAGCAAAAAGAACAGCGAGGCGGCAGTCAGAAACGGATGATGAGTAAACCATCGTTTCCAACGCACACGCCGTTTTTCACGAGGTAAATTATACATCACTTTTTTAACAAAATCGTCTGAAGGGGTGAAGTGGGAAACATTTTCGACAAACGCCACCGTTTTTTCCAATGCATAAAAATGCTCTCGACATGCTTCACATTGTTGAATATGGCTGCGCAATCGTTGCTCTTCTTCTTTTTGAATGTCTCCGTCTAAGTAATCATGCATCCATTGAACGATTTTTTCAGAGCATGGCATCTGTCTCACTCCTTTTTCATCATAAATGGCCTAAATGTTTACGCAATGCTTCACGACCACGATGAATACGCGTTTTCACTGTACCAATTGGCAAATTTAAAATGTCACTAATTTCTTGTAGTGATAGCTCGTCAATATATTTTAAGACAATGACCGTGCGGTATTTTTCCGGTAGCTTTAAAATCGCTTCTTGTACCATTTGTTGTAGCTCTAAGCTTTCTAATGCATCTTCCGGAGAAGCTCCTTCATCTGCGAGCTGCGAGTACATCGTTAACCCGTCTGTCCCTGATACTTCTGCATCTAAATAAACATCAGGCTTTTTTTTACGCATGCGGTCAATTGATAAATTCGTCGCAATGCGATATAACCAAGAAGAAAACTTCATTGTCGGATCGTATGTATGAATGTTGACATACGCCCGAATAAACGCTTCTTGTGCAGCATCTTCTGCTTCATGACGATTTCCTAACATGCGATAGCACAGTTGATAAATTTTATCTTTGTACATTTCGACGATATCCGCAAACGCGCTTTGATCTCCTTTTTTAATCGCTTTAATGCGTTGTTTAATAAACATGTCCATTCCATATTTACCTCCGCATGGGGGCTACTATTTTATACGAATAACATAAAGCAAAGTTCCATAAATCGCAACGAATATGTTAATATTTTTAAAAAAAAATGGAGAGGGGCATCATGCCACCTCTCATACAAGCTTCTCACCAAACAACGATCCCATTAAAGCAACAGCGGTTGCAGCTGTTTTATTCCGCTCATCTAAAATCGGATTAACTTCAACAAATTCCGCTGAAGTAATGATTTGAGCTTCAGCTAACATTTCCATCGCTAAATGGCTTTCCCGATATGTCAGTCCACCAATTACCGGTGTGCCAACTCCCGGTGCATCATGTGGATCGAGACCATCTAAATCAAGAGACAAGTGGACACCGTCTGTCCGCTCTTTTAAATAAGCGATTGTCTCTTCCATTACTTTTGTCATGCCTAGACGATCGACTTCATGCATCGTATATATTTTAATTCCTTTTTCTTTAATTAATTGTTTTTCCCCTTCATCAAGTGCACGAGCACCGATAATTACAATGTTTTCTGGCTTCACTTTTGGACTATATCCACCGATCATCGTTAAAGCCGGATGGCCAAGCCCTAAACTTGCAGCGAGCGGCATACCGTGAATATTTCCAGAAGGCGACGTTTCCTCCGTATTCAAATCTCCATGCGCATCATACCAAATGACACCTAAGTTTTTATAATGTTTAGCTACTCCTGCAAGCGTCCCGATCGCAATACTATGATCCCCACCAAGTACAAGCGGAAAACGACCTCTTGTTACAACTTCATCGACCGCAGAAGCAAGTTTTTCATTTGCTTCAGCAACCGCTTTCAAATTTCTTAATTTTGGATTCGTCACATCTTGTCCACGCTCAGCACGACCAATTTGAATATCTCCTAAATCTTCAATATCATGATTTAAGCTTTCTAAACGTTCAACTACGCCAGCATAACGAATGGCGCTTGGCCCCATATCAACACCGCGGCGTGTTTGTCCTAAATCCATTGGCACTCCAATAATCGAAATGTTCATCTTGATCTCCTCCCCTCGTTGCATCTGTTGTTTATTGTACATGAGAAGAAACAGTTGGCTCAACTCGACAACTTTTTGAATATTTATTCTATGGAAAACAGAAAAAAACCTTAGGTATTCCCTAAGGTTTCGACAAGATGGAGCCTATCGGGATCGAACCGATGACCTCCTGCGTGCAAAGCAGGCGCTCTCCCAGCTGAGCTAAGGCCCCATGGAGCGGAAGACGGGACTCGAACCCGCGACCCCCACCTTGGCAAGGTGGTGTTCTACCACTGAACTACTTCCGCAAACAGTGAGCCATGGAGGACTCGAACCTCCGACCCTCTGATTAAAAGTCAGATGCTCTACCTACTGAGCTAATGGCTCATTACATCAATGGCTGGGCTAGCTGGATTCGAACCAGCGCATCACGGAGTCAAAGTCCGTTGCCTTACCGCTTGGCTATAGCCCATCGATTAAAAACAATCATGGTGGAGGGGGACGGATTCGAACCGCCGAACCCAAAGGGAGCGGATTTACAGTCCGCCGCGTTTAGCCACTTCGCTACCCCTCCGCGGATGGTGCCGGCTGCAGGACTTGAACCCGCAACCTACTGATTACAAGTCAGTTGCTCTACCAATTGAGCTAAGCCGGCATATGGTGGAGGATGACGGGATCGAACCGCCGACCCCTTGCTTGTAAGGCAAGTGCTCTCCCAGCTGAGCTAATCCTCCATAAAAGATGACCCGTACGGGATTCGAACCCGTGTTACCGCCGTGAAAGGGCGGTGTCTTAACCACTTGACCAACGGGCCAACATACGACACACAAGCTTCCAACCGGGCTTGAACCGGTGACCTCTTCCTTACCATGGAAGTGCTCTACCAACTGAGCTATGGAAGCACTGGCTCCGCAGGTAGGATTCGAACCTACGACCGCTCGGTTAACAGCCGAGTGCTCTACCACTGAGCTACTGCGGAATAACATGTTCAACGAGACATACTGCTTAACCAAAGACTAACTATAATTTTACTGCCTCTTCCTCTACCAGCATACTCACTGATGATGGATGCGTCGAGGCAACTCGTAGCTTAATCGACGAAGCATTGCTCGTCACTGAGCTACTGCGGAATAATATATCATCTTGCCCGGCAACGTCCTACTCTCGCAGGCGGTGTCCCGCCAACTACCATCGGCGCTGGAGAGCTTAACTTCCGTGTTCGGGATGGGAACGGGTGTGACCTCTCCGCCATCGTCACCGAGCAAACATGCTTTTTCATAGCGCCATGTTAGGCGTGAAGGATTATTCCTTCAAAACTAGATAACAGG
>NZ_SDLH01000014.1:0-28370 GCF_013096955.1 Anoxybacillus sp. EFIL | reverse complement strand
CGGGATGGACGCACCGCTGGTGTACCAGTTGTTCCGCCAGGAGCACAGCTGGGTAGCTATGTGCGGAAGGGATAAGCGCTGAAAGCATCTAAGCGTGAAGCCCCCCTCAAGATGAGATTTCCCATCGTGTCAAGCGAGTAAGATCCCTTGAAGATGACAAGGTAGATAGGTCCGAGGTGGAAGCGTGGCGACACGTGCAGCTGACGGATACTAATCGATCGAGGACTTAACTAAGCACACAAGAAAAGCAGAAAACGGTTCTTGACGTAGTCAAGAAAACATCTGAACTCCTGTTATCTAGTTTTGAAGGAATAATCCTTCACGCCTAACATGGCGCTATGAAAAAGCATGTTTGCTCGGTGACGATGGCGGAGAGGTCACACCCGTTCCCATCCCGAACACGGAAGTTAAGCTCTCCAGCGCCGATGGTAGTTGGCGGGACACCGCCTGCGAGAGTAGGACGTTGCCGGGCATTATTGTATTTATCGAGAAAATATATTTCTATTTCAATCATCGCGGGGTGGAGCACGAACGAATCCACATCCTAGAAATTACATCAGCGTACCGCTCGAGTTGCTACTTGATTAAACTTACGGAGAGCGGGACGGCCAATAGTTTCAATGTGTTTCACTAAATATATTTCTATTCCAATTATCGCGGGGTGGAGCAGCCAGGTAGCTCGTCGGGCTCATAACCCGAAGGTCGCAGGTTCAAATCCTGCCCCCGCAACCAACCAATGAAACGAAACGATATAAGTTTCGTGTTTTTTTATGCCTTTTTTGCTTTATGTTTTGTTTTCGTGTACACTTATATGTGTAGCATTTCCTTAGGAGAGCGATCCTAAGGTCTTTTTTGTATGTTGATTTTATTTAATTAGGGGAATGAACGATGAAAACATATGAATATGTATCACATCATCCTGAAGATACGTTCGCATTAGCAATGAAACTTGCTCGGTACGTTCAGCCACAAGACGTTATTACGTTAGAAGGTGATTTAGGAGCAGGAAAAACAACGTTTACAAAAGGACTAGCAAAAGGACTAGGAATTAACCGCAATGTCAGCAGCCCGACTTTTAATATTATTAAACAATACGAAGGACGTCTCCCTTTGTATCATATGGATGTATATCGTTTAGCAGAAAGTGAAGAAGATTTAGGTTTTGATGAATATTTTTTCGGTGATGGTGTAACAGTTGTTGAATGGGCGAATGTCATTGAGCCATACTTACCAACTGAACGTTTACATATTACTATTCACCATGCTGATGGGGAAAGTCGAATTATTCACTTCAATCCAATTGGTCAACGTTACGAACAGTTATGTAAGGAGATTTTTAGCGATGAAAGTGTTAGCCATTGATACATCGACATTTGTTATGGGGATCGCTGTTGTTGATGGACAAATTGTTAAAGGGGAAATCATTACAAATTTGAAAAAAAATCATTCGATACGAGTGATGCCTGCGATTGAGGCACTACTTCAACAATGTGATATGAGTCCAAAAGATCTGGATCGAATTGTTGTTGCGAAAGGCCCTGGATCATATACAGGTGTTCGCATTGGGGTGACAATTGCTAAAACGCTTGCTTGGACGCTAAATATTCCGCTTGTCGGCGTATCAAGTTTAGAAGTGATGGCAGCAAGCGCAAAATATTTTCAAGGTCTCGTTGTTCCGTTAATGGACGCCCGGCGAGGACAAATTTATACAGGTCTTTACAAAGTCGAAGGAGATTGCGTGCAATCGATCGTAGCTGATCAAGTCATTTTAGCTACAGAGTGGGCAAATGAATTAAAAGCATATAATGAACCGATTTTATTAGTTGGAAACGATAGTTCGCTACATGAAGCAACATTTGTTGAAACGCTAGATCGTGTTCAAGTAGCTCCAGCGACACTTCACAATCCACGTCCAAGTGAGCTCGCGTGGTTAGGAATAAATCGCGAGCCGGAAGACATTCATACATTTGTGCCAAACTATATTCGTTTAGCAGAGGCGGAAGCGAATTGGCTTGCTCGTCAGCAAGAAAGGACGGAATGATAAGTGGATGTTTCTTTTCGGTTTATGACGCTTCAAGATCTCGATCGCATTGTGGAAATCGAACAGCTTTCATTTACGCTCCCATGGAGTCGTTCTTCCTTTTATCAAGAGTTGACAAATAATCGGTATGCTCGTTACATTGTGATGGAACATGATGGACAAATTATTGGTTATTGTGGCATGTGGTTAGTGATGGATGAAGCACATATTACAAACATTGCGGTATTGCCGGAATTTCGTGGTAAAAAACTCGGAGAAGCGCTAATGAAACAGGCGATGGCGTTAGCGAGAGAAGAAGGGGCTCAAACGATGACATTGGAAGTGCGGGTGTCGAATACCGTTGCACAATCATTGTATCGAAAGCTTGGCTTTTTAAATGGCGGTATTCGTAAGCGATATTATTCAGATAACCAAGAAGATGCATTAGTAATGTGGGTGAAATTATGAGTGAAAAAGATATATTTGTGCTTGGAATTGAGACAAGCTGTGATGAAACAGCGGCTGCCATTGTGAAAAATGGACGTGAAATTGTAGCTAACGTTGTTGCCTCACAAATGGAAAGTCATCAACGATTTGGTGGGGTCGTTCCTGAAATTGCATCGCGTCACCATGTTGAGCAAATCACGCTTGTGTTAGAAGAAACGATGAAGCAAGCAAATATGGATGTTAGCGAAATTGATGCGATTGCGGTAACAGAAGGTCCGGGATTAGTTGGAGCGCTATTGATTGGCGTGAACGCTGCGAAAGCATTAGCTTTTGCGCATCGCATTCCTCTTGTTGGCGTGCATCATATTGCAGGACATATTTATGCGAATCAACTTGTACAAGACATGAAATTTCCGCTATTAGCTCTTGTTGTGTCAGGAGGGCATACGGAGCTCATTTATATGAAAGAGCATGGAGTGTTTGAAGTCATTGGTGAGACGCGAGACGATGCGGCTGGGGAAGCGTATGACAAAGTTGCACGCGCGTTACAGCTACCTTATCCGGGAGGGCCTCACATTGATCGTTTGGCGAAACAAGGAAAACCGACTATTGATTTGCCTCGTGCATGGTTGGAAGAAGGTTCGTATGACTTTAGTTTTAGTGGATTAAAATCAGCCGTCATTAATACGTTGCACAATGCAAAACAGCGTGGAGAAACGATTTTGCCCGAAGATATGGCAGCAAGTTTTCAGACAAGTGTTGTCGAAGTATTAGTAGGAAAAACAATACAAGCGGCTGCGCATTACGACGTGAAGCAAATATTGCTAGCTGGTGGGGTCGCAGCAAATGAAGGATTGCGCACACAATTGCAAAAACAAGTTGAGCAACTACCAGAGGTGGAACTTGTCATTCCGCCATTGTCCCTTTGTACAGATAACGCGGCGATGATTGCGGCAGCTGGAACAGTATTATTTCAACAAGGAAAGCGCGCTACTATGGCGTTAAATGCGAACCCAAGTTTACTGTTATAACAGGAGGGTGTCCCGAAAGTGAAGGGGCACTCCTTTTTTATAACTATATACGTGCGAAACAACTTGACGTTATGTGAAGAAAAACTTAGTCACATTTTGTGGATTATGTTATCCACATACGTGTGGATAATGTGGAAAACGTGTACTATATGTTATTTTATCATAACGAGTTAACCACAAAGAAATAGACAAATTTTTTAATTGTATTGTGGATAATGTGGAAAAGTGCGTGAATAACTTATATTTAGATGTTTTTTCTGTGGATATGTTTGTGTAAAAAGATGAGCTAGTCCACAAATGGAGCTAGCTCATCATTATTGTTGTAAAAGTTCCCATTGTTCGAATAATTCATCGAATTTTTGTTTCAGTTGTTCAATTTTCGCTTGTGTATCTCGGGCTTTTTCATAGTCGTTGTAGCAGGAAGGATCATATAATTGTTGTTCATACGTTGCAATTTGTTGCTCGAGTTGTTCCATTTCTATTTCTAGCTGCTCTATTTTTCGTTTTCGTTGTCTCTCTAATTTTTTTCGTTCTTTTTCTTCTTCATATGAGCGTTTTAGTGACGATGATTCGTCCGTTGTCGTCTCTTGAGCGATTTGTCCAAGTTCGAGTAGCTCTGCTTTTTTCGCCACGTAATAATCGTAGTCCCCTAAATATTCAATGAGACCGTCTGTGGATAACTCGTATATTTTTGTTGCGATTTTGTTAATAAAATAACGGTCGTGAGAAACGAAGATAATTGTTCCTGGGTATTCAATAAGCGCTTGTTCTAGCACTTCTTTGCTGTCTAAATCTAAATGGTTTGTCGGTTCGTCTAACACTAATACGTTGGCTTTTTTCATCATTAGTTTGGCGAGAGCGAGCCGGGCTTTTTCACCGCCACTTAATGTTTGCACTGGCTTCAATACATCGTCACCAGAAAATAAAAAGTTTCCGAGAATCGTACGAATTTCTTTTTCCGTCTTTAATCGATCTTCATCCCATAGTTCATCGATGACACGTTTGTTCGATGTTAATTGAGCTTGTTCTTGATCGTAATACCCAATTTGTACATTTGTTCCGTAGCGTAGTTCCCCATGTTTTACAGGGAGTTGCTTAATGATCGTTTTTAAAAGAGTCGATTTTCCAATTCCATTTGGCCCAATAAGTGCGATGCTATCACCGCGAGTGACACGAAATGAGAGGTTTGTTGCGATGATTTGATCATAACCAATGGCTAAATTGGTAGCTGTTAATACGTCATTTCCGCTTGGGCGTTCAATTTCGAAGCGAAACGATGCCGATTTTTCATCACCGAGCGGCTTTTCAATGATATTCATTTTTTCTAGTTGTTTTCTTCTGCTTTGAGCTCGCTTTGTTGTCGATGCACGGGCAATATTTCGTTGAATAAAATCTTTTAATTTTGAAATTTCTTCTTGTTGTTTTTCGTACAGTTTCAATTGTTGTTCAAATTGTTCCGCCCGTTGTTGTAAATAACTTGTATAGTTTCCAACGTATTTTTTTATTTTTGTGCGTGATAATTCATACACTTGTGTCACGATTTGGTCAAGAAAATAGCGATCGTGTGAGACGATAAGAATGGCCCCATCATAATTTTTTAAATATTGTTCAAGCCATTGCAATGTTTCCATATCTAAATGATTTGTTGGTTCGTCTAAAATCAACAAATCTGGTTTAGCTAGAAGCAGTTTGCCGAGCGCTAGCCGCGTTCGCTGTCCACCGCTTAACGTGGATACTTTTGTTGTGTAGTCATACTGAGAAAAGCGGAGGCCATGAAGCACAGAACGAATATCGGCTTCATATTGATAGCCACCTTTTTCTTTAAATTCCATTTGTAAACGGTCGTAATGCTCAAGTAAGCGCTCATAGTCGGCACCGTGCAAGCTCATTTGTTGTTCTAGGTCACGCAATTGTTTTTCCATTTGTTGAAGCGGGGCAAACACATCGAGCATTTCTTCCCAAATGGAGCGATGGGCGTGCAAACCAGTATATTGATCTAAGTAGCCAATTGTTACGTGTTTCGGTTTAATCACTTCCCCTGTGTCATATGACAATTGGCCGGCAATGATTTTTAATAATGTCGATTTTCCTGCACCATTTCTTCCAACTAACGCGATACGGTCTTTTTCTTGTATTTCAAGCTTAATGTCTGATAAAACTTGTTCCGCCCCATATGATTTGGATAGTTGATTTACTTGTAAAATGATCATCATTTTTCACCTCAATCTTCTTTTGATAGTGTAACGTACTTTCTTGATGTTCGGCAACACTAGTGTACGAATAACAAATTTGACAAAAATAATAATAAAGGGTACAAAGGAAAGACAGAATGAAAAAAATAGTGTATAGTTTAAAAGTGGGGAGAACTTTTCAGACGTATAGGAGAGAAAAATGAAAGCGCTAACTATTTGTGAAAGGAAATGTGGGGGATTGACTCGTGAATAATGAACAACCAAAAATTCCGCAGGCGACCGCAAAGCGACTACCGTTGTATTATCGTTTTTTGAAAAACTTGCATGCATCAGGAAAGCAGCGTGTATCTTCAGCGGAGTTAAGTGAAGCCGTAAAAGTCGATTCAGCAACGATTCGCCGTGATTTTTCATACTTTGGTGCGCTTGGAAAAAAAGGATACGGTTATAATGTAAATTATTTGCTGTCGTTTTTCAGAAAAACGTTGGATCAAGATGAAACGACAGAAGTAGCGTTGTTCGGTGTCGGTAATTTAGGTACGGCATTTTTAAATTACAATTTTAGCAAAAACAATAATACGAAAATTGTGATGGCATTCGATGTAGATCCAGATAAAGTAGGAACGGAAGTCGGAGGAGTGCCTGTTTATCATTTAGATGAATTGGAAGAAAAACTAGGTGGGATTACGGTAGCCATTTTAACCGTTCCAGCCCAAGTTGCCCAACCGATTACCGATCGGCTTGTCCAAAAAGGCATTAAAGGGATTTTAAACTTCACGCCTGCTCGTCTGCATGTACCTGAACACATTCGTGTTCATCATATTGATTTAGCGGTCGAATTGCAGTCACTTGTTTACTTTTTAAAACATTACGGAAATGAGTAAACCTCCCATTTACGAGCGGGAGGTTTTTTTCAATAAAGAACGAATAGCGGTGCCAAAATCTAATGTAGCAATAAGAATAAATAGCATCGTTGTGACGTCCCAAATGCCATCGTCAGCACTATCAACAGCAAAATAAGTGAATAAAATGCCCATCAAAAAGTAAAACAACGGCTCAGACTTCATGAAAACAGCCTCCAAATCACGAATTGCATTTGTTCTGCTTCTTTCATTATCTTTTCAATTTCTTCAGCAAATAACGTTTGAATAGCAACGACAAATGTATTCATCAGTACATGTGCTGCAATAGGAACGAGAATACGCTTTGTTTTCACATATAAGAAAGCAAATACAAATCCCATCGTTGCATAAAGAAGCAAATGTTCAAACTCTAAATGAACGACAGCAAATAAAAGGGAACTGACAGTTGCTGATAAGAAAAAGTTATATTTTTGATACAGCGTTCCAAAAATAATTTTTCGAAAAATGATTTCTTCTAAAATCGGTCCGACGATCGAAGTGACGAGCATAAGCGCTGGTGTTAGCTTCACCATCTCAACAATGCGTCTCGTATTTTCGGACCCCATCTCGACGCCAAATACGTGCATCTCAATATTTGCTGCGATGCCTTGAGAGAAAAGGGCAAGAAAGAACCCGCCAATTCCCCAAAAAATTGACGTTCCGATAGATGCTTGATGGCGATCGTACGAATATTTCATATCTTCTCTCATGAAATAAAGAACGAAAAGAAAAGCGATCGAGAAGCTAATGACAGCCCAATAACCTGAGGCAATGGATAGGGCGACTTCTTTATTTGATGCGTCAACAAATCCGCTATGTGCAAGCAAAGGAACGCCAATTAAACTAGATAACTGCATGGCGATGTATGTAATAATGACATACCAATATTGCTTTTTCACGTGTTCAACCCCTTTTGACAAAATGAGTACTTTTTCATTTTACCATATTTTTTGTATGAATTTCGAAAGGAAAGACATAATGAAAAAGGGAAAGATTTAGTGAAAAATTTTTAACTTCCTACTTGCAAAATTGAAAAAAGTTCATTAATATAATAAGTGTGTTAGCACTCAATGATGATGAGTGCTAATAACGGAACGAAAATCTAATTAAGGAGGTCGTTTGCCGTGTTGAAGCCACTAGGTGATCGTATTGTCATTGAATTAATTCAAACTGAAGAAAAAACAGCGAGCGGAATTGTTTTACCAGACACAGCGAAAGAAAAACCACAAGAAGGAAAAGTTGTTGCAGTTGGTTCAGGTCGCGTTCTTGACAATGGTGAGCGCGTAGCTCCAGAAGTAAGCGTTGGTGACCGCATCATCTTCTCAAAATATGCGGGTACAGAAGTAAAATATGATGGAAAAGAATACTTAATCTTACGTGAAAGCGACATTTTAGCTGTGATTGGTTAATCGTTCGCCTGATAACATATAAAGCATACAAAAATACTTAACAAAAATTATCATCAAGGGGGTAAGATGTATGGCAAAAGAAATTAAATTCAGCGAAGAAGCTCGTCGTGCGATGTTACGCGGTGTAGATAAATTAGCTGATGCAGTAAAAGTAACATTAGGTCCAAAAGGTCGTAACGTTGTATTAGAGAAAAAATTTGGTTCTCCATTAATTACAAATGACGGTGTAACAATCGCAAAAGAAATCGAATTAGAAGATCCGTTTGAAAATATGGGTGCGAAGCTTGTTGCGGAAGTAGCAAGCAAAACAAACGATGTTGCCGGTGACGGTACAACAACAGCGACTGTATTAGCGCAAGCGATGATTCGTGAAGGATTGAAAAACGTAACAGCTGGTGCGAACCCAATGGGTATTCGCAAAGGTATTGAAAAAGCTGTTGCTGTTGCAGTAGAAGAATTAAAAGCAATCTCTAAACCAATTGAAGGCAAAGACTCAATCGCTCAAGTTGCAGCGATTTCTGCGGCTGACGAAGAAGTTGGTCAATTAATCGCAGAAGCAATGGAACGCGTTGGAAAAGACGGCGTAATTACATTAGAAGAGTCTAAAGGCTTCACAACAGAATTAGATGTTGTGGAAGGTATGCAATTTGACCGTGGTTATGTATCTCCATACATGATTACGGATTCTGACAAAATGGAAGCTGTATTAGAAAATCCATACATCTTAATTACAGATAAAAAAGTTTCAAGCATTCAAGAACTTCTTCCTGTATTAGAACAAGTTGTTCAACAAGGTAAACCATTATTAATCATTGCTGAAGATGTAGAAGGCGAAGCGCTTGCAACATTAGTTGTAAACAAACTTCGCGGTACATTCACAGCAGTTGCAGTAAAAGCGCCTGGCTTCGGTGACCGTCGTAAAGCGATGCTTCAAGATATCGCGATCTTAACAGGCGGTGAAGTCATCACAGAAGAATTAGGTCGTGAATTGAAATCAACAACAATTGCTTCACTTGGTCGTGCAGCGAAAGTTGTTGTAACAAAAGAACATACAACAATTGTTGGTGGCGCTGGTCGTGCAGAAGACATTCAAGCACGCATCAACCAAATCCGCGCTCAATTAGAAGAAACAACTTCTGAATTTGACCGTGAAAAATTACAAGAGCGCTTAGCAAAATTAGCTGGTGGCGTTGCGGTTATTAAAGTCGGTGCTGCAACTGAAACTGAATTGAAAGAGCGCAAATTACGCATTGAAGACGCATTGAACGCAACACGTGCGGCAGTTGAAGAAGGTATCGTTGCCGGCGGTGGTACAGCGTTAATGAACGTATACAGCAAAGTTGCGGCTATTGAAGCGGAAGGCGACGAAGCAACTGGTGTGAAAATCGTTCTTCGTGCGATCGAAGAGCCAGTTCGTCAAATCGCACAAAACGCTGGTTTAGAAGGCTCTGTCATCGTAGAGCGCTTAAAAACAGAAAAACCTGGCGTTGGCTTCAACGCAGCAACTGGCGAGTGGGTTGACATGATCGAAGCGGGTATTGTTGACCCAACAAAAGTTACTCGTTCTGCGCTTCAAAACGCAGCATCTGTTGCCGCTATGTTCTTAACAACAGAAGCGGTCGTTGCAGATAAGCCAGAAGAAAATAAAGGCACACCAGGCATGCCTGACATGGGCGGCATGATGTAATAAGACGAGAACTAGTCGCAGAAACAAATATATTCAATCGTAAGGGCTACTTCCTTATAAAAAGGGGGTAGTCCTTTTTGTGTGAAAATCAAATGAACGTGAACGAGGATATACTAACAGACTGTAGATGAGCATTTTTATTAACAATAATTACCATATGAAAAAGGGACAAACGGGGTACTCTCTACGCCACGTGGAGCTGTTTTTTTACGGCATCAATAGGAGTATTTTGTTTCGCTGCGCCGTAGATAAATTCTACAAGACGATGTGCTTTGTTCGTTTGGAGAAGGTCAAGCCCGGTAGAGAAATCACCGTTGGACTCGAACGTACTGTACACATAAGTCAGTTGTACCTCACATTTCGCACCCTCTCGACAAAAATCGGGAGGATTTTTTTATCTTCATATCGAACGAATCCTTGAAACATAAGGAAAGCAAAGGAGTTTCTACATCATGAACGTTCAAATCCGTGCCATTTATGAAAGTCCCTATTTGAATATAATAAGTACCATTTTCAAGGATCTTGGCCTCCCTCGGTTGATTGATCGTCTCGTTCCCGTGAACCCTCAATGCCAAACTCGAGCCAGCGACGTTGTCTGGCTTCTTACCTTGGATATCTTGAGCGGCCGGCAAGCACTCGTTCATGTGGAACGATGGGAGCATGACATCGATTTGCCTAAGCTGATCCGACTAGGACTTTCCCCCTCTTGGTTTAACGACGATGCCATCGCGCGCCATGTCTATCGACTGTACGACGCCAATATCCACGCGGTTCTTTCCGCCTGTCTTGTGCAAATTTACAAGAAAGAAGGAATCCCTCTTCGGGTGTTCCATGCCGATACGACCGATGTATCGGTTTACGGTACGTATGAATCAGCCTCTCCGGATGCCTTGCGGATTACGCATGGCTACAACCGACATCATCGTTGGCAAAAGCAGATCGGATTTGGGCTGATTGGCAACGAGGATGGCATTCCGTTTTACGGCGATGTACACGACGGCAACCTGCCGGATAAGACGTGGAATCCCGAGGTGTTGTCCCGCGTGCAGAAACAGCTGAAGCAGGCGAAAATCGAAGAGGAATGGATTTATCCGATTCTGCCGCCATGACGAAAGACACACTGGCGCAAACGAAGACCGCCAACGCCTTTTAGATCACAAGAGGGCCTTCTTCGCTCCGAATCGTCAAAACCGCGCTGGTCGAAGCGGATGCCTAAGACACGCCGTGGAGCGCGCCATTGGAACTGCAGGATGGACGAATCCAACGCGCGTTTAGGGCAACCGCCCACGTACGAGCAGCGAAGGATTCTGCAAGGATTAGGGATGGACGAGAGTATTTACGTCTAAAGGGATAAAGGAACGATCAGAGATGGTAAAAAAAGGATGTCACAACTTTTGATGTTGGTTGAAAAGTTATTCTAAAAAACTGAATAAAAAATCCTTTTGTTCCGCCCTACCAAGGTGCGAAATATGAGTCGTACGGAACTTCTTTCGCTTTCTTAGAAACCGTCGAGTAATGAAACGTCGGCAATCCATACATCTTCGCCACATCGGCATCATGACGGAAACTTTTCCATTCGTGGAGTGCCGCCAGCAGAAAAAAGTCAACCAACGTACGCACCGTAAACGTCCGAGAGGTGTCTTGGTAGCCAACGGCTTCGATCATCGATTGGAGATCTTCATCAGAAACAATTTTTTGTATCAAATTTGGGAGTGTGGTATGCTTGTTCACAGAGAGTACCTCCTAGGTTTGTTTGTGTAACTGCTTACGTTCCACAGGAAAGGTGCTCTTTTTTCTATGCTTTTTATGGATATTATTGGTTAATCAACACGCGTGAATTATTTATGTTGATTTCGTCGGGATTTGCACCCTCTACATAGAGAGTTTGGAGTAGATTATAAATTATTTTATTTTTCCTTACTGCAAGAGGTTCGTTACCTCTAATATTTTCATTTACCCATTTGGTAAAGGCATTTTCAGTTCCTGTAGATTGATGAACTCCAATTTTTTTACGCCACACATTACGTTGTGGTAGAAAGGATTCAAAACTTTTACGAAGAATATATTTCTCTATTCCATGTAAGTTCTTTAATCTAGGGTCTAATTGTAGCGTTATTCTCAAAAATTCACGATCCCAATATGGATGGGTTGTCCAAATTCCATGAACTAAACCTATAGTATGAGTAAACTCGTTGGAACCATCGATTGATAGTACATCCCGTTGTATATAATTATCCAACTCTTCTATTGACATGTGGGGATCTAACATACCTCCAAACAAAATATCTGATCCATATCCAGTAAGAATACGGTTAGTAAATGAGCGAGCATGTTGATAAGTTATATATACTGGTGTTAAATATTCAATAAATTCTGCATGTGGGACCTCAGCAGCCCATACTACATGCGGTAGTTTTTCTAAAAATTCTTCTTCCCTGATTAAAAACTCATGATGATCTGTTTGATATCTATCTGCTACAAGTTTAGCGTATTCAAATTCATTTGCTGACTCAGTTCCTATAGAAAATGTATATAGTTTTGTAACCTTAGGAGCAATTAAACTTGTAATAGCGCTGGAATCAATCCCACCCGAAAGAATAACACCTACTGAATCATTTTCTCCTTTCTGAAATTCTACCGCTTTGTCGAGCGTTTCATATAACAAGTGACAAGCCTTTTCTTCTGATATTACTAGCCTTTCAGAAGGCATTCTCCAGTGATGTTCTTTTTTCATCTCAAACGTCCGAAGATTAATCTCAATAATAGATCCGATTGGTACGCGATTAATACCTTTAAAAATTGTTTCAATCATATTTTGTTCAAAAATTCGATCCTCAAATTTGCGAAGTCCAGGAGAAAGATTCCCACCAAGAATAAGGGCTTTAGCCTCAGTTGCTACATAGATAGAATTTTTGGATATATGGAAATATAAAGGTATTGTCCCGGCGTGATCAGTAACTAAAAGTAAACGATCCCTAAAACGAATAACTGCAGCGAAACGACCATTTACAAGTCGTAAAGCTGTTGTCCCATATAATCTAATTAAATTTAATAATAAATCTACATCTAAATCACTTGAGTTTTTTTCTTCTCCAATTATAGTATTCCAAATAGACTCTCTATTATAAACTTCACCTATCATCCATATGGCTATGTCTTCTTCAATCATATAGGCCGTTTTGACACAATTTTCTTCTCCTCGGATTACACTAGAGTATTCCAAGTTTTCTATCCGTTCAAATCGTGTACTATTGATTCCCTGAACAGCAAAAGGCCATTCAACTACCTCATTATGTCGGTCAGGGCTTACAATCAAACCAAAACCTGTACAACGTACCACAAAAATCCCTTCTTTCTTTAGTTTTTTAGATAGTTAAGTTGTATATTCACCATTTATTCGAACGTAGTCGTAGGAAAGATCACACCCCCAAACGGTCGCTGTATCTTTTCCTAAACCAAGAGATACTCGGATTGTAATTTCCGATCCCTGCAAATATTTTCTAATTTGTTCCAAATCTAGGTCATTTACCGGTTTTCCTTTGTAAACAGGTATAGTACCAAAAAATATCGAAACTTTTTCAGGTGAGATTTCTACTTCTTCCTCACATTTACCAATCGCCATTGCTATACGCCCCCAGTTAGGGTCAGTTCCAAATATAGCTGTTTTTACAAGTGGAGAATTTACGATTTTTTTTCCAACTTTTTTAGCTTGAGCGAAGCTAGATGCTTCCTCTACAATAACTTCAAGTAATTTGGTAGCACCTTCACCATCTCGGGCAATTTCCTTAGCAAGTTCTATAGCCATATTTGTTAACGCTGTTCTAAAATCGTCAAAGTTTACTTTACCTGCTAAACCATTAGCCATAATAGCAACAGTATCACTTGTACTTGTGTCAGTATCGATACTTACCATATTAAAGGATTTATTTACTGCTTCTTCAAGAAATTCTTTTAACGTATCTGAAGGGATTTTTGCATCTGTTACAAAATAAGCAAGCAAGGTAGCCATGTTTGGTTCAATCATTCCGGATCCTTTAGCTATGCCAACTAATGTAGCACTTCCTACCTTACAAACCCTCATTTTTGGGTAGGTATCAGTGGTCATGATAGCTTCAGCAGCTTTCTCAAACCCCCCCTGAATCATCTGGTTTTTAAGGCCTTTGATCCCTTTCCTAATCTTTTCCATTGGTAATTGTCGGCCGATTACACCTGTTGATGAAGGGAGAATATCTTCTGGAGAAATATTTAATTCTTCTCCGATAAGGTGAATTATCTCTTTTACATTTGCAATTCCTTCTTCACCTGTAGCCACATTAGCATTCTTACTATTAATTACAAAACATTGTAATCGTCCATTAGCAACGTTTTTTCTTCCAATTGGGATAGGTGCACCACAAAAACGGCTTTGTGTAAACATAGCAGCAGCCGTAGCGAGTGTCGTAGAATATATAACAGTAAAATCAAGTGTTTCGTCTTTTATTCCTAAATTTTTAGAGCAAGTGTAAAATCCTTTTGGTAAATACATTGACAAAATCTCCTGATTATTATCTTTCAGTGGGTTAATAATTTCCACTTTTAAAATCCCTCCTTAAATATTCTCTAACTTGAAATAATTAATTGGAGTTTTTCCCTAGCTTTTTTTAGATTATCTCTGGCATCGGCTGCATCTTTTCCTAAAGTATAGATATAGCCAATAGTATCTCCATTATTAGTAGGCTTGCGAACAAAATCACCAATTTTTGCATTAAGTATAAATATTTCAACACCTGAAGATTTTAGTACTTCCTCTTTTCCTTTTATTTCTTTTAAAAATCCCGTAGAAGGTGCAGTAATGGCAGACCAAGCTGTACCAATATTACGTTTAGGTAGTAAATCAACTGAATCTCCCATAGCTAATTTTATTACTTCTTTTATAGGGTCAATACCTAAAGAATCTGAAATCATTTTTGAAATAAATCGTCCTCCTAAACGAGGGTTAATTTCTACTACTTTAGGTCCTTCCTTTGTTAATTTAATTTCCGTATGACAAGGACCGTGGAAATATCCTATTGCATTTAATGCAGATTTAACAACATCTATAACTGAATTTCTTGTATTTTCTGGAATTTTATAAGGAAAGCTAAACTCGCATTCAACAAAGTTTGGCCATCCTGTCAATCCTTTAGAAGTAATCCCTAAAACATGACAGTCTCCATTTATTGATATAGTTTCAACACTTACTTCTTCTCCCACCATATATTCTTCAATCAGCACTTTACCTTCACGACGCTGACCACGTTCATTTATTATAATCGAATTTGCAAAGTTAAAAGCTTTTAATAATTGTTCATCATTGAATACACATTCTACACCATAACTGCTAGTTTCTTCTGTCGGCTTAACAACACATGGATAGCCTATATCTTTTGCTGCCTTAAGAGCTTCTTCAAAACTTTTTACAATATGAAATTTTGCAGAGGGAACACTCTTTTCCAGTAGGCATATACGGCTTAAATCTTTATTTCGTGCTATTTGAACTGATTTTGGAGAAGGAGATAGAAAGCCAAAGTAAGTAGCTACCTGCGCTGCAATATCAACATAATAATCTGAGAAAGTTAGTAATCCATGAAATGGGTTTTTTTCATAATAATTTTCAAGAAATTGAATAAGACTTTTAGCATCATTCGTTTCTGTTTCAATATGGAAATCAGCTAAACCAAGTGGATGCTGATTTAAAGGTTTATTTTTAAGATAAAGTTTAAAATCTCGACAAATTAATGTAACCTTATATCCCAGTTCTTTCGCAATTTTACAAGCCTCAAAACCTGTAGAAAAAAACATACTTTCTAGTAATATAAGATGTTTTTGTTGGTATTCCAACATTCGATCTCCCTTCTATACTCATTCCCTAGATTAGTAAAAAATAATATGAAAATTATGTAATTATTAAAATTTAGGTTTTATATATTTTACGAATTACACTTTTATAACAACATTATGAAATTATGGTATATTATTGAATAAACAATCTCATTTTTCCTATATAAACTGAAATATAATATACAACAACACAAATATTTATTCAATATTAAATATTAAAAATAAAAATTATTATGTTTTTAATTTAAATTTTCTGTTAACAATGTTTACTAAAAAGAGTTTTTATGTTATATTTATTAACTGTTATGAATATTATGATAAATCGAGAAAGGAGGAGGAATAATTGGTAGAATTCAAGCCTATGGATGCGGGAATCTCTCCACGCTATGCACAAATTTCAACTTTTATGAGATTACCTCATTCTCGGGACATTAAAAATTATGATGTTGCTATTATTGGGGTTCCTTATGATGGTGGAACTTCATATAGACCTGGGACACGTTTTGGTCCTAGGGAGATACGATCTCATTCTTCGCTCATACGTGGATATAGCTATTATTCAAAAAGCGATTTATTTTCACGTTTAAGGATTGCTGATTATGGAGATATCGATGCAAGCCCCTACAACATAGAATTAACCTATAAATTAATCGAAGATACAATAGAATCCATTTTAAATGAAAATGTTTTTCCAGTTGTAATCGGTGGAGATCATTCTATAAGTTTAGGTATCCTAAGAGCTGTAGCTAAGAAGTATGGTCCGGTTGGATTAGTGCAATTTGATGCACATTCTGATACATATGATGGTGTTTATGGTACCGAATATCATCATGGCACTCCGTTTAAAAGAGCTATTGAAGAGGGACTAATTGATCCATCACGCTCCCTACAAATCGGCATCCGTGGACAATTTGTTTCCTCTACAGACCTTGACTACGCACTGCAGAGTGGAATGAAGATTTTAATGATGGATGATATAAACAAAAAAGGTATTTCAGATGTAATTAAAAATATTGAGGGTCTTGGTAAAGAACCGGTATATGTATCACTAGATATTGATGCAGTGGATCCAGCTTTTGCACCTGGTACTGGTACTCCTGTTCCAGGCGGGTTTGATAGTCGAGAAATAATTCAATTAGTACGTAGTTTAAAACCACTTAACGTAGTAGGATTTGATCTAGTAGAAGTTTCTCCTCCTTATGATAACAATGGAATTACGTCACTATTAGCATCTAATTTAATTTATGAGTTCTTAAATACTGTTTCTTTAGAGAAAAAATCGTAAAGGAGATTTAGATGAATAATGCAGTATTATATATATAATACAAAAAATTCTGTTGCATCAAGTTTACTAAAATATTTATATCACAAGGGAATTCGACATATATTTGGTGTTGTGGGTCGTGAAGCATCATCCATTCTTTTTAATGAACAAGAGGGTATTGATTTTATTTTAACTCGACATGAATTTACCGCTGGAATAATGGCTGATGTACTTGCCAGATTGACTGGTAACCCTCAAGTGTGCTGGTCTACAATTGGCCCAGGGGTAACTAACTTAGCAACGGGCATCTCTTCGGCATGTTTAGACCGATCACCAGTTATTGCATTAGCTGCCCAAGCTGAGACAAATGATGCAATTTATAATCAAACCCATCAGTGCTTAGATAACGTTAGTATTATAAAACCAATGGCAAAATTTGCAGCAGAAATAACAAATCCCGATGATATTATTCCGATACTTGATCAAGCTTTTGAGGCTTCTATGACAGAACAACTGGGTCCCTCTTTTATCAGTATTCCAATTGACATTTTAAAAACGAATGTTTCGGAGAAGGTAATAGATTCAATAAGTAAACGCCCGGTAAAATCACCTAAAAAAGAATATGTTCAAAATGATTGGAAAGAAAATTTAGATCAAGTAGTGAAGATGATTAAAGAATCCAATAATCCACTAATTATAGTAGGAAATGCTGTTATTCGCGCTAATTGTGTAGATAAAATCCGAGAATTAAGTGAATCTTTGCAGATTCCAATTGTATCATCTTATACTGCAAAAGGAGTTTTACCAAGTGACCATCCTCTTAATTTTGGGGCAATTAGTGGTTATATGGATGGAATACTAAACTATAATGCTTTAGAAAATATATTCGGCCCTGTAGATCTTATTATAACAGTGGGCTATGATTACGCCGAAGATTTGCGGCCATCCATGTGGAAACATGGAAAAGAAAAAAAAGTAGTTCGGATAGCTTCTTACCCGAATTTAGCCTATCAAAAATTTAAACCTGATGTAGATGTGGTAAATAATATTTCAGATTCTTTGGAATACTTACAAAACTCATTAATTGGATGCACTCCAAAAAAACCGCATGATATTAGCGGAGTACGCAAAAGAATTGAAGAACTATTAGAAGACCAAACAGAAAATACAGAAGGTCTACTTGTAAATCAGGTGATGGGAAAGATTAATAAAGTACTTGGTAATGGCACCCTAGTGAGTGATGTTGGTTTCTTCCGTCATTTTGCAGTACTTTTTAGTAAAATTAATAAACCAAACGGATTTATTACTTCTGCAGGTTGCTCTACTTTTGGATTTGGTCTACCAGCAGCGATGGCCGCTAAAATGGCAAACAGAGATGAACTAGTAATATTAGTGTGTGGAGACGGAGGGTTTCATTCCAACAGCCAAGATTTAGAAACAGCAGTTCGTTATAACTTACCAATCGTAATTGTTTTGTTAAATAATAATTCAAATGGGTTAATACGTTTATACCAAAGTCTAGGTCATCAAGAAACTTACCCTCCGGCTGTTAATTTTGGTAAAGTGGACTTTGTCCAACTAGCAAAAGCTAACGGATGTGAGGGATTCTATGCTAGTAATTTAACAGAACTCGAACTGAGTTTAGAAAAAGCCATTAAATTAAATAAACCTGTATTAATTGAGGTACCTATAGTATATCATAATGAGGTAGGAGAGCGTTTCCGTTCTTTAGATGTTGAATGAAGAAAAAATTATTAAATAACTTTTTAGGTTTTAGGTAGTTAAGGAGGAGATATTTTCCTCCTCTTTTCATATTAAATAGTCTAATTTTTCTTGTTATTTACTATTAACTATATAATTATTTAAAATAATTTACTTTTTTGTAAAGAGAAAAGATTATCTATTAAATTGGAGGGGATTTCAATGAAAGTCAATGTATTGTTAATTGGTCTTAATAAAACTTTCATTTCGTCATTAGAGCGAGCAGACACCGATTACCAAGTTTTTTTACTAGAAGAGGAAAAATTATTTAAAAATAATCCTTATCATAATAAAATTCTGAAAGAAGTACGTTACGGAGATTACCAACAAAGTGAGGGATTTATGGAACAAGCTATTAGATGGCATAAGGAAGTAGGCTTTGATGTAGTAGTACCTGGGAGTGATTATGCCGTTAGAGGTGCATATAAGTTTGCAGAAAAAATCGGTTTATTGACTCCTGGAGAAAGAGCCGTTAAAGCTTGTACTAACAAGTATGAATTACGGAAAGAATGTAAAAATCTAGGTATACCTCATCCTAATTTTTCTAAAGTAAAAAATATTCATGATGTAAAAGCTTTTTTTAAAGGTTCAAAGATAGTGGTAAAGCCGGCTAACCGTCGGGCATCTGTAGGTGTTATTGGTATAGAAACTATTGAAGATATTGAAAGTGCTTGGAAAGAATGTATAGAAGCCGATGAAAATGTTTTTATAGCTGATCGGGATTTTAATTGGGAATATATAGTTGAAGATTATATTGACGGTTATGAAGTATCTATAGAAACAATCGTGGCAGAAGGAAAGCCAATTTTTCATAATATTACTTATAAAGAAACTACCAAAGGAAAATATTTTGTTGAAATCGGACATACCGTCCCAGCCCCGATATCCCAGGAAGATAGTAACATGTTAATTGCAGCTAAAGAACAATTATTGTCTGGATTAGAAGTAAAAGCTGGACTATTCCATTCGGAATGGAAAATGTCTAGTGAAGGACCTAAGTTAATCGAATGCGCTGCAAGAACTCCAGGGGACTATATCCCCGTTTTAATTGAACAGGCTTATGGTTTTAACATTAATGATGCATTTTTAAAAGTGCTTCAACAAAAAATGGTTTCCCACCCTCCAACCAGAAATCAATATATCACGGCAATTCGTTACTTCAATCCCAAACCCGGTCGTTTAATAAAAATAGAGGGATTAGAGATATTTGATATTTTACCTCAAATAACAAATTATGAGATTAATTTAAAAGTTGGACAAAATATACATCAAATGACTAATAGTTGGTCAAGATTAGGTTATTATAGTATAAAATGCAAGACATTAAATGAATTAAACCAAATTATTAATCAAGTTGAAGAACATGTAAAGTTTATCGTGGAGTGATTGTAGATGAAAGATTCTATAAAAAAGTTAAGCACGGAGGTTAGAATTGTTCTTTTTGGTGTTCTGCTGATTGGAATTGGTTATTTTATGGCTATTCCTCTCTTAAGCTTGTACTTAAGTAATTATAGAGGACTAAGTGTATTTCAAATTGGATTAGTTTTAACAGTTTTGACAATTTCGCAACAAGGTTTTACTTTTTTTGGAGGGATTTTAAGTGACCGTTTTGGGGTTAAAAACAGTTTAATTTATGGAATGTTGATACGAATTATAGGCTTTTTGACTTTTGCTTTTTCTAATAATTCATGTTTTTTTGTGATTTCTTCAATTTTTGTAGGGATAGGGGGAGCTTTGTTTTTTCCAGCTTCAAAAGCCATTATTGCAACTGTTCCTAATTCCGTTAAATCTGAAGCCTTTGCTTTGCGAAGTATAGCAGTTAATATAGGTGCTTCAATAGGCCCTCTTCTAGGAGGGTTACTTTATAAATTTGAATTTAAAATAGTTTTCCTATGCGCTACTTTAGTCCACTTTATATTTCTACTTCTAGCTCTTAAGTATGTTGACAAGAATCATAATAATATAAATTCAAATATGAAAATAGTTAGTCAGTTAAACAAGGTAATAAAAGATTATAAAATCGTATTTTTAATGCTTATAAATAGTGGATTTTGGGCACTTTATTCACAGGTATATATTACTATCCCATTAGATTTTACCACTAGGTTTAATTCTGATTCACTTGTTAGTTTGCTGTTTTCTATAAATGGTTTTTTAGTAATAATATTACAATACAGAATGGTAAAGTGGATGAATAAAAAATTCAATCAATCATTGATATTGACTTTCGGTATGATACTAATGGCATTTGCATTTTTTAGCCTATCTATTTTTCCTTCGATCTATGCTTTTTTTACTTTCATTATATTTTTTACAATTTCGGAAATACTGATAATACCAACTATTGACGACTTAACCAGTAATATATCCCCACCTGGATTAGCTGGAAGCTACCTAGGTTTTGTTTCCTTAGGTACAGGAATAGGTAGTTTATTTGGGAACTTGATAGGTGGTTCTTTATTTGAACAGTTTAAGTCTATCGATTTAATATGGGTGAATTGGTTGATCTATGCATTATTTTCTATGTTTATAGCCTTATTATTTAAGATTTACCCCATGTCAAAACATGAAAAGTGTGGGTATGACCCAAATAGATTTAAAATGAACTAAGAGAAAGTAGTGCCCTTTTTTTCATTTTTGATGGACTTCTTTTTATCGATCTCAACCTTAAATCATCCCTTCTCATAGGGTACTTTAAAAATTTATAATTGCATATAAAAAAGAAATTTTGTATATTTATAAAAAGAGTTCTATGGTTATAAATAATACGATTATGAGGAGATAATTATGCAAATTTATAATGCAGTTACCAGTGATGTTAAAGATATACACGCTTTAATTCAAATATATGCTGAAAAAGGATTAGTTTTACATCGTTCGTTATTATCAATATATCAGCATTTACAGTGTATGTATGTCGTAAAAGAGAAAAACAAAATAGTTGGAGTTGCTGGATTGCATATTTTGGGTCATGATCTTGGAGAGATACGTTCATTAGTCGTATCACCAGATCATATGGGTAAAGGAATAGGTCGCATGCTAGTAAACCATATTATAAATGAAGCATCTAGACTTGGAGTTAAAAGATTAATATCCTTTACTTATCAGATTGAGTTTTTTAAAAAATGTGGATTTGAAATTGCTGAAAAAGAAACTTTACCTGAAAAAGTATGGATTGACTGTGTGAATTGCCCCAAGCTTGATTGTTGTGATGAAACCGCAATGATTAAATATATTGTATAAATCCAAATTTTACTTTCTATTCTCGTAACTATTCAGCCACATCATAAAGTGAGCTGAATATTTTTTGTATTTCTTGTCTATGATGTGAATACTGATAGACAAGGAGGTGAATCGCATGTTGACGGTACAACAAGCTTTATTTACAGTTGAGAGCTTCATCGGCAAAATCCAACAACAAAAACAGCTCATTCATCAACTCGTTCAAGAAAATGAACATTTGCGTCACGAAAACAAACAGCTGCGCAAAGAAAATGAACAACTCAAGTATCGCGTTCAAGAGCTGGAAGCACGCACGAAAAAAAACAGCTCCAATAGCCATTTGCCTTCATCTTCTGACCGTTTTCACACCCATTCTTCTCGTAAACCATCTGGCAACAAGCCAGGCGGACAAGAAGGACATCAAGGAACGACGCTCCGTCAAGTGGAACATCCACATCATCGCATCGTTCATCGTGTGAACACGTGTCAAGGATGTGGGGCTTCTTTGTGTGAAGTCAAACCGTTCAAAGTCGATGTCCGTCAAGTGTTCGATCTTCCTCCCGTGACGATCGAAGTGACACAACATGAGCGTGAAGTGAAATCCTGTCCGCATTGCCGATGTGTTCAACAAGCGGAGTTTCCACCACATGTCACGAATCATGTGCAATACGGTCCACGTCTCACGGCGCTCGCTGTATATTTGCATCATATCCAATTGATCCCTTACAAACGTTTGAGTGATACGATCGAAGCATGATATCAACACTCAATCAGTACAGGAACCCTTGCCAATATGGTGAAACGAGGACGCGAAGCGCTAGAATCCAATATGGACATGATCGAAGAAGCCTTACTTGAATCCAACATCCTGCATGTCGATGAAACGAGTTTGCGCATGGATGGGAAACTCGCATGGGTGCATGTCGCGTGTACATCGAAATATACGTACTTGGCTCCTCACGTTTCTCGTGGAAAGAAAGCGACCGATGACATCGGGATTCTTCCGCGATATCAAGGGACGATGATGCACGATGCGTTCGGTACGTATCCAAAATACACGCAAGCCACCCATGCCCTTTGTCACGCCCATCATTTGAGTGAATTGAAGGGTTTCATCGAACAAGGGCATACATGGGCATCGCGCATGACCACGTTTCTGTTAGCCGCCAAACAGGCCGTCGAAGCCCATCACGGTGCGCTTTCCGAAGAAGAAGCGAAACGGTGGGAACAGGTGTACGATCGCATCCTAGAAAGAGCACAGCACCGATTGGAAGCGAAGACGCCTCTTCCGAAAAAAGCGCTTGCTTTTGTTCGACGGCTTCAGAAACGAAAGGAAGAAGCGCTGCGTTTCTTACGTGAAGTGCATGTTCCCTTTGACAATAACCAAGCCGAACGCGATCTTCGCATGGTCAAAGTCAAAGAGAACATTTCGGGTACGTTCCGCGAAGAAACATTCGCCCAGTCTTTTTGCATCACAAGAAGCATCGTTTCCACACTGACGAAACACGAAAAAAACGTGTGGGATTCGTTATGTCTTCTGTTGACAGGCGAAACGCTCGATCGTGTTCTTTCTACCACTTAGGGCATTTTCTATCACGAGGATGCCCTATTTGTGCTGGGCTTTTTTATACACTAGCACTGGGGTGAATAGTTACTTTTGACCACATATTTAATAAAAATCTATGATTTTTTATTAGATTTTGCAGGCGGAGAAGCTTTAAAATCGGCTCAAAATCAATGATTTATAGACATACGAATAATTTGATATAAATCAATAGATGATGGGCGGCATGATGTAATAAGACGACTACCCCACTTTCGATGGGGTAGTTTTTTCTTCTAATTCATGTAAAAAACAAAGAATAGAACCAACCGCTTGAATCCATGCGCCTGCGATGCTGATCGACTGCCCTTCTTCCTTATTTCCTCGCTCCTCATATATTCCGCCGATCTCTTGTAGGGTGTTGCCAATTGATTGAAGTACATTTCCAATGGAGCCTAATGGAGATGATTGTTCACTTCCCCAATCATCTGCGAGTCAACTACCCCCACTTAGCTAACGCTTGAAGTGAGGGCTTGCAACTCCCCAGAAGTGCAAACGGACTTCGTCCTCCTTCCTTGACTTGGGGTTGCATCAGGGGCAGGTTGACGACTACCCAACGACATAGGTCATGCCTATATCGCTACCGAGTGGCTCGGCATGTCTGTAGGCAGTACTTGACTTCCACGCACAACAGACGGATGTACGCTCGATGTTTTACGGTTGCAACGTTTCCTGCAACCAACTCCCTACATCGAGTAACGGGGATTGGAGTGCCTTGATTCAACGGTTTTCTCCACATTCTTATTCTATCATATACAAAAGAAAGGAGGAAGGGCGATTCCTCCCCGACTTTCGCTCTCGCTTAGAAGTCGGGGTCTCCTCGCCAAAGATGATGAAAGGAGTCCGCCTAACGATTGTAACTAGTTTCCTGTAATCTCTAGACGCTCTCCTTCTTTGCTTAATAGGGTAGCGACAACTGTCACATTCCCAATGGATTGAATGCCATTTCCATATGTACATAGTACATTGGATGTTTTATCATCTGCTTCTAAGGCATTTCCGATGGCTTGCAGTACGTTTCCCTACAAATCAAGAGCGAACTGTTTTTTCTCACTTAAAGAAGGAATGCTTCCAACAGCTGATGTGCCCGTGCCTAAAGCTTGGGTAAATGAACCAAACAGAGTTCTCATTTGAGGATCCATACTCATTCTCCTACGTTCATTTTGCTCGTATATCATATGCAAATCATTTTGTTCGGTTAATTGTTAGAAAATTTAATAAAAAAGACGATATCTTGACCGAAGAGGAATGAAGTTGGTAGAATGAATTAAAATTTAAGATGCGCACCTTCGTATATCCTCGATAATATGGTTCGAGAGTCTCTACCGGGACACCGTAAATGACCCGACTACGAAGGCAGTGTTCTATATTGCTAGAATTCTGCCTTCGTTTTTTTATGAGGAGGTATGAATGCTAGCTTTTTTATTATGTGTAGATGGGGTGATTTCGTTTGAGTCAGCAGGAAATGATCGTCGTTTTAGATTTCGGTAGTCAGTACAATCAGTTAATTACGCGCCGCATTCGTGAGTTTGGTGTGTATAGCGAGCTGCATCCACATACGATTACGGCCGAGCAAATTCAACAAATGAATGTAAAAGGAATTGTCTTTTCAGGTGGACCAAATAGCGTGTATGATGAACAATCGTTCACGTGCGATCCAGCGCTTTTTCAGTTAGGTATTCCGATTTTAGGAATTTGTTATGGTATGCAGCTGATGACACATCATTTAGGCGGAAAAGTAGAAAAAGCGACGCATCGAGAATACGGAAAGGCAACGATTACGGTGCAGCGTCCGTCGCAATTGTTTAGTGATTTACCGACGGAGCAAATTGTTTGGATGAGTCATGGAGATTTAGTGACGAAAACGCCGGAAGGGTTTACTATTGATGCGACAAGTCCATCTTGTCCAATTGCCGCGATGAGTGACGAAACGAGGAAGTTTTACGCCGTTCAGTTTCATCCGGAAGTGCGCCATTCCGTATATGGAAATGAGCTATTAAAACGATTTGTGTTTCATGTTTGTGAGTGCAAAGGCGACTGGACAATGGGAAGTTTTATCGATCACGAAGTTCGTAAAATTCGTGAGCTTGTCGGCAATAAAAAAGTACTTTGCGCTTTAAGTGGCGGTGTTGATTCATCGGTCGCAGCTGTTCTCGTCCATCGTGCTATTGGTGATCAGTTGACGTGTATTTTTGTGGATCATGGCTTACTTCGTAAAGGAGAAGCGGAAAGCGTCATGAAAACGTTCCGTGAAGGCTTCCATATGAACGTCATTAAAGTAGACGCAAAAGAGCGGTTTTTAAATAAATTAAAAGGTGTAAGTGATCCGGAGCAAAAACGAAAAATTATCGGAAATGAGTTTATTTACGTGTTTGACGATGAAGCAGCAAAATTGGATGGCATTGAGTTTTTAGTACAAGGTACACTTTACACGGATATTATTGAGAGCGGAACCGCAACAGCTCAAACAATTAAATCACATCATAATGTCGGCGGCTTACCTGAAGATATGAAATTTAAATTAATTGAGCCGCTAAATACGCTGTTTAAAGATGAAGTGCGTGCCCTTGGCACAGAATTAGGTATTCCAGATGAAATTGTATGGCGTCAACCGTTCCCGGGACCAGGACTTGGTATTCGCGTGTTAGGTGAAGTGACAGAAGAAAAGTTAAATATTGTTCGTGAATCGGATGCCATTTTGCGTGAGGAAATTAAAAAAGCAGGTCTTGATCGTGATATTTGGCAATACTTCACCGTCCTTCCTGACATTCGTAGCGTTGGAGTGATGGGAGATGCACGTACGTACGATTATACGGTCGGTATTCGTGCAGTGACATCAATTGATGGCATGACAGCAGACTGGGCACGTATTCCTTGGGATGTGCTTGAAGTCATTTCAACGCGCATTGTTAATGAAGTGCCTCACGTCAACCGCGTTGTGTATGATATTACAAGCAAACCACCAGCAACGATCGAATGGGAGTAAAAAACGAACAAAAAGTTTTTTTATATAAAAAATGTTCGTTTTTTACCTTGACTTTGTCGGATGTGCTTGATAGAATGTATGTGTAAAATAAATAGAGGATACATCGTATAATCTCGAGAATATGGCTCGAGAGTCTCTACCAAGCTACCGTAAATAGCTTGACTACGATGTGTAATGTGGGGGAGAGGAATCTGCTTGGTTCCTCTCTATGTTCTGTGCATTATGCATCATAGTCAACGCTTCTGGTAGTTTGCTAGAAGCGTTTTTCTTTTTATTAACAACATATGGAGGGACTGAAATTGATTAAGAAGTATTTCCAATTTGATGAGCTTGGTACAAATTATAAGAGAGAGATTATTGCAGGCTTAACGACGTTTTTATCTATGGCTTACATTTTGTTTGTTAATCCGTCTATTTTGTCGTTAAGTGCGGTGCCAGATTTACCAAATGAAATGAGAATGGATCAAGGGGCTGTATTTACCGCGACGGCTATTGCGGCAGCTGTTGGATCGCTATTAATGGGGTTAATAGCACGTTATCCGATTGCGCTTGCCCCGGGGATGGGATTAAATGCTTTCTTTGCTTTTACTGTTGTATTGACGATGGGCATTCCTTGGCAAACAGCATTATCTGGTGTTTTAATGTCTGGACTTATTTTTATTTTACTAACATTAAGTGGTGTACGTGAAAAAATTATTAACTCGATCCCAGAAGACTTAAAATATGCAGTTGGAGCAGGGATTGGATTATTTATTACGTTTATCGGATTCCAAAACGCAGGTATTATTGTAAATAACGATGCAGTTCTCGTAGGATTAGGACATTTGACAAATGGAAATACATTATTGGCGATCTTCGGTGTAATTGTTACTGTTATTTTAATGGTTCGCGGCGTAAACGGTGGAATTTTCATTGGAATGGTTATTACGGCTGTTGTTGGAATGTTTTCGGGATTAATCGATGTACCAACGAAGGTAATCGGTTCTGTACCGAGTTTATCCCCTACATTTGGAGTAGCGTTTGAGCATTTTGGAGAAATTTTTAATATAAAAATGCTAGCGGTTGTGTTGACGTTTTTATTCGTTGATTTCTTCGATACAGCTGGAACGCTCGTTGCTGTAGCGAATCAGGCGGGGTTATTAAAGGATAATAAATTGCCGCGTGCAGGGAAAGCGCTTTTTGCTGATTCTTGTGCAACGGTTGTTGGAGCAATTTTAGGGACGTCTACAACAACATCGTACATTGAATCCTCAGCTGGGGTAGCGGCTGGTGGACGTACAGGTTTTACTTCTGTCGTAACAGCAATTTTATTTTTGCTTGCGTTATTTTTCTCTCCACTGTTATCGGTTGTGACAGCACCAGTCACAGCACCGGCATTGATTATTGTTGGTGTACTAATGGTATCATCGCTTGGAAAAATTGAATGGACTCGTTTTGAAATTGCTGTTCCTTCATTTCTAACATTAATTTCAATGCCTTTAACGTATAGTATTGCAACAGGAATTGCGATTGGGTTTATTTTTTACCCAATTACAATGATTGCGAAAGGTAAAGCGAAAGAAATTCATCCAATTATGTACGGTTTATTTGTTGTTTTCATTCTATATTTTGCGTTTTTAGTTGAGTAACTACTATAGTGACAGATTGAGAGGCTTGGGTTATTACTTCCAAGCCTTATTTTTTTAAAAAAACAGTTGACGAGTAAATTGGTTTTTGATAATATACTTATTGCTGATTGAAACAAGTAATTTATGAAAGATAAAAAAGTGTTGACAAAGAAAATAGTAAATGTTATACTTAAAAGGTCGCTCAAAGAGTGGCAGAGATGTTCCTTGAAAACTGAACGAAGCGAAAAGCGTACAAAAGCTAAGGATAACTTTTCTATGGAGAGTTTGATCCTGGCTCAGGACGAACGCTGGCGGCGTGCCTAATACATGCAAGTCGAGCGGACGAATCAAAAGCTTGCTTTTGATTCGTTAGCGGCGGACGG
>NZ_SDLH01000146.1:0-208 GCF_013096955.1 Anoxybacillus sp. EFIL | reverse complement strand
GCGCCTGCGTCTGCGAGTGATTACGAAGATGATAAATTCCTCGGCGCATGGCAGCGAAGATGTAGCTTCAAGAAGAAGCCATGTTCTTTGAAAACTAGATAACAGGCTGAAAAGTGTGTTTAGTTAAGTTAGAAAGGGCGCACGGTGGATGCCTTGGCACTAGGAGCCGATGAAGGACGGGACAAACACCGATATGCTTCGGGGAGCT
>NZ_SDLH01000145.1:0-225 GCF_013096955.1 Anoxybacillus sp. EFIL | reverse complement strand
AGGCTTTCGGTGCAGAGGATTCTCACCTCTGTTTTCGCTACTCACACCGGCATTCTCACTTCTAAGCGCTCCACTAGTCCTTCCGGTCTAGCTTCGATGCCCTTAGAACGCTCCCCTACCGACGACGCAAGTCGTCCCACAGCTTCGGTGATACGTTTAGCCCCGGTACATTTTCGGCGCAGAGTCACTCGACCAGTGAGCTATTACGCACTCTTTAAATGGTGG
>NZ_SDLH01000144.1:0-225 GCF_013096955.1 Anoxybacillus sp. EFIL | reverse complement strand
AGGCTTTCGGTGCAGAGGATTCTCACCTCTGTTTTCGCTACTCACACCGGCATTCTCACTTCTAAGCGCTCCACTAGTCCTTCCGGTCTAGCTTCGATGCCCTTAGAACGCTCCCCTACCGACGACGTAAGTCGTCCCACAGCTTCGGTGATACGTTTAGCCCCGGTACATTTTCGGCGCAGAGTCACTCGACCAGTGAGCTATTACGCACTCTTTAAATGGTGG
>NZ_SDLH01000143.1:0-225 GCF_013096955.1 Anoxybacillus sp. EFIL | reverse complement strand
AGGCTTTCGGTGCAGAGGATTCTCACCTCTGTTTTCGCTACTCACACCGGCATTCTCACTTCTAAGCGCTCCACTAGTCCTTCCGGTCTAGCTTCGACGCCCTTAGAACGCTCCCCTACCGACGACGTAAGTCGTCCCACAGCTTCGGTGATACGTTTAGCCCCGGTACATTTTCGGCGCAGAGTCACTCGACCAGTGAGCTATTACGCACTCTTTAAATGGTGG
>NZ_SDLH01000142.1:0-237 GCF_013096955.1 Anoxybacillus sp. EFIL | reverse complement strand
TTTTCGAATTCTATCGTTTTCAATCGGATTTTCGAAAAATAAAAAACGACCGCAAACGCAGTCGTATCAAGGGTTTGATGATTTTTAATCTGAACCATCGAGATAAAAAAAACGCCCTCGGCAGGATAATAACCATATACCTAAAAGTATTGATATTTCAATATTTGAGCCACACGTTCTTTTGTATCGTGCAAAATTTGTGCAAAATTATTTTCGGTTGCTATCCCGTGCAAAAAA
>NZ_SDLH01000140.1:0-291 GCF_013096955.1 Anoxybacillus sp. EFIL | reverse complement strand
GGTATTAAAAGAACGTATTCGTGAAACGGTCTTTACATCCCACTACGTTCAGATAAAACTTGACGATTCCGCTCCCATTGTGATATCCTTCTGGGATCTTTACATCCCACTACGTTCAGATAAAACGCTGTTTCATCTACAACCTCGACACTTGGAGGATTCGCTCTTTACATCCCACTACGTTCAGATAAAACGGTTATCATGAACTTAACTTACTTTTATTTTCTTTCTTTACATCCCACTACGTTCAGATAAAACTGCACCTTGCATCTGGTCATGCACTCGCCTATT
>NZ_SDLH01000139.1:0-364 GCF_013096955.1 Anoxybacillus sp. EFIL | reverse complement strand
ACAACGTCTGCGCTCGACAGGGAGTTCAATCCAAAAAATCCCGATTCGTTGAGCATAGCCATGCATCCATTGCTTCTTTTTTCCTGTCATTTTGATCGTGCGTTTCAAGCAGACAGGACATAACGGGCATTGTTCAGGTAGAGAAAGTTCGAAAATCCAACGATCTCCTTCTTTTCGCACCTTTTGAATCAAAACATCTGGTAAATCGATGAGTTCTTTGATAAACTGAGAGTACATGCGAATTTTCCTCCAATGGTTTGGTTTGGTCACCTTTACCATACAGGAAAATTCGCATTTTTTGTACCCCTATTTTCTATATGCACACCGATCTTAAATGATCAAGTACAACTTGTGGTGAAGAGCC
>NZ_SDLH01000013.1:0-50025 GCF_013096955.1 Anoxybacillus sp. EFIL | reverse complement strand
CCGTCCGCCGCTAACGATTCAAAAGCAAGCTTTTGAATCGTCCGCTCGACTTGCATGTATTAGGCACGCCGCCAGCGTTCGTCCTGAGCCAGGATCAAACTCTCCATAGAAAAGTTATCCTTAGCTTCTGTACGCTTTTCGCTTCGTTCAGTTTTCAAGGAACATCTTGTCGCTTTTGAAGCGACTTTTTTAATATAACATTTACTGTTTTCTTTGTCAACATTTTTTATTCATCTTTTTCCGTGTTATCTTCAACACGGACGATTAGTAATATATCATATTTGATTATCTTTTAGCAATATGTTTTTTTACTTTTTTCAAAAAAAGTCCCGATCATCTCGGGACTTTCATCATTACTTATGACGCATTTGAGGGAACAGCAACACATCGCGAATCGATGGTGAGTTCGTTAACAACATAACAAGGCGATCAATACCAATTCCTAACCCACCCGTTGGTGGCATACCGTACTCTAGCGCTTCGATAAAATCTTCGTCCATCTCATGCGCTTCGTCATTTCCTTGTTCTTTTTCTTTTAATTGCGCTTCAAATCGTTCCCGTTGATCGATTGGGTCATTTAATTCTGTGAATGCATTTGCATGCTCACGGGCAACGATAAATAGTTCAAATCGATCTGTAAAACGAGGATCTTCTGGATTTTTCTTCGCTAAAGGCGAAATTTCAACCGGATGACCGTAAATAAATGTCGGCTGAATAAGGTGTTGTTCTACCTTTTGTTCAAAAAATTCATTCACAATATGACCGAATGTCATATGCGGAGCTACTTCTACTCCGTGTTCTTTCGCTAGTTGACGAGCTTCTTCATCGCTCATATGCTTCCAAAAGTCAACACCAACATACTCTTTAATCGCATCAACCATATGAAGTCGTTTCCAAGAAGGAGTTAAATCTACTTCATATTCTCCATATTGAATTTTTGTAGTTCCGAGCACTTCTTGAGCAATATGCGCAATCATATCTTCTGTCAATTTCATAATATCTGTGTAATCAGCATAAGCTTCATAAAGCTCAAGCATTGTAAACTCTGGATTATGGCGCGTTGAAATACCTTCGTTTCGGAATACACGACCGATTTCATATACCTTTTCTAATCCACCAACAATTAAACGTTTTAAATGCAATTCGATCGCAATACGCATATACAACGTCATATCTAAAGCGTTATGATGCGTAATAAACGGACGAGCCGCAGCCCCTCCAGCAATCGAATGCATCATAGGGGTCTCTACTTCTAAATATCCCTTTTGATCTAAATAGCGACGCATGGACTGAATGATTAAGCTGCGTGTAATAAATGTTTTTTTGCTTTCTGGATTCATAATTAGATCGAGATAACGTTGGCGGTAACGTTGCTCAATGTCTTTAAGCCCATGGTACTTTTCAGGGAGTGGACGCAACGATTTTGTTAACATTTCATATGCATGCACTTTAATAGATAGCTCGCCCACTTTTGTTTTAAATACTGTGCCTTGGACACCAACAATATCCCCTAAATCTGACGTATCAAAAATTTCATACTGCTCTTCGCCAACATCGTCTTTGCGCACATAAATTTGAATTTGCCCTGTTAAATCTTGAATATGTGCAAATCCAGCTTTTCCTTTGCCACGCTTTGTCATAATGCGACCGGCTACAGAAACATGAATTTGTTTCTCCTCAAGTTCCTCTTTCGATAAATGACCGTATAGCGCAAACAACTCTTCAGCCTTATGTGTGCGCTCGAATCGTTTCCCGAATGGATCAATTCCTTTTTCACGTAACTTATGTAACTTTTCACGACGAACTAACAGTTGATCATTTAATTCTTCATGTGACATAACAAAGTTCACTCCAATGACCTTTTATTTTTTAAGCCATACTGCCAGCATGAGCTGACAGTATGCTTTATACTTCCATCACAACATCACTTTCTTTTGCTTCAACTTCTTCGACAAAATTCATAAGTAACGTCACAAGCTCATCGCGCGTCTGGCATTCGTTAATCGCATTGCGCACTTTGGCGTTTCCACGAATACCTTTTAAGTACCACGCAGCATGTTTGCGCATTTCTTTTACAGCGATATACTCGTTTTTCAAAGCGATTAAACGATCTAAATGCAAAATGCATACTTCGATTTTTTCACGCACAGATGGTTCCGGAATGAGATCACCTGTTTCCAAATAACGAACTGTACGATAAATCATCCACGGATTACCAAGGGCAGCTCGGCCAATCATCACACCATCGACGCCCGTTTGCTCTAACATTCGTTTTGCATCTTGAGGAGTCTGGACATCGCCGTTACCGATAACAGGAATGCGAACGGCTTCTTTTACTTGTTTAATAACGTTCCAATCCGCTTTTCCTTCATACATTTGTACGCGTGTTCGCCCATGGACTGCAACAGCTTGTCCGCCTGCTCGTTCCACCGCCTGAGCATTTTCAACAGCATAAATGTGGTTTTCATCCCAACCAATCCGCATTTTTACCGTTACAGGCTTTTCTACGGCATCAACAACCGCCGCTACCATGTCGTAAATTTTATTTGGATCTAATAGCCATTTTGCCCCCGCATCACATTTTGTAATTTTCGGAACAGGGCATCCCATGTTAATATCAATAATGTCCGCATTCGTATGCTTATCTACATATTTGGCCGCTTGTACAAGCGTTTCTTTTTCTCCACCAAAAATTTGCAAGCTTAATGGTTTTTCACGCTCATCAATATAGAGCATGCCCATTGTTTTTGGATTATTAAATAAAATCGCTTTATCGCTAACCATCTCTGCACAAACAAGTCCTGCACCAAACTCTTTTACAGTTAGACGAAAAGCTGAATTACATACGCCCGCCATCGGAGCAAGCACGACAGGATTATTAATTTGTACATTTCCGATTTTAAACATTAAACTCCCTCCTTTCTTGCTAACATAAATTGTTCCTCCACCGCTTTGCGACTTTTCCATATACGAACACCTTGGTCCGATAACTGTTCAACGTACGAACGTAAAGGACGTTGAACGGAAGGAATAATTAGCGATTCATCTATTTCAAACAACGGGATTAATACAAACGCCCGTTCATACATGCGCGGATGCGGAATGATAAGTTGTTCTGTTTCAATATTTTCGTGATTATATAGCAAAATGTCAAGGTCTAACGTTCGTGGCCCCCAATGAACTTCTCGTTTTCGACCAAACTGTTTTTCAATGTCCATCGTTGCTTCTAACAAAGCAAATGGAGATAGCGACGTAGCAACCTTTACAACCATATTTAAAAAACAAGCTTGTTCGACATATCCAACCGGATCTGTTTCATAAACGGAAGATGTCGCTAAAACAGAAATACATGAATGGTTATTTAAAGCCGTGACCGCTTTACGTAAATAATCAAAACGATCTCCTATATTTGAGCCTAATGCAATATAAGCAATATGTTCCATTTGTTAACGCCCTCTCGTCATTTCAACTGCCACATACGCATAGTGACCTTTAATAGGTGGATTTGGCTTCGTCACCTTGACTGTACACGACGAAATCGTTGTATACGTAGATAAAATTTGCTCAGCAATACGTTCCGCTACTGCCTCGATCAATTTAAACGGCTTTCCTTCAACGATACTTTGACATATGTCATATATATGTGCGTAATTAACCGTTTCACTTAAATCGTCCGTTACACCTGCTTTTCTTAAATCCGTTTCAATCATAACATCAACGTAAAAACGTTGACCGAGTTTATTTTCCTCAGGAAACACCCCGTGATAACCGTAAAACTCCATTTGCTGAACGTAAATTTTATCGCTCATACTCTCACCCTCTCCCGATCATCGCATCCATCATTTTAGCCATTCTAGCGATCGGTAAAACGTCATGTACACGAACGATATGCACGCCTTTCGCAATGCCGAGACAAACGGTTGCTCCTGTTCCTTCTACTCGTTCGTGGACGGGTAAATCAAGCACATGCCCAATAAATGACTTTCGTGATGTTCCTAACAAAATAGGATAATCAAGGACTGCAAACTCATCTAATCGACGCATCACTTCTAAATTATGCTCTACTGTTTTAGCAAAACCAATACCTGGATCGATAATAATTTGCTCGTCCGTCACACCCGCTTGCTTTACAAGATGTATACTCTCTTTTAAATCATTGATCATATCTGAAATAAAATGTTTATAATTGCGATCATGACGATTATGCATTAATACAATCGGAACACCGTAATTAGCCGCTACTTTAGCCATATTCGGATCGGCTTTTGCTCCCCAAACATCGTTAATCATCGTAGCCCCTGCTTCAATGGCTTGTTTTGCGACTTCTGCTTTATACGTATCGATAGAAATTGGCACATCCACCGCTTTGGCTACTGCTTCCACAATGGGAATGACGCGACGCAATTCTTCTTCAAGCGGTACTTTTTCAGCCCCGGGGCGAGTTGATTCCCCCCCGATATCAATGATGTGCGCTCCCTCAGCTACAAGTTGTTTTGCCCGTTCAATTGCCTGCTCTACGTGATTGAACTTCCCACCATCAGAAAAAGAATCAGGAGTTGCGTTTAAAATGCCCATAATGACCGTTTGTTTTCGTAAATCTAACTTATGCTTTCCGCAATAAATGACATCAATCAATTGACGTACCCATCCTTTCTGTCGTACCTTGTCCATAAATGCGTTGTAAACGATGCGTACGCACGTTGTAGACGTTTTGTTATTTCCCCACATTTCCCGGGATATATATTCTCATCTAGCCGACAAACCGGCACAACTTCTTGAATGGAATTTGTTAAAAAGATTTCATCTGCGCTTTTTAGCTGTTGTAGCGAATAAAAACCTTCTTCCACACGAATGCCCCATGAGTGTAGTAAATCAATCACAAACATTCGGGTCACACCGTTTAAAATCCCCGTTTGTACGGCAGGGGTGTACACAACATCATCTTTCACCCAAAAAATGTTAGAAACAATCCCTTCTGCTACACATCCTTCTTCTGTAAGGAAAATGCCTTCTACATTTGGATGATGACCAATTTCCCTTTTACCTAAAATATTGTTTAAATAGTGATGCGATTTTAAGCGAATACACCCTTCTGGCGTATTTCGTTTCACTTGTAAAGTTTGACATACTTTCTCTTCCGCAAAGGCTGGAATACGTTTCATATACATAATGATCGTCGGATGTGTATATTGTTCCACTTGCAACCCAACATCTCCGATTCCAGCTGAAACGTTTAAACGAACATATGCATCGCGATAACCGTTAGCCTGTAACAATTGGGAAAGAATATGCAAAACATCATTTCGAGTGATAGAACATGAAATGTTGAGCATATCGAGTCCGTTATGAAGACGAGCTAAATGATCATCAAGCAAAAATGGATGTCCATCATATACACGAAACGTTTCAAACACCCCAAGCCCATACATAAATCCATGATCAAACGGAGAAATACGAGCATCTTCCTTTTTTACAACTTGTCCATTTACATAAACGAACATAAGGCATCACTTTCGTCTATATAGTGTAATGAAATTTTTAAGCATCTCTAAACCATATTCCGTCATGATCGACTCAGGATGAAACTGCACCCCTTCAATCGGCAATGTTTTATGGCGAATGGCCATAATTTCTCCTTCTTCTGTCCATGCGGAAATGTCAAAGCAATCGGGCAATGTTTCTCTTTTTACAATTAACGAATGATAACGCGTAGCGGTAAACGGATTCGGAATTTGAGTAAAAATCGTCTTTCCATCATGAAAAATGGGCGATGTTTTCCCGTGCATTAAACGTTCCGCCCGAACAACTTCCCCGCCAAACACTTGCGCAATCGACTGGTGACCAAGACATACACCAAAAATCGGGACCTTCCCTGCGAAATATTGAATCGCCTCCATGCTGATGCCTGCTTCATTCGGACTGCAAGGACCAGGCGAAATCATTAAAAAATGTGGCTGAAGTTGTTCAATTTGAGCAACCGTTACTTCATCGTTTCGTTTAACGATCAATTCTTCCCCTAATTGCCCTAAATATTGAACTAAGTTATACGTAAATGAATCATAATTATCAATCATTAAAATCATTTTGCTCACCTCATGCTTAATTGTACATACTCTTCTTCGCTCAGCTCTTTTGCTTTCCATAAGGCAAATGCTTTCTTTAAACATTCTTTATATTCATGTTCTGGTTGAGAATCAATAACGATCCCTGCCCCCGCCTGTACATAGGCAAGACCATCTTTCGCAATCATCGTTCGAATCGCAATGTTTAGCTCCATATCGCCGTTAAATCCGATCCAGCCAATGGAACCTGTGTAAACACCACGTCGAACAGGCTCTAGCTCTTCAATAATTTCCATCGTTCGTACTTTCGGTGCCCCTGTAATCGTTCCACCTGGGAACGCAGCTGATATCACATCAAACGCATCTTTCCCTTCTGCAAGTCGTCCAGAAACATGGGAAACGAGATGCATTACATGAGAATATTTTTCAATTACCATAAACTCGTCTACGTGTACCGTTCCATATGCACATACACGTCCAAGATCATTACGCTCCAGATCAACAAGCATTAAATGTTCCGCTCTCTCTTTTTCGTTTGCTAATAATGACTGAGCAATTTGTTCATCTTCTTGAATCGTTTTACCACGTGAACGCGTTCCTGCAATTGGACGTGTACTCACATACTCCCCTTTCTTTTTCACAAGTAACTCTGGGGAGCCGCTCACGAGTTGAAATTCAGGAAAATGCATATACGCCATGTATGGTGATGGATTTAATGTACGTAATTTTTCATAAATCGCAAACGGATGAGTAAGTAACCGTTTCGACTGTCGCACAGACAAGTTCACTTGAAAAACATCGCCTTGCGCAATATACGCACGCACTTTTTCGACAGCTTCCATAAACTGCTCTTCGCTCATTGATACCGTTTCTTCCTTCTCATAGTTCGGAATAAACGGACGAGAAGCATCGGTAAATTCCGTTGTCCATAATTGCTCGTACCGTTCAAGACGTTCACGCGCTTGGCGTTCTTCCCCATCTACATAATGGGTAATAAAATAAAGAGATGATTCATCATGGTCATATACAAACACATCGTCAAATACTAAAAAATATAAATCAGGCATGTTTAAATCGTCACGTGCGATCGAAGGGAGCTTTTCAATATACCGGGCACAATCGTAACTAATGTAGCCGATCGCCCCACCTTGAAAGTCTGGACCTTCCTCTAATTTGTCTATCCTCCATTGATTCAACCATTTTTTTAATGATTGCAATATATTCCCTTCAAACGTCTCTGTGCGATGCTTCTGCCACACTGTCAACTTGTCATCTTTTCCAATGACAACCGCAAATGGTTGTAAGCCGATAATACTGTATCGGCCGTCCCGACCGCTTTCAAGCAAAACATGATGCAACTGTTTTCGCGACAATGCTTTATATTGCGAAAACCAGTCACGTTGTGCGTATGAGATTTTTTTCATCATCGGTCGTCGCTTTTGCTGGCTCAAAGATGTCACTCCTCTCCATCAGTCCATACGCTTATTGTACAACGAACATATAGAAACAATCACGAAAAAAAATTCGGCAAGAATGTCCTTGCCGAATTATTCTTCAAACTGATATAGTGGTGTGCTCAAATAACGTTCACCGTTACTTGGAATAATTGCTAACACTTTCTTTCCTTTTCCTAATTTTTTCGCCACTTGCAATGCTACATGAATCGCTGCACCAGATGAAATGCCTCCTAAAATACCTTCTTGGCGAGCAGCTAGACGAGCCGCTGCAAATGCTTCTTCTGTCTTTACAGTGACGACTTCATCGTAAATGGATGTATTTAAAATATCTGGGACGAATCCTGCACCGATACCTTGTATTTTATGCGGACCTGGTTTTCCACCTGAAAGCACAGGAGAGTCAGCTGGTTCAACAGCATAAATTTTAATGTTTGGGTATGCTTGGCGCAACACTTCTCCAGCTCCTGTAATCGTTCCACCCGTTCCAATGCCAGCTACAAACGCATCTAATTGATCGCCCATTTGTTCAACGATTTCTTTTCCTGTCGTTAAACGATGCACTTCCGGATTTGCTTCGTTTTTAAATTGTTGCGGCATAAAATAACCGTGCTCTTGTGCAAGCTGCTCTGCTTTTTGAATAGCACCTCGCATCCCTTCGCTCCCTGGGGTTAACACAAGCTCCGCTCCATAAGCGCGAAGTAAGTTGCGACGCTCTAAACTCATCGTATCAGGCATAACAAAAATGGCTTTATATCCTTTTGCAGCAGCAACCATCGCTAAACCAATTCCCGTATTTCCACTTGTCGGTTCAATGATTGTATCCCCAGGCTGAATTTTCCCGGCTTTTTCTGCTGCTTCAATCATCGCAAGCGCAATCCGGTCTTTTACGCTGCTTCCCGGATTCATAAACTCTAACTTCAAATATACGTCTGCGCTATTTTCATCAACGATGCGATTTAACTTTACTACCGGTGTTTGACCAATTAACTCTGTAATGGATTGTACTACACGCGCCATTTCATCCACCCCTAATCCCGAGTATTTTTATAGAATTTGTAACCAATTTATCAGTTATTTTCGAAATTGTCAATCATTTATTTTTGTTTTGCTAATTTTTTTAACTCCTCAAGATCTTCGGCCGAAAATGTGTACGTTTCATTACAAAAATGACAAGATGCTTCCGCTTTCCCTTCCTCATCAATCATTTGCTGAATTTCTTCCGCTCCCAAGCTAATAATGGCATCTGCTACTCGTTCACGCGAGCAACGACAAACAAATGACACAGGCATCGTTTCGAGAATTTTTACATTTTGTTCCCCACCGAGCAGTTCATATAAAATTTGTTCCGGCGTCAAACCACTTTCGATCATTTTGGAGATCGGCGGAATAGTAGCTAAATTTTTTTCAATGTCGGCAATTGTTTTTTCTTCTGTTCCCGGCATGAGTTGTAAAATAAAACCACCAGCCGCTAATATCGTATAATCTGGGTTAACTAACACACCAACCCCAACGGACGATGGCGTTTGTTCAGAGGAAACGAAATAGTATGTAAAGTCTTCACCAAGTTCTCCAGATACGAGCGGAACTTGTCCTGTAAAATAATCGCGTAACCCTAAGTCTTTCACCACTGTTAATGTCCCATTTGTCCCAACTGCCCGGGCGACATCGAGCTTCCCATTCGCATTTAATTCAAAATGAACATGTGGATTGGATACGTAGCCACGCACATGTCCTTTGGCGTTACTATCAACAAGAATATGTCCAATAGGTCCACCACCTTCAATTTTAATTGTAATTTGGCTATCTCCTTTTAACATGGCCCCCATCATCACACCCGCCGTCATGGCACGACCTAAAGCAGCAGACGCTGTTGGCCACGTTTCATGTCGCCTTTGTGCCTCCTGAACCGTTTCTGTTGTTCGTGCTGCATACGCTCGCACTTGACCATCGTATGCCAACGCTTTTACTAAATAATCTGCCATTGCTGTCACTCACCTTTCTTGTTTCGCTCATATAACAATTGCAATCCTTTTAACGTTAAAAACGGATCGACGATATCAATCACATTCGATTCATGGGCAATTAGTGATGCTAATCCACCTGTTGCAATTACTTTTGGAGGAATAGTGCTTTTTCCTTTCATCCGTGACACAATTCCTTCTACTTGTCCGACATATCCATATAAAATACCAGCCTGCATCGCACTTACTGTATTTTTCCCAATAATATCGTCTGGACGGGCAATTTCAATACGCGGAAGTTTAGCGGCTCGAGAATAAAGCGCTTCCGTGGAAATCGTAATACCTGGCGCAATAGCTCCTCCCATATATTGTCTATGCTCGTTAATATAACAGTATGTTGTTGCTGTACCGAAATCAACGATAATAAGCGGTGCACCGTACAAATGAATGCCCGCTACAGCATTGACAATTCGGTCTGCTCCGACTTCTTTCGGATTGTCATACTTAATGTTCAGCCCTGTTTTAATGCCTGGACCGACAATGAGGGGCTTAATATGAAAGTATTTTGTACACATTCGTTCTAACGCAAACATAATTGGCGGAACAACGGAAGAAATAATGATGCCGTCAATGTCAGAAAAATGCAATCCGACATCTTGCAACAACATTTTCACAATCATCCCGTATTCATCTTCTGTTTTGCTTCGGCTCGTTTCAATACGCCAGTGAAACTTCAGTTCGTCACCATCATATACACCTAGTACCGTATTTGTGTTTCCAACGTCTAATACAAAAATCATCACTCATCCCCACTTTTCGCAATTTGTTCCTTTTTTCATCATACCATACTCGTTTGAACGGACGGTAAAAAAAGATGCCTCTTATAAAAAGAGACACCTTTATTCTTCTTTTTTCGTTTGAATATTTACTTTTACCTCTTCTTGTTTATCACCATTTCGATTTGGTAACGTACCGTGCTCGAACAAATGCTTAATTTGCTCCGCATCAAGCGTTTCAACTTCAAGCAACGTATTCGCAATGAGGTTTAGCTTATCGCGATTTTCTGTTAATACACGCTTAGCTTTTTCATAACATTCTTTAATAATGCGTTGCATCTCAAGGTCAATTTCGTATGCAATTTGATCGCTGTAGTTTTGCTCGTTATGCAAATCACGACCTAAAAACACTTGACCGTGAGATTGACCAAACTGCATCGGTCCAAGTTTATCGCTCATACCAAACTCCGTAACCATGCGACGAGCGATGCTTGTTGCACGTTGGAAATCGTTATGTGCTCCTGTACTCACTTCGCCAAACACAATTTCCTCCGCCACTCGTCCACCGAGAAGACCTGTAATTTTATCAAGCAATTCTGGTTTTGTCATAAAATAACGATCTTCTTTTGGCAACATGACCGCATAGCCGCCTGCTTGACCGCGCGGGACAATCGTTACTTTATGTACCATTTCCGCATCAGCAAGCACCATGCCAATGACTGTATGACCTGCTTCGTGATAAGCGACAATTTTTCGTTCCTTTTCAGAAATGACGCGACTTTTCTTAGCAGGACCAGCAATGACACGATCCGTTGCTTCATCAATATCGCTCATATCAATTTTTTTCTTGTTACGTCGAGCAGCAACAAGTGCAGCCTCATTTAATAAGTTTTCTAAATCTGCACCAGAAAAACCAGGTGTACGCATCGCAATCGCTTTTAAATCAACAGATTCATCAAGAGGCTTGTTGCGCGCGTGCACACGAAGAACCGCTTCACGTCCTTTCACATCTGGACGGTCAACCGTAATTTGACGGTCAAAACGACCTGGACGTAAAAGGGCAGGGTCTAAAATGTCTGGACGGTTTGTTGCGGCGATAATAATAATGCCTTCATTTCCGCTAAATCCATCCATTTCAACAAGCAATTGGTTTAATGTTTGCTCCCTTTCATCGTGACCTCCACCTAAGCCAGCACCACGTTGACGCCCGACCGCATCAATCTCGTCAATGAAAATGATACAAGGAGCATTTTTCTTCGCTGTTTCAAATAAATCACGTACACGCGAAGCACCGACACCGACGAACATTTCAACGAAATCTGAACCGCTAATAGAGAAAAACGGGACACCTGCTTCTCCAGCAACAGCTCTTGCCAATAACGTTTTCCCTGTTCCTGGTGGTCCGACGAGAAGAACCCCTTTTGGAATGCGAGCGCCAAGCTCGACAAACTTGCGAGGATCTTTTAAAAACTCAACAATTTCAACAAGTTCTTGCTTTTCTTCATCCGCACCGGCAACGTCTTTAAAGCGGACGCGCTTCTTATCTTCGTTATACAGTTTCGCACGGCTTTTGCCAAAATTCATCACTCGGCTGCCGCCGCCTTGCGCTTGATTTAATAAAAAGAAGAACAAAATAAAAATGATGATAAACGGAATAATGGACGTAAAAAACGTCACCCATCCGCTCGTTTCATCAGCAGGCAACACTTCTACCTTCGCCTGCTTCGCTGCCTCATCGATTCGCTGAAGAACTTGTGGGCTGTTTGCTACGTATGTCGTAAAAAACTGCCCTTCAGCATAAGTTTTTAATTGCCCACGAATTTCATAAACGCCTCGCTCCGGCTTCAACGAGACATACTTTACATCACCATTTTCTAGATGGGTAATGAACGCATCGTACGTCATCCGTTCCGCCCGTTGATTGCCGCCATTTAAAAAGCTGACAACGCCAATGACGACAAGGAAAATAAGCAAGTAAAAGATTGTATTACGGAAAATGCGGTTCATTTCCTACCTCCTCCCACACTTAAAACACGCTATAGTCAATAGTATCATAGAAAAACGTTCCAAAACAAACGATGTGCATGAAAAAATTATTTGCTGTATACTTCTGGCTTTAACACACCGATGTACGGAAGATTTCTGTATTTCTCACAATAGTCTAACCCATAACCGACAACGAATTCATCCGGAACGATAAAACCGATATAATCTGCTTCAATATTCGCTTTGCGACCAGACGGTTTATCGAGCAAAGTCACGATTTTAATCGATTTTGCTTTGCGATAGCGGAATAAGTCGGCTAAATAGCTGAGTGTTAAACCACTATCAATAATATCCTCAATAATGAGCACGTCACGACCTTCAACGGATGTGTTTAAGTCTTTCAAAATTTTCACTTCTCCAGACGATACTGTTGCGTTTCCATAACTTGATACATCCATAAAATCAATTTCTAAATATGTATCTATATGCTTAATTAAGTCTGCCATAAACGGCATAGCACCTTTTAATACACCAACCGCAAGCGGAAAGCGCCCTTCATATTCTTTCGTCAATAATGCTCCTAACTCTTTTACTTTTTGTTGAATTTGTTCTTCAGTAATTAAAATTTTTTCCATATCTTGATGCATACCCATATTCTTTCCTCCTACCATCATTCATTGCTTTTTATAGTGTAATACAATATAGCGATTTTTTGTAATATTTGTTGCTGTATAAACTGATTTTTTTACACCAGGAATCCATATGATGTTCCCGTTTGCATCTTCAACAATTGGCCATTGTTCCCGCTCGTTCGCTGGGATTTTTTCGTCAATAAAAATGCGAGCTACTTTTTTCGGATGCTCCATTCCTTTTACTTTCATGCGGTCTCCACGCTTTCTCGTTCGAACCCGAAGCGGCAACGCTAATTGATCAACATCAATCACTACATGCTCATCGTCTTCAATGACAGGATAACGATCAACAAACTGACTAGTGAGTTGACATCCGTTTGGTAATACGAGCGTCTCAGGAACACGGAAAAGAAGCTCATATTCACTCGTTTGTTCCTGTTGAAACGTAAATATACACACCTCGTATTGACGAATGACTTTTAAACCATTTGGAAAATGAAGCATACCTGAAGGATGTTGTCGTTTTAAAAAAAGTAGCGCTTGGTTTATATGTATAGAAGATAACGACGATGGAACATTCCCATAAAGATAGTTTAATATTAGTTGAATCCCTCGCCTTTGTAAAGGTTTTGGCATGCGCATAAACGAAGGAATATGGACACGGACATGCCCTTTTTGTTGGTCAACAACATCTTTCAATTTTTCTTTCGTTAATTGCTCTAAAAATGCTTCATCTTCGCTCATCGTCTCGCTAAATTGTTGAACATGCTCATGAGCGCGACTGTTTTCACTTTTTAAAAAAGGGAGAACGTAACGACGAAAACGATTGCGCGTGTAATCATCTTTGTCATTGCTTGGGTCGTGACGAGCACGCAAGCCATTATTCTGACAATACTGTTCAATTTGCTGTCGATCAATGCACAAAAAAGGGCGAATAATATATCCGTTGCCAAATGGCCGCTTGATTGGTATGCCTGCATATCCTTTCGATGTGCTTCCGCGCACAAGTCGCATAAGCACCGTTTCTATCTGATCATCACCGTGATGAGCTAAAGCGACACAATGCGCTTTGTACTTATGCATCACTTGTTCAAAAAAGGTGTAGCGGCAATCACGAGCTGCTTCTTGCACCCCTTTTCCCGTTTGCTCCATATATAATTGGACGTTCAGCTGTTTCGCTTCACATATAATACTACGTTGATCGCAAAAATGTTTCACAAAATGCATATCTTCTTCCGACTGTTTTCCTCGCAACATATGATCAACGTGTGCCACAACGATTTGAATGTCATATCGCTCTCGTTCGCTCCATAAAAAATGGAGCAACGCTAACGAATCGGAACCACCCGATACACCAACAACGACGGTCGTATGACGTTCAAGCAATTGATGCTTTTCAATAAATTGATGTACAATGTCTAACATACTCTCCCTCTTAACAACGTCGTTTTTTACAATCGTACCATATCTCATTCCTCATACTCAAAACGAACGCAGAAAAAATTAAAGAATTTGGACATACAAATAAACGACATACATAAACAAGACACAAACAAATAAAAACATCGTCTCTACCCAACGAAATTTTTTCTTTTCTTTTACGTGCACGACTCTCTCTCCCTGTTTTTTTTCTGTCTGCATAGACGGTTGTTGCATACATTGCAATAACTCTTTTCTCATTTCGTAAGCGCAAGTATACTTTCCATCTAGTGCACGCCATAATATTTTTTCATATGTTTTTAAGTACGGATGGGAAGAAATCATGAGACGCAACTGCTCTCGTCCGTTTTCTTTTCTTTCAAATCGCTTTGGATAGCACATATTAATCATAATCATCGCTACGGCAAACAAATCATATGATGGCTCTGCTTTCCTTGTTCCCATTCCCCAATACCCTCGATCAAAAAACTCTGTAAATTCTTTAATCGCCCTCCCGCGAATCGTCGTCCCCCCCACATCAATTAACCGAACCTTTGGAACCTTCCCGGAAACGATTAAATTTTCTGGTTTTAAATCACCAAACACCCATCCTTTTTCATGTAACTTATGCAAATCACCTAGCAGCTGCAATATAATAACAATAATCCATTCTTTCCCACGTTTTTGAATAAAAGTTAACAAATCATCCCCTTCAATATACTCCATCACATAAAATGAATAAATCTTTTTTTCTTGCGGATGAATCCAATCATCTACATCTAATAAACAAGGTCCGAGGGCGACTCCCTGGACCTCTGAAAATCGTTTCAGTACATTTACTTCTGACATCATAGCTGTTGCTTGGTTGCTTATTTTTAGCGCGACAAACGTTCGTCCTTCTTTCGCTAAATAAACAACTCCGTTTGCTCCTTTACCGAGCTGCTTAATAATTTCATAGCGATGTTTATGCCACTTTCCTTGTATAACCGTTCCTGTTCGGATGTTACATAGATTGTTCGATGTATACATCGTCATCACCATCGTGAGTAAATAAGCTTTTTAATGAACGTCTTTTTTGGAATTGTTGTAGCGCCTCGCGGATGGCTGGACCGGTCGGTGTAATTCCTCCGGATGTTAGCTTCGGAAACACACTTGAAATCGACTCCATTTTCGGTGTCCAATCTAAAATGCGGTCCACTTCTCCTTTTTTCCCGGGAAATACGAAAACAGAAAACTCATTATTTCCCAAACGAGCATTTAAACTAATCGATAAATCTAACAATGCTTCTTTCACTGTTTGCAACTTCGTCTTCATACTCCCGCTTGTATCTACTAATATTAAAACTTGTAAGTTAACGGTTTCCCCTAATTCTTCGACAACTTCCATCACTTCTCCCCTTTTTTCTGGTGGGAGTTGCTCGATCGAAGCTTGCGATCCTAAAATTTGTTTCAACTCTCGATTAATGACTCCTTGCAACGTCTGTGTCATCGCTTTTCTTGTTACCATTTGGACCGTCTGTGACAATTGTTTAGCATACACGACTTGACTAATCCCACCACCCGATTGAGCAATACCTTCAATTTCACGCAACCCTTGCTCATCAATAGTGTCTTGGTCAAGAACACCGATCACATTTACTGTAATTCCTTGTTCTTTCGCTAATGCCGCCATAGCAATTGGATCTTCACCGTGGTTAGAACAACCATCTGTAATTAATAAAATTTGACGTAACGTCCCTTTCCGCATACGTTCATCCCCTCCGAAAAAAGTAGTATACTCCCATCATCGACGTTCAGAGGGGATTTTATACCTTTATTTCATATATTGATATGCGGGAATGACCGCCCATTTCGGTGTATTATGCTTAATGCGCGCAACAACAATTGTCATATCATCTTCAATTTCTCCGCCGTTGACACGAATGACCTCTTCTAAAAGCAACTCTGATACTTCTTGGGGATCATTCGTTTTTAATTCTTTAATTTTTCGTTTCATCCATACATCATGATTTTCAATGTGCGACACTCCATCTAAAATGCCGTCGCTCATCATAATAAGCAAATCGCCTGCTTTTAATTGTTCTTCAATCATTTCAAACTCTACTCCAGTAATAATGCCAATTGGCAAATTGCTCGATTCAATTTTCATCACGTTGTTTCCCCGTTTAATAAAGCTTGGTGAAGACCCGACTTTCAAAAATTTTGTCGTTGCATTTTGCAAATCGACAATCGCTAAGTCTAACGTCGAAAAAATTTCCTCTGTCGTCCGTAAAGCTAAAATAGAGTTAATGGATTTAATCGCAATTCGCTCTTCAATTCCTGATTGTAAAATTTTTTGTAGTAGCTTGAGCGTCTCTTTACTTTCATAATGCGCTCGTTCACCATTCCCCATTCCGTCGCTAATAGCTAACGCATATTTTCCTCCGCCAATTTCCATCATTGCATAGCTATCACCTGAAATGAATCCGCCCCCTTTTGCAACATACGCAACACCTGTGTCAATGACAAACGCTTTCGAAGAACTGAACGTCACCCGACAATCTCCGTTTGGATATATAGAACAATCTTCTTTTTTCACAACGATCGTCTCACCTAAAATATCAGATAGCATCGGTGCAATAAGCTTTTCGCACTCTCCTCTTCCGTCGCAATACGGAACGACCATCTCAATGTCAACGCTTCCTTTGTCTAAACTATAAATTTCAACATCGTTTACATCGACCCCAAACTGTTGAAGGGCATGTAAAATTTGTTCTTCCTGCACATAATAATTTTCACGTTCTTTTTGAATTTCTTTCGCGAAGTCTTCCATGACTTGCGATACACCTAATAACTGTTCTGCGACAAGTCTTCTGCTCTCTTTCATTTGTTGCTTTAGTTTTTTATTGGCTTTATAAAATGACACGTCTTTTTCAATAATTTGAACGACTTTATTTGCTTTCACACAATGTTTATTCCATTCGCGTAACAACTTCGCATTCGTCATTTGATCATTTTCGCCTGCTTCTTGCATAATCTTTTTCATATAATCATATGTTTTATCAAAGTGGGTCATCCAACATTGGTCTTTCTTAAAACACGTTTGACACGTTTTAGCAGCAACATCGCTTAAAAAGTAATCAATTTCACGTTCTTCCTCTTCCTCATGCGTAAGCACACCGTATGAAGAGAAACTTTTCGATAACGCTTGAAACACATGAGAAAATTGTTCGACTCGCTGGGCTGTAACATCGCGAATTTTTCTTACATATTGTTGTTGCTCATTCGTATGCTCAACCGTTCCTGGCACATACTTCGCCATTTTGCTCGTTAACGATTGTGGCGTCATCAAGAAAAGTAAAACGGCAAATACCGACTCGACGACATTTGGCACAATGTTCGCTACCCCTTCGCTATAAAGGGTGATTAACAATGTTGCAACGACGAGCCCAAACGAAACACCTAGCTTTCTCCCTTCTTTCAATAGCCCACCGAGCAATCCAGCGAATGCTAGTAGACTCATTTGGTATAAATTTGATACATTCGCTAAACTTAAAATGAGCCCTGTCACAACACCAACAGTTGAACCGACGGTCGCACCAGCAACAAAAGCAAACAAAAGCAATAAATAGCGTGACGCAACATGTTCTAGTGAAAGATCATAAATCGACCAACCAACCATCCCTGTCATCATCGAAGCAAGAAGAATGACAAAAGAAATGACTTCTTCTGGCTTTAACGTTTGTTTATATTTTTGATGGTCAAATAACGGAACACTTTGTAAAAAAATGAGCGTTAAAATGGAGGCAAGACCTGCTTCAATAAACATCGTCATTCCTTCGTATATCGTCCATTCATCATTCCACGTATAAATCATGATCATCTTCGCAAACACAGAGGCAGAAAACACGACAACTGGCAATCTTTTCGGCGGAGCATCAATCCAGTACAACAAACGATAAAAAACGAGAAACATAACGATCGAAGCAACTATAAATAGAGAGGTGTAAAAAGAGATGGTCAACGCTCCCGCAAATAAAGCAATAAACACAAATCCTAACTTATCACGACGAAGTAAATAAATGGCTGCAAAAAAAGGTAAAGCAAACGGTGTCATTTTTGTTAAAATGAGAGCTCGTCCAAGCAAAAAACCGATGATTAAAAACAAAAACCCTTGCTGGAATAACAAATGGCTTAAACGAACCGTAAACCGTTGAAACCACTGAGAAACTGTTGTTCTTGTCTCACTTAAAGGTACTTCCGCCATTCGATTGACTAACTTCCGTTCTAATCTCTCCATATTTATCCTCTCCCTTTTTTCCATATATTCGTCTATTAACTTGTATTATACAGACTGAATTATCAAAATTTTGTCAAAAAAAGAAGATGAATCATATAAATCTTTCGACGGAATACCACAAAAAACGGGTTATACAAACAAAAAAACACCAATTTCGTGACGAAATTGGTGTTTTTTGATGACCCGTACGGGATTCGAACCCGTGTTACCGCCGTGAAAGGGCGGTGTCTTAACCACTTGACCAACGGGCCACTATGTGTAATTTGGTAGCGGCGGAGGGAATCGAACCCCCGACCTCACGGGTATGAACCGTACGCTCTAGCCAGCTGAGCTACGCCGCCATGCAACGACATTTTTTATGCTAACATGTTCTTTAAACAAAGTCAATAGTTTTTTCACTATGAAATTCAAACGAAAAAGCATCCACTCATGAAATGGATGCTTATATAAACTGCCTCATGTCTCGTTCGGCAGCAAGTTAACCGCGTCGAGCACCACGACCTCCTCGTTTCGATTCAGTATGGCGTTTAAGGGATGCTAAACGATCTTCACTTTCTTTCAAGAAACGGCTAATTTTTTGCTCAAAACTTTCTTTTGAAGCGCGATCATTTCCTTTATTGCGCGGACGTGAAGCTTGTTCTTTTGCCTTTTTGATCGATAAGCCAATCTTTCCATCTTTCTCAACATTAATGACACGAACTTCGACAACATCGCCTACTTTAAGATGTTCGTTAATGTCTTTTACATAGCTGTCAGCTACTTCACTAATGTGCACTAAGCCTGTCGCGCCTTCTGGTAACTCAACAAACGCTCCGAATTTTGTAATGCCCGTTACTTTTCCCTGTAACTTGCTGCCTACTTCAATTGACATAAAAAAAGTGCTCCTCCTTAAAATCTGAAAAATCGTTTCTTTCATTATACATAATGAAAAAAACAAGTGTCAATAAGCCTTCTGCCTATCTCTTTTACTCATCAGGAGTGATGAAAATAATTTCTCCTTCTTTCGACAAAAAATATTGTTTTCGCGCCAATTCGGCAATATATTTATCATCATTTAATTTTTTGATCTCTTCTTTTAATCTTTTTTCATCTTTTTGTAACGTGCGCAACTTTTCCTCTAGTTGCTCTTTCGTTTTTATTTGTTCATCGATTGCGGAAGATTGTGTCATCATCGTATATAAAAACAGCGAAGAAGCGGCTAACGCTATCGTTGCCACAAAGCTAAAACGAATAACAATTTTTTTACGACGCCGCGCCTTTTTATGTTCTTGTTTTTCTTGTTGAATAACATACGACGTTTGAATTTTTTTTACTTTGCTTTTTTGTGGGGCACCCATGTTTTTCACCGCTCCTTCTTCATTACCCTTTTTTCCTAAATATATTCGTGATTTTGGCGAGAAACCCTTTTCCAATATGAAAGAAACGTCCAACTGCTGCTTGAAAGCGAAGCGGAGTTTTTCGCCAAATGAAACGTCCAATCCATATAAAAGGTTGCAATAAAAAGCGTATACATACATATACGACTTTATATAAAATTTTACCAATGGATAAAACAAAATGACAAGTAGCGATCAATAAAAAAACAAAAAAACGGTAAAGAAGTCGGAGTGGAAATACGATGATGTAATAAAATAAACGCATAAGGAAACGATATAACGTCACAACGATGCGAATGATGTGTTGCAACAAGCGAACATACATATTTTGAAATAACGCTTGATAAGCAGCGTACCCACATAAAATAGCTAAAAAAATGTACAAACGAATTTGTCCATTATTCACGAGCAACAACGTGTAAAATACATATAACGCTTGCACAATCCAAAAAAGAATATCTGCAATCCATACGATCAGCCGATGACGTTCGGAACGATTGAATATATGTGCGTATGTATCAAAAGATGCACCGATGACGATCCCTGTTCCAATCATCGCAAGCAAAGTCGTAAATTGCACATGTAAACTCATTTAAACAACTTGCTAAAGAATCCTTTAGCTTTCTCCGTATGATGTTCGTCCAAATAAACGATCTCGAAAATTTTTCCCTTAATTGACACAATTCCTTTATCTACATCTAAGTTTTTCATTTGTAAACTTTGTCCTTTAATAGACAAAAAACCCATAACCGTTTCTAATAAAAATTCTTCATTATCAAAGCTTTCGACTTGCTTCACACCTGTAATTTCTAACGTGCGGCGACCGCGCATCATAATGTCGTGTTCTTGAATCGGTCCTTTATTTCCGATATTTTGTGTCATCATTGTCTCCCCCTCACAACGATCATTTGTACAAGTGTATGAGGGGGGGAAATGGTTTAGAACAAGCTATTCCACTCGCTCTTCTTTTACGATTTCGTATAAGGCGCTCGCTTCTTCTTTTTTCGCATGCTCTTGCAATCCGAGCACTTTTACTGTCACATGTTTTTGACCAAATTGAATCATCATTTCATCGCCTATTTTTACTGTTGAACTTGCTTTCGCTTGTTGACCGTTAATAAATACACGTCCTTGCTCAGCTACTTCTTTCGCCAACGTTCTTCTTTTAATAAGTCGAGAAACTTTTAAAAACTTATCGAGTCGCATATTATAACCCCTCCCTTTTTGCTTCTTCCCATATTTCATCTAGTTGGTCTAGCGAATATGAGCTCCAATCTTTTCTACTTTGTTTTACTTTTTGTTCGATGTATTGAAAACGACGATAAAACTTTTCGTTCGCCATCGCTAATGCCTCTTCAGGATTGACTTTATAGTATCGACATACGTTAATAAGCGCAAACAATAAATCACCAAACTCCATTTTTAATTTTTGTTCATCCATGCGATTGGCTTCTTGTTTCACTTCATTCATTTCTTCTTCCACTTTACGCCACATCGACTCTACTTCAGACCAATCAAATCCAACTTCCGCTGCCTTTTTTTGATATTCATATGCTCGCGATGTGCCTGGTAACGCCTTAGCCACATCGTCAAGCAATGAAAGAGACTCCCTTGCTTTTTCCTCCTGCTTTATCGCTTGCCAGTTACGTACAACCTCTTCAGCATGCTCGACATGAACATCCCCAAATACGTGTGGATGACGGCGAATCATTTTTTCTGTAACGGCGCGAATGACGTCATCAATCGAAAACATTCCTTCATCTTCTCCAATTTGAGCATGAAGCATGACTTGTAATAATACGTCGCCGAGCTCTTCAACCATGTTTTCATCGTCTTGCTGATCAATTGCATCAAGAAGCTCATATGCTTCTTCGAGCAAGTATTTTTTCAGCGACTCGTGCGTCTGTTTCCGATCCCAAGGGCAACCGTTCGGCCCACGCAACGTCGCAATGACACGTCGTAAAGTAATGAAATCATGGTACAAAAGCTCATCATTTTCTACTTTCGGTACATAAACGCTCGTTAAATTGTTAACCGTCATCCCGCGATCAAGCTCGTATAGTGGAACTTTTTCGATACGCTCTTGTTTACTTCCTGCTGCATAAACGATAAAAACCGGATAATCGTGCGGTAATTTTTCTAATAGAGCTAGTTTGACATCGGATGCAATAAACGAATCATATACTTGACAAAAAATGATATGATTTCTCAATTGAATTTCGTCCGGTTGAAATGAAGTCGCATCAATCAATTGAAATCCCTCAATCGGATCGAGACCAACGGCGTTAAATAGGGCATCAAGAAAGCTCTGCCCCCCTTCAATGCGAACAGATATATGATCTCGTTTTTCAAGCAATAACTTTACTGTGCGCTCAGCAACAAGTGGATGTCCTGGCACAGCATATACGACATCCCCTTTTTTTACTTCTTCACAAAGAAAAGCAACAATATGTTCATACACTTGTTCAAATTGATCATATTTTTCATATATATCGTCAAATGATTGAGCGTATATCCCTTCTGCTTCTAATTGTGCAACAACAGGATGATCTTTTGTCCGCAAAAAGAGGCGCTCCGCTTGTTTTAACGTGCGGTACACACCTAAAGACAGTTGATCTATATCTCCTGCCCCAAGACCGACAATTGTAATTGTACCCATGACTATCCAGCCTTTCTTTGTTTGATGTTTGTTAAATAACGACCAAGTGGAATGGCAAGTAATTCTTTCTCATCGAAAACTCCCTTTTTAACGACCATTATAATATAAACAAACGCCCCTATAAACACGCCAACAATTGCTTGAAGCGATGAAAATAGCCTTCCTTGATGAACAGGTAACTCGTTCGTTAACATGATGTATCCAATTAAAATGATTGCCATCACCGTAGCCGCTTGCATCGTCTGAATGACTGTAACGAATGAAAGCAACGGGCGAGACATTTGTTTTTGCACATAAAAAAGAGCGCTTGTACACATGACAACATAGGCAAAGAATGTCGCCATTGCTGCCCCAACCGTATGCCATAAAGGAACGAACCATATATTTAACACCCACTTCGTTACCATACCTATACATACGATGGAAAGCGGGCGAAATACATCCCCAATTCCTTGTAAAATCGCAATAAACGTTAACGTTAACGAAGTAAAAAGAATACAAATGGACAAAATCGTTAGCTCGATCGCACCAGCATGATCTTTAAACAACATGATATTCGCTTGTTTTAATATACAAACTAAACCAACTGCTGCCCCCAACCCAATAACAAAAGCTACCCGAACAGCTGTATATACCCCTTCACGTTGTGTTTGTTTGCGTGATAACATCGGCACAAGCGCTAACGAAAAAGAAGTAGCTGCTACGGTTCCAAGTTGAATGAACGGTTGACCACGGTCATAAATTCCTTTCGCCGTTTTAGCTAGCTCATGTAATCCTGCTTGTCGCAGCAAAGGTAAAAGAGTAAATGAGTCAACGAGCTGCATTAAAACGAGCACCATGTTTGCTAAGCAAATCGTCACTCCGTGAATCGCTAAAAATGACAGCACTTTTCTTTTTTCCTGTTTTGGCAACTGTATTCCCGTATAGGCATTCATTCGTCTTCGCAACATATACGCAACGAGAACGAAAAGCGCTGCAAAACTTCCTATGAGCGAGCCAAACATCGCACCAGCCCCTGCTTCATAAACGGTAAATCCGCGATGAAGCAAAAGAAAAGATAGAAACAAAATAGCTACTACACGTATGAACTGCTCCACGACTTGTGAAACAGCTGTCGGAATCATCTCCTCTCTCCCTTGAAAATATCCGCGCAAAACAGAAGTAAATGGGAGAAGCAAAAAGGCAAACGAAATCACACGAATAAGGGGAGCTAATTGATCATCTCCCATCATGATCGCAAAAAACGAGGCACCAAAATACAAAATGGAAAACATGATAACGCTGATGAATGATAAAAAATAAAAAGAAAGCCGCGCAACCGCAAACTCATATGTTGGCTGTTTATTTTGAGCAATCAGTTTTGAAATCGCAACAGGGTATCCATACGTTGATAAAGCAAGGAAAATTCCATAAAACGGATAAACTTGTTGGTAAATATAAAATCCAACATCACCCGCAATATTTTGATACGGAATGCGATAAAAAGCGCTCAATATTTTTGTAAATAAGGCCGCAAGCGTCAATATGAACGCTCCGCGCAACCAGTCTTTTCTTCCCATAGCCTTTCACCTTTTCAGTCACGTATAATGATACATCAAAAAAAGGTAGCGAGATGCTACCTTTATTGTTCCATTTGACGAGCGAGGAAGCTCGCGGCTGTTTCTGCTGCTTTATGCTCCACTTCACCAAGTGTTTTATCTTTTGAGAAAATAATAACTGCCCCGATTGGATCCCCTCCGGCAATAATCGGTGCAATCACGTATGATTGCATATGCTCTTCATGGGCTTGTGCAAATGACACGTTTGTTTCTTCCGTATGCAAAACGGACTGGCGATCTTCCATCACTTTTTCAACAAGTTCACTTACGCTTTTGTTTAAATACTCTTTTTTCGATCCACCTGCTACTGCGATAAATACATCGCGATCACAAATGAGTACAGGTTGTCCTAAGCTGTCAAATAGAGCCTCAGCGTACTCTTTTGCAAAGTCGCCTAGTTCGCTAATCGGCGAATACTTTTTCAAAATGACCTCACCATCACGGTCAACAAATATTTCAAGCGGGTCTCCTTCACGAATGCGAAGTGTTCTGCGAATTTCTTTCGGAATGACTACTCGTCCTAAATCATCAATTCGTCGAACAATACCTGTTGCTTTCATCTATCGATGCCTCACTTTCATGTAGTTATTAAAAATGGCACTGGTGAAGCAGTTGAATAATTCACCATTGTTGTGATTAGTATCCGTAACAAACGAAGTTATATACACAATGAAGGGGGATTTTTTTTAAAAAGTGAAAATCCCCCATCTTCATCATTGCCACTTATTTATAAACAGTAAACATGTATTACTCAATTATTTTTTAGCATATTTTAACCCTTTTAGCAACTCATAAATGATCATCATCCATTGTTGTGGTTTCATCCCTTTCGTATGAACGACAATTTTAAATCGATCGCCGTCCATGCCAAACCCAACGTCTCTTCCATACGGCTCACCGAGTTTAAACAATTTGCTGACATCGATTTGCTTTGTCGTTTCTTGTGAGAACAAAATCGTAATTTCTTGTTTCGTTTGCTTAATGGACTGAATGAGATGCTGTTTTGCATATATTTTCATTTCTGCAATTTGGAATAAATACGCCACTTCATCTGGATACTCACCGAAACGGTCTAACATTTCTTCTCGCAATTGTTCGAGTTCCTCTAACGAGTCAAGTGCGCGGAATCGTTTATACATCTCGATTTTTTGTTGTTCATTTGAAATGTAATGCTCCGGAATATACGCATCAACTTCTACATCAATTTCTACTTCAAACGGTTTTTCTTGCTTCATTCCTCGTCGTTCTTCAATAGCTTCTTTCAACATTTGAGAATAAAGCTCAAAACCGACGGAATCAATAAACCCGTGTTGCTGTGCCCCTAATAAGTTTCCAGCTCCTCGAATAGACAAATCGCGCATCGCAATTTTAAAACCAGATCCGAGCTCTGTAAACTCCTTAATCGCTTGTAATCGTTTTTCGGCTATTTCATTTAACACTTTATCTTTTCGATACGTAAAATACGCATACGCAATGCGATTGGAACGCCCCACTCGCCCACGCAATTGATATAGTTGGGAAAGACCCATTTTGTCGGCATCATAAACAATTAACGTATTTACATTTGGAATATCGACGCCTGTTTCGATAATCGTCGTACTTACTAACACATCGTACTGTCCTTCTAAAAACGCAAGCATGACCGCCTCTAATTCATGTTCGGACATTCTTCCGTGCGCATACGTGACGCGCGCATCAGGCACGAGCATCGAAATTTCTTCCGCTTTGCGATCGATATCTTCAATGCGATTATAAAGGAAAAACACTTGTCCTCCGCGCGCCATTTCGCGCTCAATCGCTTCTCGCACAATGATCGGACTATATTCCATCACATACGTTTGTACGGGGAAACGATTTTCCGGAGGTGTTTCGATGACAGATAAATCGCGGACACCGATAAGCGACATATGCAACGTGCGCGGGATCGGTGTAGCGGTTAATGTTAATACATCAATATTTGTTTTTAATTGTTTAATTTTTTCTTTATGAGCAACACCGAATCGTTGTTCCTCGTCAATAATTAATAAACCTAAATCTTTAAACGATACATCTTTTGATAAAAGCCGATGCGTACCAATCACCATATCGATTGTGCCGTCTTTTAAGCCTTGGATCGTTTCCGCTTGTTGTTTTTTTGTACGGAAACGACTTAATAAACCGACGTTAATCGGATATCCTTGGAAACGTTCACGGACCGTTTCATAATGTTGCTGGGCTAAAATTGTCGTTGGAACGAGAAATGCGACTTGTTTTCCGTCCATAATTGCTTTAAATGCGGCACGCAACGCAACTTCTGTTTTCCCATAACCAACATCCCCACATAATAGCCGATCCATCGGGCGCTCGCTTTCCATGTCCCGTTTAATTTCACGAATCGAACGAAGCTGATCTTCCGTTTCTTGATATGGGAACGCTGCTTCAAATTCCCGTTGCATTTCATTATCAGGTGAGAATGCATATCCTTTGCTCGCTTCTCGCTCCGCGTACAATTTCATTAAATCTTCGGCAATATCTTGAACAGAAGACTCTACTTTCTTTTTTACTTTCTTCCATTCTGTTCCGCCTAGTTTATAAATTTTCGGTTCTTTTCCTTCTGAACCAACATATTTTTGGACGAGATCCATTTGATCAACAGGAACGTATAACGTATCATTCCCTTGATATTGAATATGAATGTAATCTTTATGGATTCCGTTAATTTCTAACGTTTCGATTCCTAAATATTTCCCGATTCCGTGATTGACGTGAACGACATAGTCACCAACTTTTAAGTCCGTATAACTTTTAATACGCTCCGCATTCGACAATTTTTGACGTCGCATAGGACGTTTCAGTCGTTTTTTAAATAGCTCTTCTTCCGTAATGACGGCAAGCTTTTGCATTGACAATTCAAATCCTGCGACGAGCCCCGACGGAACGATTTGACATTTCCCATGGAATAATGCATCGTCTTTTCCGATTTGAATGGCATCAATCTCATAATCTTCCAACGTTCGTTTCAGCTTTTTCGCTCGTTCTTCGTCCCCCGCTAGCAACACAACCGCATAGTTTCCCTTTTGCCAACGTTCAATTTCCACCTTTAACAATTGCATTTGACTATAGAACACTTGTATTTGCTTGCAAGATATATTGACAATATTTTGCGGGTGTGTATATGGGATATGACGTAAAAATAAAGACAAATAAATCGTTTGCCTCATCCGCTTTTGTAACACTTCAGGAAACGAATGAGAAATCGATACGTTTTGTACGATTTTTCCTTCTTCCAATAAGTTCGTATACCACTCTGCCTCTTCTTGCTCGAGTTTTTCTGCTACTTCTTGAATGCGACTCATTTCATCAATGACAACTACACCGTTGTCTGGAATATAATCTAGCAAACTCGCAGCCGAAGGGTAAAAGAACGAGAAATACTTGTACATTTCTTCGATTGATTTTCCATTTTTCAGCTGTTCCAATTCAAACGACATATGTTCGTATAAACGATTTTTCGTCTTTTCATCATGAATATGCTGCAACGTATCATGAAATTGTACTTCTAGCTTTTGAATAGCTTCAGCCATATGTTGTTGTTCAATAATGAGTTCCGTCGCTGGACCGATGAATACCTCATCTATTTCAGCTACCGAACGTTGATCGTCAACTGCAAACGTCCGAATCGACTCAATTTCAATATCAAATAACTCAATGCGATAAGGAAGCTCTGCAGTAAGGGGATAAATATCAATAATGCCTCCTCGAACGCTAAACTCCCCTGGCGTTGAAACGACTGATACACGCTCGTATCCCATCGCAACAAATTGTTTTAAACAACGTTCGACGTCCACTTGCCCACCAACGCGAAAATGAAGTTGATAACGTTCCCATACATCTTTTGGTGGAAGTAGTCGTCGCAATGCGGCAATTGGAGCGATGACGATTCCTTTTTTCCGTTCACACCAATAGTTTAATACTTCTAAACGTTGTGCTCTCAATTCCGGACTAGCTACAGCTAATTCAGCTGCAATTAATTCATTGACGGGATAAAGAAATACTTCCTCCTCATCCACTAATTGAATCAGATCGTCATATATTTTTTGTGCTTGAAATAAATTGTGCGTTACAATGCATAAAGGCCGTTCTGTCTCCTCATACAAAGAAGAAATAAAAACAGAACGGGCCGAGCCAGATAAACCTGTCACAAGCTGCTCTTTTAACCCATTGCGAATGCCCTCTGCAACCGATTGCATGTCCGCATGATTCATAAAATATTGTCTTAAACCTCGCAAAAAATTCCCTCCTCTCCAACATAAATACAAAAACGCTTTGGGATCCCCAAAGCCAATTATTGAATAAACTTTTCATATTGATGAAGATCAGGATTCTGATCTAATGCTTCTTGGCAATGTTCACAAATGGACTTTACGTAAATTTCTCCTGAAGGGAGATACTGGATCATATCTAATTTTTCTTCTTCCGTTAAGCGATGAAAACCTAATTGCTCACTTTCTAAATCGAGCACATCAAGCGTCCCCATTTTCATGCCGCAATGACGGCAATAATAGTGTAATGCCATATCGCATCCCCTCCTAAATGGTTGATTTAATCGAATACATTTTGAACCATTTAGGAGGAAATTATTCAATTATTTATTGAATTCATTCATCACTTGAGCGAATGGAATGTGTAACGATCGCTCGCACGCATCAGCTGCCTTTTGAATCGCTTGATCGATATTTATTTTTTCTTCAGCTGTAAACCGACCTAATACGTAGTCGCTCACTTTCATGCCATTTTTCGGGCGATCGATACCGATACGGATGCGTTTAAATTGCTCTGTCTTCAAATGATGAATAAGTGATTTCATCCCATTATGCCCGCCTGCACTTCCTTTCGGGCGTAAGCGAACCGTCCCTGTCGGTAAGTCTAAGTCGTCATAAATGACAATCACATCATCGACATCAATGTCATAATAATCCATCAACGGACGAACACATTCGCCCGATAAGTTCATATATGTAAGCGGTTTGCACAATATGACTTTTTCCCCCGAAATGATACCACTTGCAAATATACCTTGAAACTTCGTTTGATTAAGGGCAAAACCCCAGCGATGAGCAAGCTCGTCAACGACCATAAAACCTACATTATGTCTCGTTTGCTCGTACTCTTTTCCTGGGTTGCCTAAACCAACAAACAGTTTTGCCATTTCTTCTGCTCCTTCTCTCCATACTGCAAAAGACGTAACCAATGATGGCTACGTCCGTCACGGCGTTGTTTCGCGTCCTTCTTCCGATTCCGGTTTCCCTGGTTCTTGTTCTTCACCGCTATGAATTTCTTCTTCTTGCTTCGGTGGCAAGATCGACGCGATCACTTCTGTCGGATCATGATTGATTTCATAAACACCGTTCGTTTGAATATGTGAAACTGTAACAACATCGCCTACTTGTAAATTTGTTATGTCTATATCGATGGACGGTGGAATATTTGACGGTAACGCCCGAATGGACAATTGATGCATCGCCTGCTGCAGTACACCACCGTCTTTTACACCTGCTGCTTCACCAACCAAATGAATAGGAACGTGAACATCAATTTCTGTCTTTGCATCAACCGCTAAAAAGTCAATATGAATGACATCGTGGCGAATCGGATGCTTTTGCATATCACGAACGATGATGCGAATATGATCGCCATTTAGTTTCGCGTCTAAAAGACCGCTCCCGCCAACAGCCCGCCATTGTTTCAAAAACTCGGCCGCATCAACAAAAACCGATTGGCTATTCGTTTTTTTTCCGTACAAAACAGCTGGGATGTGACCATGTTTTCGCATTTGTTTAACATAAGAGCGTCGATGATCTGTACGTAATTGAAGTTGTAACAATGAAATCACCTTCCTATTTTAGAATCGCTCATAGCTTCCCCTAAAATAGGAAGGTCTAAACGCCATTAATCGAACAATGCGCTAATTGATTGTTCTTCGTGTACGCGAATAATTGCTTCACCGATAAGCGGGGCAACAGATAGCTCTACAATTTTATTCGTTTTCTTTTCTTCAGGAATAGCAATCGTATTCGTTACAACAAGCTCTTTAATTTTCGAGTTTTGAATTCGTTCAATCGCTGGACCTGATAAAACAGGGTGCGTACAACATGCATACACTTCTTTCGCCCCATGCTCAGCTAACGCATTTGCTGCTAAAGTAATTGTTCCAGCTGTATCAATAATATCGTCCACTAAAATTGTCGTTTTCCCTTGCACATTACCAATAATGTTCATCACTTCCGCCACATTTGGTCTTGGACGGCGTTTGTCAATAATGGCAATAGGCGCTTTTAGGCGATCTGCCATTTTCCGTGCGCGCGTCACACCGCCGTGGTCTGGAGAAACAATGACAATGTCATCAAGCTGTTTTTCTTTAAAGTAATCTGCTAAAATCGGCACACCCATTAAGTGGTCGATTGGAATATCAAAAAATCCTTGAATTTGTGGTGCGTGCAAATCAAGTGTAATGACGCGAGAGGCACCCGCTGTTTCTAATAAATTAGCAACCAATTTTGCGGTGATCGGCTCGCGAGAACGGGCTTTCCGATCTTGGCGAGCATATCCGTAGTACGGTATAACAATATTAATGGTTTTGGCAGACGCTCGCTTTAATGCGTCAATCATAATAAGCAATTCCATCAAATGTTCATTTACAGGGGCGCTTGTTGATTGAATAACATAAACATCGCAGCCACGAATACTTTCTTCAATGTTAATTTGAATTTCCCCGTCGCTAAAACGAGAAACGGAGCATTTTCCTAGTTCAACGCCAATGACTTTTGCGATTTCTCGGGCTAAAATCGGATTCGAATTTAACGAAAATAACTTTAAATTAGAATTCAAATACTGAGACATGGGTAAGTAAACCTCCATTAGGATTTTTTCTTTTCTTGTAGACGCTCAACATAATTTTCTTTATTTGTTTGCCGAGCACGGGCAATAGCTAAAGCTCGGTTAGGTACATCATCGGTAATAGTTGATCCGGCCGCTACGTATGCTCCGCTTCCTACAACGACAGGGGCAATTAAGTTTGAGTTACAGCCGATAAACGCACCATCTTCAATTTTTGTCACATATTTATTTACCCCATCATAATTTACCGTAATCGTACCACAACCGATATTCACATCAGCACCTACTTCAGCATCCCCGATATAGCTTAAGTGCGATGCTTTACTTCCATTTCCAAACGTCGCTTTTTTAATTTCGACAAAGTTTCCGATTCTCACATCGTCGCCAATTTTAGATAGCGGACGAATGTGGGCAAATGGACCGATCGTTACATCTTTGCCTACTTCGCTGTCATGTACAACAGAATGACGAATCGATGTATTGTCACCAATACGACTATTTTTAATTTCGCTATTCGGTCCGATGATGCAATTTTCACCAATTACCGTATCGCCTTCAATCCATGTCCCAGGATAAATGACCGTATCCTGTCCAATGTGCACATCAGGTGCTATATACGTATGCTCAGGATCAATGATTGTCACGCCATTTGCCATATGTTTACGATGAATGCGCATACGCATAATTTTTTCTGCTTGAGCAAGTGCAATGCGGTCATTCACGCCTAACGTTTCTTCAAACATTGGTGTTTCGTACGCTGAAATAATTTCGCCTTGTTTTTTCAAAATTTCGATGACATCTGGTAAATAATATTCCCCTTGCGCATTATCGTTCGACACTTTCGTCAGCGCTTCAAATAGCGCACGATTATCAAAACAATACGTTCCTGTATTAATTTCACGAATCATTCGCTCTTCTTCTGTTGCATCTTTATGTTCTACAATTTTTTCGACATGTCCATCTTGATTTCGGACAATGCGACCATATCCAGTTGGATCTTCTGCAAGGGCGGTTAAAATCGTTGCTTTCGCTTTCGTCTGTAAATGATGTTGTAAAAGCGCTTCCATCGTTTCTGAGGTGATCAGTGGTGTATCTCCACAAACGACGAGAGTTACACCATCTTTATCAGCTAAATGAGGTGCTGCTTGCATGACAGCATGCGCCGTCCCAAGCTGTTGTTCTTGAATGACGTACTCACTTTGATTGCCAAGTTGTTCTTTCACTCGTTCTGCTCCAAAACCAACAACTGTAATTAATCGATCGACATGTAACGTAGAAATGGCATCCACTACATGTTGTACCATCGGCTTCCCACAGACAGGGTGTAACACTTTATACAGCTTTGAACGCATACGCGTTCCCTGTCCAGCCGCTAAAATGATCGCATATCGTTTCATCGTAAGGCCTCCATACCTCTCTTTATCCATATTGAATATATATCAATTATGTATGTATTTCAAGGAAACATTGTCATCTACCAAAAAAATTCATCATTTTCACTATATGTTCTTTATTAATAGGATGAACATTATTTTGCATATGAAAAGGACCCTCTTGTAACGAAAGGGTCCTCTCTTATGATTTACGAAGCACCTGCTTCTTCAAGCTCTTTTTCCAACTCACCAGCACGGTGATATTCAGCTAAAACAGCTTCTTGAATTTTCCCGCGGGTTGTTGAGTTAATTGGATGAGCGATGTCACGGAATTCCCCGTCAGGAGTACGCTTGCTTGGCATAGCGACAAACAAGCCGTTATTGCCTTCAATCACGCGGATATCATGAACGACAAATTCATGATCCAACGTAATCGAAGCAATCGCTCTCATACGTCCTTCGGTATTCACGCGGCGTAATCTCACGTCAGTCACTTCCATTCTGTTCACCACCTTTTCCCTATATAAGAACTTAAGTGAATTTATTCCACGTCGTTTTTTATTTTCCTGCTAACATGAAAAAAATTTTTTTACGATTGTTTGACAAGTGCAACGACTTCAATTTCAATTAACGCATCTTTTGGCAAGCGGGCAACTTCAACAGCGGAACGCGCTGGTTTATGATCGCGAAAATATTGGCCGTATACTTCATTCATCGCTGCAAAATCATTCATATCTTTTAAAAATACTGTTGTTTTTACAACTGTTTCTAAAGACGCCCCTGCCGCTTCAAGCACGGCTTGTAAGTTTTTGAATACTTGATGCGTTTGTGCTTGAATGTCCCCTTGTACCATTTCTCCTTCCGGCGTTAAAGCAATTTGCCCAGAGCTGTAAAACATATTGTTAACGATAATGCCTTGAGAGTATGGTCCAATCGCTTGTGGAGCTTGATTTGTGTGCACAACTTTCATGTCTCTTCCTCCTGTATGTAAAAATCATTTATTTTATTTGACAAAATGAAAGTAGTTTCCTTCTTCTACGGTAATTTGTTTTTCTTTGACATTCACAGACGTTAGTTTCACAAGGGAAACATATTCATCAACGAGTCGCTCTTCTGCTTCTTCCGACTCAACGAGCACACCAATGCCAACAACGTTTGCACGAAACTCTGAAAGCAAACTAATCATGCCGTTAATTGTTCCGCCAGCTTTCATAAAATCATCAACAATTAAGACGTTTGCTCCTTCTTTTAAACTCCGCTTAGATAAAACCATCGTTTGAATGCGTTTCGATGAACCGGACACGTAATTGATGCTGACCATTGATCCTTCCGTTACTTTACTATCACGACGAATAATGACGACAGGTACATTTAAAAAACTTGCAACCGCATAAGCTAGCGGAATTCCTTTTGTAGCAACCGTTACAACAAAATCAATATGTTCATGCGCAAACGCAGAAGCATATAAACGCCCAATTTGGTTGACGATGCGCGTATCACCGAGCAAATCCGTCATGTACAAATAACCCCCTGGTAATAATCGATCAGGGTCTGCTAAGCTTGTACATAATTGCTGAATAAACTGTTTTGCTTCTGCTTCTGACATTTTCGGGACATATTGCACTCCTCCGGCAGCTCCAGGAAGCGTGCGCAACAAACCGATTCCTTGTTGCTCAAACGTTTGCTTAATAATAGCTAAATCTTCGCTAATGGACGATTTTGCTGATCCATATCGCTCTGCAAAAAAAGTCAGCGGTACAAGTTGATGTGGGTGATAAAGCAAATAGTGCGTCATATCCACAAGCCGACTGCTTCGCCTTAATTTCATGTGATAACCTCCTTATTGTTCGTGCCTTTCCCCGATTAATCGAACAGCATATACGTGTTCACAAAAGCCCCGCAACCCGTTATATACACGTTGCAAACGCGAATCGTGTTGAACAAGGCCAAATACGGTTGGACCACTGCCACTCATTAACGATACATCTGCTCCAAAACGCTTCATTTGTTCTTTAATTTGAGCTACTTCGGGATGCATGTTTAATGTGACACTTTCTAGCACGTTCCCCGCGAGCGCACAAATTTTTTCGTAATCTTTTTCTTTAATGGCAGCAACCATTCCGTCTACATTCGGATGATCAACAGATTGTAAATTCAAATTGCGATACACATCCGCCGTTGATACACCGATTGTTGGCTTCGCTAAAATGACCCAACTTGGTGGAGGGGCAGGGATATGTTCAATTTTTTCTCCTCGCCCTGTGGCAACTGCCGTTCCTCCATATACACAAAACGGAACATCTGAACCGATTTCTGCACCAATTTCAGCAAGCTCATCTAAGCTTAAACCTAACCCCCAAAGTTTATTTAACCCACGCAACGTTGCAGCCGCATCGCTACTCCCACCTGCAAGACCTGCTGCAACAGGGATACATTTCGTAATAGAAATGGCTACACCGCGACGAACGCCGAACTTTTCTTTCAACAATTTCGCGGCTTGATACGCTAAATTTCGTTCATCATCCGGCACAAAACGATTGTGGGAGATAATTTGAATCTTATCACAATACAAATCCATTAACTCTACACGGTCAGCTAAGTCAATTGTCGTCATCACCATTTTGACTTCATGGTAACCGTCCGCACGCTTATGTAATACATCGAGAGATAAATTAATTTTCGCTGGTGCCTTCACTAACAACCTCAACTTGTTCACCTACTTTTCCGACTTCAAACTTCTATCGACATTTTACCACAAAAAATAGTGAACAAATACGTGCCTTTTCAATAGCCATAAAAAAAGAGACTACCGATATCGGTCGCCTCCTTAACCGTTATGAATGTGAGCTGCTCATCGCTACTTGTTCGTCATCTAAAAATGTAAGTTGCACCGTCTCTGTCAATACGTCTGCATAACTATATGATACACGTTCAAAAGCGTTTTCTTCTTGATCAAGTTCAACGACAAATACGGACGGATATGTTTGGGCTAACACGCCGCAACGCTCGATTGTCTTTCGACGCCCACCGTTCGCCTTTAACGTCAATCTTTTACCTAGATTCGAATCCAGAACTTTTTTAATTTCCGACAATGTTTTTCCCATCGTATCCACCTCACTATTATGTAGTATAACAAATACAAATAAATAAGTCAAAAAATAAGAATTATATCAACAAAAAATATTTTATGTCAATACTTTTGTCTTTATTATGGACAATAATAAAAAAAATTATGTATAAAAAGCGTTAAAAACAAAATGATATTGCCTCATCTTGTCTTTTTACCATAATGGCAAAAAGACAAGAGGCATTTGTTTATGTTTGCTCAGCAATCGTCCGAAAAGGCATTCCGGTTCGCAACACACCTCGCGTCTCGACACCGCCAAGCCCTTTTTCCCCCGTTAACGTATTTCTTAATACATCCCATACATTGACACGATCCATAAAAGGAGTGAAACTAATGCGCGAGACGATATATACAGGATCAAGTGCATGAATATTGACGCGTGCAGGCGAGCTAGCAAAGTTCGCACCTGCCCGAATAAGCGATTCGAAATGAGATTGACAAGCGCCAGCGAAAATGACGAGTTGATCGAGATTCGGAATTTTTTTGCGTGCCTGTCGCACCGTTTGCACAAAATATTTCGAATGACGATACGCTTTTAAATCATCCATCGATCCTTTTGATTTTGAATATGCATCATGCCCAGTGACAACTAAAATATCTGGACGCACTTGTTCAAGCAGCGGAATAATACGATCAGGCATATCTGTTTCATGACAATGAACCCCATATACCGGAACCCCAATTCGTTCATACAACTGCATACATTTTCGTAAATAAAGCGGGTCTCCATCAATATGAAGCACTCGTCCTGGAAGTTGGAAAAAATCCATTTTCACTTCGTATCCACCGGTCGCTTCATATTCGCTTTTTTCCCGCAACAATCGATAATCTTGACGCAGCAATTTATAACATTGCTCAATATGTTGTTTCTCCTTTTCTTCTCGCTTCTTTTTTTCCCGCTCATCAATAACAACTAAATCAGAAAATGGAGCGTCTGCGATGAGCCGAACGTCTTCTCCGTACAAAATCGCTTCTTTTTCCCCCTCTTTTTCTTTTATATCAATGACTCGAAACAAAATATCATATTCATACGATTTCCGTGCAACAATATCCCCAATTTGAATCATACACGCCCGCCCTTTCGTTTGTTTTGTTTGTAACATATGCAACGAAAGGATCGAACGTGTAAAAAAAGAGGCTTTAAGCCTCCTGTGAAAAAAAGTCGTATAGTCGCTCGCTCAAAATAGCAAATTCAGCGATAGTAAGCGTTTCTCCTCTTCGTTTCGGATCAATACGGGCACCCTCAAGCGCCTTTTCAATTTGTTCTTTTTTCTGTTTGCCGTTTGGCAAGTGACTCATTAAATTGTTTAAAATCGTTTTCCGCCGCTGTCCAAAACTCGCACGAACAACAGTAAAGAAAAAATCTTCATTCGACACAGCAACAGCAGGTTGTTCTCGCTTCAATAAACGAATGACTGCAGAGTCCACATTCGGCTTCGGTACAAATACCGTTCGTGGCACATTCATGACCGTTTCCGCGTGTGTATAATATTGAACTGCAATCGTTAAGGAACCGTAGTCTTTCGTTCCTGGCTTTGCCGCCATGCGCTCTGCTACTTCTTTTTGCAACATAACGACCATTCCACGAATAGGTAAACGATCCGTTAACAACTTCATAATGATCGGTGTCGTGACGTAATATGGTAAGTTGGCAACAACCATAATATCTTCTACATCCGCTAACTGTTCCGATATCACTTGTTGAACGTCAGCTTTTAAAATATCTTGGTGAATAACGGATACGTTTGAATACGGGGAGAGCGTATCCGCTAAAATAGGAAGAAGCCGCTGGTCAATTTCAAACGCAATCACTTTTTTTGCTCGGCGCGCTAATTGTTCTGTAAGCGCACCGATTCCCGGTCCAATCTCGATGACACCTGTCCGTTCAGAAAGCTCAGCAAAATCAACAATACGATGTAAAATATTCGGTTCAATTAAAAAATTTTGTCCAAGGCTTTTTTTAAACGAAAAGCCGTATTTCGCTAAAATTTCTTTCGTACGAGTCGGTGTAGCAATATCTTTATACATGTTCTTCCTCCTGCACCACTTGCTTCATCGCTTCCACAAACTGTTCTTTTGAAATTTGAAACATTTGTAACCGCTTATGCAGTTGTTTTCCGTTTGTATATCCGATTTTTAATAATTTACCTAACTTTTCACGTCGGGCGCGCGCTAGCGGGCCTCCGATTAATCCTGCATCGACAAGCTGCTGAAATGGAATCTCCTCTTGCGGATCGATCATTTCTTCGTACACACTTAAAAGCGCTGTGCGAATCGCTTCAATGGAAGCATGCTCAACACCGAGACCTTTTCCGTGTTTTCCTCTCGCTTCCTCACGCGTTAAAAATGCGTGTTTACATCCCGGTACACGCTCAGCAATTGTTTTGCGAATTTTTTCCCCTGGGTAATCAGGATCGGTAAAAATAATCACCCCTCGCTGTTGCTGGGCTAAACGAATGCGCTCAATCGTTTCCTCATTAATCGCTGCTCCGTTCGTTTCAATCGTATCTGCATCTACCGCACGGCGAATCGCCACTGTATCGTCGCGTCCTTCGACAACGATAATTTCCTTAATTTTCATAAAAACCTCCATCTGTTAACTGTTCTTCACCCATTATAACGAAAAAAACAGAGGATCGTGAAATCCTCTGCAGTTATTTTAAAATTTTAATTTTCACACGTTTCGTTCCCCAACGATATGCCGTCGATTTATCGGGGAAAAATACGTCGATTTTATACCCTCTCACATTCGCGCCTGTATCTGCAGCAACAGCATATCCATACCCCTCAACGTATACTTTTGTTCCAAGTGGAATGACACGCGGATCGACAGCGATCACCTTGGCGTTTGGGTTTGAACGTAAATTCACACCTGTTGCAGTCGTTCCAGAACAGCCACCACAATACGCTGTATATGCTGTGGCAATCACATAAAGCTCTTCAGCTACCTCACCGCTTCCACGGGAAGCTAATATTCTCGGAGCTTGTTTTGTGCCGATGGCAACAATGCGACTTTTGCTCGGCTTAATTGTCTCTGTTTTAATAAGCTTGCGCGACACTTCTTTTCCATTTTCTAAAATCACTTCATATTGCTTCGCGACAAGCCCTTTCTCTCCCTCGCTAATCACTTTTTGTTTCCCTTTTTCCAATCGTGCATCTTTCTTTTTCACAACAGTATAATTGACTGGTTCTTCCACTACATCGGTGACTTTTTCAACTCGAACAATGTTTATTTTCGTGTTTGGTTGAATCATGTCATTCAATTTTGGTTGAACGCGATCCAGCTTTCGCAATGTAATATGTTGTTTAGCTAAAAAGTCAGCGACCGTAGTCGAAGTAGACCAAACTTGCTGCTGTTTGCCGCCGTCATTTACCGTAATCGGAAACGCTTTACTTATCACTATTTTCATGTTGTCTTTTACTTTTTCGTCAACGTTTGGTGATATTTCGTCATAATCACGAAGCTGGATTTGCTGAATATGCAATACATCCTTCACCGTTTTCGCCGTCGTCCTTAATCTCTTTTCTACCCCATCAACGACTAATACAATCGGCTTACTTTCTTCCCATTTCACCGTTAAATGATCAACAATTTTAGTTTGTGGGGAAGGAGAGATAAAATCTTCTTGTTTTAACTGAATATTTTGTTCTTTTAGTAGCTCAGCAACCGTATTTGCATGCGTACGTACTTTTTGTTCTTTTCCGTTTGCATACAACGTCACCGTCTCTTTTGTCCATTCATAGCTGGCATATCCCGTCATGCTAGATAAGGCTAAAAACCCTCCTGTAGCAAGCGCAATTTTCTTTTTTGATGTTGATTGCAATAATTTTTTTACATACGTAATCAAAATAAAAACGCCTCCTTTTCCGATAGATGATCGCGACGACCCTCCCTTTCTATGAAGCTTATTATCTATTATTCAAAATATTCTTTCATAAGGGAAGGAAGACTTGTCGACAAGCTTATTGTATGCTTGCAAAAAAAGTTGTAGAACAATCTCGTTTCATCTTTTCTTTAGACAAGTCTTCCTAATTATCGACACGATTCTCTATCAAATGATGCCGAATAATCGCTTCGCATTGTCGGACGTTTTTTGGGCGACTTCTCCAAAAGATAAACCTTTTAATTCGGCGATCGCTTCGGCAATATATTTGACGTAGCTCGGTTCATTCCGTTTTCCTCGAAACGGATGTGGCGTTAAATACGGACAGTCCGTTTCAATAAGCAACCGATCAAGCGGAATTTCTTTCGCCACTTCTTTCGGTTTTTTGGCATTTTTAAACGTCACAGGACCGCCAAACGAAATATAAAAATTCATATCCATACATTGACGCGCCACTTCTATGCTTCCGCTAAAACAATGCATCACGCCTCCGACTTCCTCAGCGCGCTCTTCTCGTAAAATATCAACAATATCGGCTGTCGCATCGCGATTATGTATAATAATCGGCAACTTTACTTTTTTCGCTAAACGAATTTGTTTTCGAAATACTTCCTTTTGTACGTCTTTCGGTGATTGATCCCAATAATAGTCAAGCCCCATTTCACCGAGCGCGACAACTTTCGGATGCGCAGCCAAACGCTCAATCATGATGAGATCTTCATCAGTCATATGAATCGCATCGACAGGGTGCCATCCGACAGCTGCGTAAATAAAAGAATATTGCTCTGCTAACTCCATTGCCCGTTGAATAGTTGGTCGATCAAAGCCGACAACAACAATATGTGACACACTTTCTGCACGCGCTCGTTCAATTACTTGTTCAACATCTTCGTTAAATTGTGTCGCATTTAAATGTGCATGTGTATCAAATAACATATAACCCCTCTTTTCTTCCGATGTTCAGTTTACCACACAATCCCGTTACATAAATCACAGCTATATAACAATTACATTACAAAATAGAAACAAAGAGGTGTTTTTGCAACACCTCTTTACTTCACTTTAGCTCCGTTTGGAAGCGATTCGTCCACTGTCGCCAATGACAATACCCCATCTTTTTCCCCAGCTAAAATCATCCCTTGCGACAGCTCTCCGCGCAATTTCACAGGCTTTAAATTCGTCACGCAAATGACTTTTTTCCCAATTAAATCTTCCGGTTTGTAATGTTTTGCAATACCTGATACGACTTGTCGCTTTTCATAGCCTAAATCAAGTTGCAATTTAAGCAAGCGATCCGCTTTTGGAATTGGCTCAGCATGAATTACTTGTGCGACGCGCAAGTCCACTTTCATAAAATCATCAATCGTAATTTCTTCGCTTTTCTCTTCATTTTGTTCCTGCTTTTCTTCTACGTTTGCTGACGTCCCTTTCATTTGTGCTTGAATATATTGCACTTCTTCTTGAACGTCTAAACGTGGGAACAGTGGGGTCCCTTTTTCAACCATTCGCTCATGTTGTGAAGAACCAAACGTTTGTAAGCTGTCCCAGCCCATTAATTGCTCATCTTGAATGCCAAGTTGAGCAAACATTCGTTTTGGCGTTGCTGTTAAAAACGGTTGCAATAAAACAGCTACATATCGAAGAGACTCCGCTAAGTGCGACATGACGGAAGCTAACTGTTCACGCGCTCCTTCGTCCTTCGCCAATACCCATGGTTGCGTTTCATCAATATATTTGTTCGTGCGGCTAATAAGCTGCCAAACAGCTGTTAAAGCTTGTGAAAATTGCATTTGTTCCATCGCTTCTTCATATTGTTTAACGGTATCATACGCCGTTTGTACAAGCTGTTCATCAAACGGGGTGTGCGTGCCACTATACGCAGGAATACGGCCTGCAAAATATTTTTCAATCATCGCTACCGTCCGGTTAAGCAAATTACCTAAATCGTTCGCTAAATCATAGTTTATACGCTCAACAAAACCTTCTGGTGTAAACACACCGTCTGAACCAAACGGCACTTCACGAAGTAAATAATAACGTAACGCATCTAAGCCATACCGATCAATTAACGTAACTGGATCAACGACATTTCCTTTCGACTTCGACATTTTTCCGTCTTTCATGAGCAACCAGCCGTGCGCAAACACTTTTTTCGGAAGCGGAAGATCTAAAGCCATTAACATAATTGGCCAGTAAATCGTATGGAAACGTACAATTTCCTTCCCAACAAGATGAACATCTGCCGGCCAATACGTTTTATATTTTTCATCATTTTCTGTTCCATACCCTAACGCAGTAATATAGTTTGACAGCGCATCAATCCATACATAAATGATGTGCTTTGGATCGCCTGGAACAGGAATGCCCCAATCAAACGTTGTCCGTGACACAGCTAAGTCCTCTAAGCCCGGCTTAATAAAGTTATTAATCATCTCATTTTTGCGCGATTCCGGCTGAATAAATTGCGGATTTTCTTCATAAAACGCTAATAAGCGATCGACATATTTGCTCATGCGGAAAAAATATGATTGTTCTTTTACTTTTTCTACAGAACGTCCACAGTCTGGACAATTGCCTTCAACTAGTTGTCGCTCAGTATAAAACGATTCACACGGAGTACAATACCATCCTTCATATTCGTCTAAATAAATATCCCCTTGTTCTAAAAGACGGGCGAAAATTTTTTCAACAACTTGCTTATGGCGCTGTTCTGTCGTACGAATAAAATCGTTATAAGAAATGTCGAGTTTTTTCCAAAGTTCTTTAATTCCAGCAACAATGTCATCCACATATTGCTGTGGAGTAACCCCTTTTTCCTCTGCTTTTCGCTGAATTTTTTGGCCGTGTTCATCTGTTCCTGTTAAGTACATCACATCATAGCCGCGCATCCGCTTATATCTTGCCATCGCATCGCCAGCTACCGTCGTATAAGCATGGCCGATATGTAATTTATCGCTCGGATAATAAATGGGTGTGGTAATATAAAACGTCTTTTTTGTCACTTGTACCCCTCCTTGTTGCACGTTTAGTAGAAACGCTCTCGCCCAAAGGACGAGAGCGATCGCATATTTCTTATTCTTGATCAGTACATCTATTCCTCTTATCTCACCAAAATATACATAAAAATAAAGAGCGCTGTCAACTATTCGACATGGGATTGTCGATAAATCGCATATTTTTGTCGAATTTTGTCGAAAAAATAACGAAAAAATTGTCGAATTTGTGTTGAATTTTGTCGAATAATATTTATAATAAGTTTTGTATCGTCTTGAAAAGCAGTTAAAAACTGTGTATGCATCTGTTGTCAAATGACTTGGATTTTGTCATTTCGACTATAATTTTGTCGAATTTTATATGCAGCTACATGTAAATCATACATTTTTTTTTATTGTTGCATATAAAAGGATTGACGCTTAATGGAAAAGTTGTTATGATAAATCCATAGAGATTTTGTCGAATATTGACGAAAAAAGGAGAGGAGAATAAAGATGAAATCAACAGGTATTGTTCGTAAAGTCGATGAGTTAGGTCGTGTAGTTATTCCAATCGAATTGCGCCGCACATTAGGTATTGCAGAAAAAGATGCATTAGAAATTTATGTAGATGATGAGCGTATCATTTTGAAAAAATACAAACCAAACATGACTTGCGTAGTAACTGGGGAAGTATCTGACGACAACTTTAAGCTTGCAGATGGAAAAATCATTTTAAGCAAAGAAGGCGCAGAAACGTTATTACAAGAAATTCAAAACCTTCTTCAACAATCAAAATAAAAAGTTTCTCTAGACTTTTCTAGAGAAACTTTTTTTACTTATGATACGCCTCATACACATCCCGCTTCGGTAATTGGCGATCTTTTGCTACTTGTTTAATCGCTTCTTTCGATGTATATTGCTTCGCTTCTATATAATAATTTACATGTTCAACAATAGTTAAATCATTCCACCATATCGGTTCTTCATCATATATGTGATTTCCTTCAACAAGAAGACAAAACTCTCCGCGAACTTCATGATGTTCTGCCCAATGCATCACTTCTTCTATCGTTCCGCGAATAAACTGTTCAAATTTTTTCGTTAGCTCGCGCGCCACAGCCATTTGTCGATTGCCAAATATATGATACATGACCGTTAACGTTTCTTGAAGACGATGCGGCGCTTCGTAAAAAATAAGCGTATCTTTTATATGTTTTAATTGCTCCAGCTCTTTTTTCTTTTCTTTCTTATGCCGCGATAAAAAACCATAAAAATAAAAATGATTTGTCGGTAATCCAGAGGCTGTTAACGCGGTAATGGCCGCATTCGCACCAGGAAGAGGAACAACTTTACATTGTGCACGTAACGCTTCAACTACAAGCTCATGGCCTGGGTCGGAAATCGTTGGCGTTCCAGCATCACTCACTAAAGCGATATGTTTCCCTTGTAATAGAGAAGCAATAATATGCTCTCCTCGCGATTGTTTATTATGTTCATGGTAACTAACAAGCGGCGTATGAATATCGAAATGATTAAGCAATTTCTTCGTTTGCCGTGTATCTTCAGCCGCAATGAAATCTACTGTTCGTAACGTTTCAATCGCACGCAACGTGATGTCTTCTAAATTGCCGATCGGCGTCGGGACGATGTACAAAATTCCTTTTTCATCTTCTTCAATAAAACTTTTTTGTTCGTTCATCTCATCTCATTCCCCGTATAAAATATGTTTTAACTCGCTCGTATACTCTCCATTTTGTTCGTATACAAAGAGAGGAGGTAATATTTTCAACCCTTTATTGCCGTCTTTCGTTCCTTCAATTAAAATGGTGTTCGCTTCCTTTCCCTGTTTTGGATAAACAAAACGCAACCGTTTCGGTTCTAAACGATATTGTCGCATAAACGTAACGATATCTAACAACCGCTCAGGGCGGTGAACGAAAGCGGCCTTTCCACCTTGTTTGAGCAATTGACTGCTTACGCGAATGACATCTTCTAACGTGCAGTAAATTTCATGGCGCGCAATCGCGAAATGTTCATTTTTATTCATTTCTTCTTCGTTTGGTGTTGGGAAATACGGAGGATTGCACGTCACAACATCAAACTTACTATACCCAAGATGAGCAGGCATATCTTTAATGTCACCGTGAATGATTTCAATTTGCTCCTCTAATTTGTTGTATTGTACGCTTCGTTTCGCCATATCATAAATTTTTTCTTGAATTTCTACCCCAATCATTTTCCCTTTCGTTCGTTTGCTTAACAATAGTGGAATGACTCCATTCCCTGTACATAAGTCAACTAAATTTCCTTTTTGAATCGGAACGTATACAAAATTGGCCAACAACACCGCGTCAAGTGAAAAAGCAAATACGGATGGACTTTGAATAATTTTCATATCTTCTGCTAGCAAATAATCGAGTCTTTCATCCTCACGCAACATATACAATCCCTCTTTCTACGACAAAATAGCCTTTCCAGACCATTCGTCAGAAAGGCTATTTTTTATTTAAAAATGACAAACAAAATAAACAATCCCCATCGGTCCGTAAACTTCCGTAATGTACATTGCAAATGTGAAAGCCTTCTTGGTACAGACGAGCTAAGTTGTCGTATCCTTCACCAATATCAACTAATTTTTCTTTCGTTTGTTTTTTGCCTTGTTCGACTTTTCGCTCAGACAACTGTTCGAGCCGTCTGCGCAAATGATCATTTTCAACTTGGAGGCGATGATTTTCTTCAATTAACTCTCCAAGATAGCTTTTCAACTCACCTAGCTGTTTATATAAATGAGCAATTTGTTCCTCGATGCTCGTTACAGATTGGAAAATCTCTTTTTTATTCACGCGCCATCCACCCCATCACTCTGTGGCTTGAGTAGGAAGAACTTTTTCCTTTAATAATTCGTCAATCGTATACTCAACGACCCGATCTTTTTCGACTAACTCCACTTGTAACACTCGTTCTAAAATGTTCAAACCAACAACTTTCCCTAGTCCAAGAGGCGTTTCGATCATTTCCCCTAAATCCGGCAACTGTTCTTTCGCTGTTTCGTATTCGTCGTTTTCATATTTTAAACAACACATTAATCGACCACATAATCCTGATATTTTTGTCGGATTTAATGATAAATTTTGATCTTTCGCCATTTTTATAGAAACAGGATCAAAGTCACCTAAAAACGTCGAACAACAAAGCATGCGTCCGCATGGTCCGATACCACCTAACATTTTCGCTTCATCACGTACACCAATTTGTCTCAACTCAATTCTTGTGCGAAAAATAGCTGCTAAATCTTTAACAAGCTCGCGAAAATCGACTCGTCCATCAGCCGTAAAATAAAAAATGATTTTATTGCGGTCGAATGTATACTCGACATCGACAAGCTTCATTTCCAGCCCGTGTTCTTCTACTTTTTTTAAGCAAATGTCGTATGCTTCTTCGGCTGCCTTTTTATTTTCCTCTACAATAAGCTTATCTTTTTGATCAGCCATGCGAATCACTTTTTTCAATGGCAAAACAATATCTTTTTCATCAACTTGTTTTTTAGCGACAACAACCTTTCCAAATTCAATGCCGCGAACGGTTTCAACAATGACATAATCACCGTTTGAAATCGGTAAATCTCCAGGATCAAAATAATAAATCTTTCCTGCTTTCTTAAAACGAACGCCTACAACTTCATACAAATGCAGATCCCTCCCGCAACTGCAATACTAACTGTTCCATTAAAAGCTGCGGATTCATATTCGTATGCAACCGCGCTTTTGCTTGTAAAATGGCCTTCATATGTTGAGCAATTTGCTTTTCAGAATAAAGAAAACGCGACCGCCGAAATTCATTTATGCAATCATCGTATGCAATTTGTTGTTCTTCTCCTAGTAACACATATAACAAATCTTTATATAAATATAATAATAAGTCTAACCCCATGCTCATTTGTTCTTTATTTGTAAAATGACTAAGCCAATGTTGTTGAATAACGAGCAACGCTTGGACATATTGCTTGTTTAATGCTTCATATAATTGTATCACTATTTTTCGTGCTTGTGCAAACCAATCATCTTGACTTAACTGAAAAGCTTCTTGCACATTATTTGTTAATCTGGCAGCTAATATGGCTAGCTCCCGTGGTACACCTTGTTGTTGTAAATAAGCGTATATTTGTTCCGTCGGTAATGTATGGAAAGAAATAACTTGACAACGTGAAACAATCGTTGGGAGTATGCGATGTAATTGCTCTGTTAATAAAATGGCCACCGTTTTTGCTGACGGTTCCTCTAAAAATTTTAATAAACTATTCGCTGCTTGAACGGTCATCTGATCAGCATGCTCAATGATGTATAGCTTGCGATTCGATTCAACAGCCGTTTTTGTAAACTCCTCTTGCAGCTGCTCAATTTGTTGTTTTTTAATTGAGTTTCCATCAGGAACAACAAGATGAACGTCTGGGTGATTACCAGATTGAATCCGCCGACAATTTACACATGTTTCGCAAGGTTCATCATGTACATTTGTTAAACAAAACAAACGCTTAGCGAATAAAAGAGCCGCTTCTTTTTTCCCTGTCCCCTTTTGTCCTTCAAATAAATAGGCATGAGCCACTCTTCCTTTTCTTATACTGTTGACAATCATTTTCGCTACATGTGGTTGATTTGTTTCGAGCGCTTTCCATGACATAACGATCCTCTCACTTTCTTAAAAAAGGCTCAATCAATGCCCGTACGTCTTCAAATACTTTGATTATCGACTGAGTAGCGTCTACTTTTTTTATGCGATTTGGAAAACGATCTAATAACATCATATATCCATCACGCACTCGCTCATGAAACGCTAGTTCCTCTAAATCAAGTCGATTCACTTCTCTTAATCCATTTTCGCGAATACGCGCTAACCCAAGCGCTGGATCAATATCAAAGTAAATCGTTAATGTCGGCATCCAATTTTCAATCGCAAACGCATTAATAGCCAATATCTCATCTATTCCTAAACCACGCGCGACCCCTTGGTAAGCGAGAGAACTGTCAATAAAGCGATCACAAAGAACGATTTTTCCTTCCTCCAACGCAGGAATCACTTTTTCAACTAAATGTTGTCGTCTTGCGGCTGCATAAAGTAAAGCTTCTGTTCGTGCATCCATTCGATTATTATTAGGATGCAAAATGACGGAACGAATTTGCTCGGCAATATCAATTCCCCCTGGCTCACGCGTCGCAATAACGTCAACATGTTGCTTCGTTAAGTAATCAGTTAACATGCGAACGATCGTTGTTTTCCCTGCTCCCTCGGGACCTTCAAATGAAAAAAATAAGTAGTTCATCTTAAGCCTCCTCAAAAACTTCGATATAATCCCCATTTATATCTGTTTGAAAATATGCCCCCATTTGCTTCAAATATTGAATAAGCTCAATATGTTGCTTTGTCACAATTTCTCCAATAAGTAAAATAGGAATCCCAGGTGGATAAGGGACAACCATTTGAGCACAAACACGTCCGACTGCATCATAAAGCTGCACTTGTTTTGTTTGCTTACCTTTAATCCATTCATAACTTACAGCTTGACAATGCTTTGGTAATTGAATTTGTACATGTTCGTTTTGTCGTTCGCTTCCGATAGATTGTAGCGCGCGTTTTATTCGCTCTGTAATCATTTGAAATTGTTTGATTTTCGCAAGCGGATAAACAAGTAATACGTTATATGGATCAGCCATTTCTGTGAAAATTTCGTTTCTTTCTAATAGCTGTTGCAACTCATAACCTGAATGTGCACTGCGTGTTTGTAGCGTAATCTTTAACAAGTCTGTTCGAACGAGTGGATGCTGTGATTCTACAACATGAATTGCCTCAATTCCTCGCAACTGTTGCTTAAATAATTGAATTTGCTCAACCATTTCATTAATCGTTTCACGTGTCTGTTGCGCAACATAAGCGCGAGCCAAATCAAGCGAAGCCATAATTGGATAAGATGGGCTGCTTGTTTGAAAAACTTGCAAAAAGTATCTTAACGTACGTTCATCTATAAGATCACTATTAAAGTGCAAAAAAGAACCCATTGTCATAGCTGGAAGTGTTTTATGGGCTGATTGTACAACAATGTCTGCCCCACACTCAACAGCCGATTTTGGAAAAGGTTCCCCGAGCACAAAATGAGCTCCATGTGCCTCGTCCACTAAAACAGGCATGCGATAAGAATGGGCCAATTGAATAATTTTTGTTAAATCAATAGACATCCCATAATAGTTTGGATTTGTTAAAATGAGCGCAGCGGCATCCGAATGCTCACGCAATGTATTATAGATTGTTTCAAACGATACAAAAGACATCACTCGAACATCTTCATCAAATTCCGGGGAAATAAAAATCGGTGTTGCCCCAACAAGATGTAGCGCATGTAAAATGGATTTATGGCAATTACGTTGTACAATAACTTTTTTATTTTTTTCACATACAGCTGTAATCATTGCTAAATTACCAGAAGTAGAACCGTTAACTAAAAAGTATGTCTGTTTAACCCCATACAGTTTTGCCGCTAATTGTTGCGCCTCTTCAATCGCTCCCGTTGGATGATGCAAGTCATCTAAATGCGAAAGTTCCGTTACATCTAAATGTAACAACGGTACAAAAGTAGAAAGAGCCTCTTCATAAAAAACAGCTCCATATTTATGCCCTGGTACGTGAAATGAAATCGGTTGTCTCGAGGTATGTTCACATAAAAGTGTATATAGAGGTGTTTTCGTTTGGTCCATCTTTATTCGTTTCCTCGCTCACGTTTTTTATATATTTATATTAAAATAAAACAGGCCCTAATCATAGTAGGGGCCTTTTGTTATGAATATATTTTATTCTCTCTTATTTTTTTCAGCCGATCAACGTAAAATTTGTATTTTTCATCATTTGTTTCCGTTTGAATGAGATCGTTATGACAATCCATGCATATAAAATGCTGAAAAACATGAATCCCTTTTTTATTTTGTCCATCACATACGATGCAAGTTTCTTTATAAGACATTTGTTCTCCACCTCCCGCTAACAGTTTTCCCAGTTTCATATAACAATATACTTCGAAAACGATCATTTGGTGCGAGAGTATAACAAAAGCGAAAGTAAAAAGACCAAGACTAAATGTCTTGGTCTTTTCTTTGCCCGGCAACGTCCTACTCTCGCAGGCGGTGTCCCGCCAACTACCATCGGCGCTGGAGAGCTTAACTTCCGTGTTCGGGATGGGAACGGGTGTGACCTCTCCGCCATCGTCACCGAGCAATATGATGAAGGATTATTCCTTCAAAACTAGATAACAGGAGTTCAGATGTTTTCTTGACTACGTCAAGAACCGTTCTCCGCTTTTCTCATGTGCTTAGTTAAGTCCTCGATCGATTAGTATCCGTCAGCTGCACGTGTCGCCACGCTTCCACCTCGGACCTATCTACCTTGTCATCTTCAAGGGATCTTACTCGCTTGACGCGATGGGAAATCTCATCTTGAGGGGGGCTTCACGCTTAGATGCTTTCAGCGCTTATCCCTTCCGCACATAGCTACCCAGCTGTGCCCCTGGCGGGACAACTGGTACACCAGCGGTGCGTCCATCCCG
>NZ_SDLH01000138.1:0-371 GCF_013096955.1 Anoxybacillus sp. EFIL | reverse complement strand
AAGTCGGTGAGGTAACCCTTACGGGAGCCAGCCGCCGAAGGTGGGGCAAATGATTGGGGTGAAGTCGTAACAAGGTAGCCGTATCGGAAGGTGCGGCTGGATCACCTCCTTTCTAAGGGATATCATTAATTATGATGAAAAAAACGCTTTTTCGCTTCGTTTAGTTTTGAGGGAATATCCCTCAACTCGCGCCTGCGTCTACAAGTAGCTTCGAGGAGGACAGATTCCTCGGCGCAAAGCTGCAATGAAGCAGGTTTACACGTTAGTTTTGCGCCTGCGTCTGCGAGTGATTACGAAGATGATAAATTCCTCGGCGCATGGCAGCGAAGATGTAGCTTCAAGAAGAAGCCATGTTCTTTGAAAACTAGATA
>NZ_SDLH01000137.1:0-379 GCF_013096955.1 Anoxybacillus sp. EFIL | reverse complement strand
GTGCGGAGCGTATCGAATATTCCCAACAGAAGAAGGCGGAATCCTTTTTGAATTCGAAATCAATGACTGGGATTTTTCTGTTGCCTTCGCGTCGGATGGTTCTGTAGAGATGTATGGCATACAAATAGACGGAACAGGAGAAATGGATCCAGTGCGTTTCGGGGAAATCGAAGATGATTTCATGAAAGAATTCGACGATCGTGTGGGGCGCCAATGAGCAAGCTAACGAATTCGTCAGAAGTCTTGTTTCGACAGATTCATCCAAATTTCCTTGAGAACGGCGAGCCTTCCAGCGATCGCTTCCGGCCGTCAGAAAAGGACCTCAACAAGCTTTCCGTCGACAGGTCGGCATTGACGACAGCTGCGCAATCCCACGGTC
>NZ_SDLH01000136.1:0-380 GCF_013096955.1 Anoxybacillus sp. EFIL | reverse complement strand
ACAATGGGTGGTGCACCCAGTGGATTTAAACACTTTTCCGTACAGGGTCTAAGCCACCATTAAGTATAACGTCCTGTTAAACTGTTTGCGCCTATTCTTCATTATGGGAAGAAAAGGGGGATTTTCATCCCCGGGTGGAGGGCAAACCATTGCCCATGGATCTTTTTCGTGAAAACCGCAAGCCGGCAAGCCGTGATGTTCATCCCTGAGTGGAGGGGAAACAGCTGCCCATGGATCGTTTCCTTGAAAATCATGCTGAAAAAACAGCTGTCAGTTGGGAAAGCGAATGCACTCCACTCGCCAAAAAAAAACGGAGACAGGCGCCTCACTGGCCTGTCTCCGCATTCCCGTTACGCTAAAATCGCCTCGATGTTCTCAAG
>NZ_SDLH01000135.1:0-383 GCF_013096955.1 Anoxybacillus sp. EFIL | reverse complement strand
GACAATGCCCGTGGGCAAGTGGCCTTAACATTTGATATTAGCTGGGGAGACGAAAATGCCGAGCAAATTTTAGATGTCCTAAAACAACACGGTATCAAAAATGCAACCTTTTTTTTATCTGCTTCATGGGCCGAACGCCATCCGTCCGTTGTGAAACGGATCAAGGAAGACGGGCATGAAATTGGCAGCATGGGGTATCAATTTGTGAACTACACTGAACTGGAGAGTTCCAAAATTCGCCAAGATTTAATGATGGCCAAAAAAGTGTTTGACACATTGGGAGTCAAAAACGTTGAGCTGCTGCGCCCTCCAGGTGGAAATTTTAACAAAACCGTTCTAAAAATTGCTCATTCTCTCGGTTATACGGTGGTACATTGGAGCAT
>NZ_SDLH01000134.1:0-384 GCF_013096955.1 Anoxybacillus sp. EFIL | reverse complement strand
ATTTCAAGCAGCGAAAAGTGATGAGTATGATCGTCAATATTTGAAGTGTCAATCGGATGATCCAGTTTTGGAATTAGAGCAGATTATTTATTTAGAATCGGGAAGACCGATCGATTATTCAAGAAGTCGAAATCGGTATGATGTTCGCGGGTATTCCATGTTAGACATGAAACCAGATCTTTTAAATCATCGAAAACCATAACGACCAAAGTGCTCGCTGCTTTGGTTTTTTTGTTTTTGATGGCCGAATGGTTTGTTTTCGTATAGATTCTGAGAATCAGGTATACTAATAGTACGAAGATAGATACAAGCAGTTTTCAATGATTGCTTAAGGAGTGAAGAAAAGTATGAACCTGCTGTTTGCGATTGACGATACGTTTGTAG
>NZ_SDLH01000133.1:0-386 GCF_013096955.1 Anoxybacillus sp. EFIL | reverse complement strand
TGATGCTTCACTGGTCATTGAAGTAGATGGATTTGCTTCCGCAGCTAAACCAGTCACTGGGACCCCTAAACTACTTATTCCTAAAATACCTAATGCCAACACCATTTTTTTCATAAGTCATTCCTTCTTTTTTGTTTATTAAACAAGATGCCAATTTTCTGGCAATACTTTCATTTTTTCAACCACAAAAAAATGATTGTTTCTTCATCGCCTCACATTGACTTCTCATTTGTACTTAGTATAATCAAAAGTACCAAAAAAACAGATCACAAAACCTTACAAATAGGCTTCATATTTTGCGTAAAAATGGAGCAAAAAAGGAGAATACTGATGTACCGAGAGTTCATTTCTCCCGCAGAGGAAAAAAAGCTTGATATATTCAAAGC
>NZ_SDLH01000132.1:0-386 GCF_013096955.1 Anoxybacillus sp. EFIL | reverse complement strand
GGTGTCGGTGTGGGCGTCGAATTGCAGCAGGCTTAGGGGGCCGTATTTTTCGGCATAAGCCTCAAGGATCGGCAGGGTGATGTAGTGGTCGCCCCCCAGCGTCACCGTCGCTGTGTCCTGTGCCAGAATTCCTGCGATATGGGATTTTAGCGTTTCGGGAAACTCAGACACTTTGGCATAGTCGAAGGCCAGATCGCCGTAATCGGCAATCGCGAAGTCTTCGAGCACATTGTAATCCCAACCGTATGGTTTGTCGTAGGGCTGAAGGCTGGAGGCCTCGCGGATGGCGCGGGGGCCAAAACGTGTGCCGGTGCGGTGCGTTACGGCCTGATCAAAGGGCACGCCAGTGATGGCGATATCCACGTTGCTCAGGTCCTTGGTGTAGC
>NZ_SDLH01000131.1:0-387 GCF_013096955.1 Anoxybacillus sp. EFIL | reverse complement strand
ATGCATAGACAGAACCCTGGCGGGATGGTTCACGGTGTTTTCACACAGCCTCGACCGAGGCGGTGTGGAAACGCAATCGCAATGAACGCAGGCAGGTAGAGTTCAGTCGAGTTCGATAGGCGCGCGTTTTTCCGGCCGAAGGGGCGTGATCAGTGTCTACAGGGCGTCCGCAGGGCAATTCGGGCAGGGAATTGGGTCGGCTCTACATCAAGCTGCGGCCCACCGCAGCACATTCATTGCGCCTTTGGGGCCGTACAGGCTGATGATCCGGCGTAGGTTGTACGCCATCACATGCAAGCTCATCTCCGTCTGCACCCGTGGTCGGGTTTTCGTGAGGAAGTGCGTGGCACCCATCCAGGACTTCAGCGTCCCGAACACATGCTCAAC
>NZ_SDLH01000130.1:0-388 GCF_013096955.1 Anoxybacillus sp. EFIL | reverse complement strand
GTTATAATGATATTAATGACACTCGAGAGTGAGAAAATGTCATATTTAAACACTCTGAAATCAAGCATCGGATCATCATGACGCAATTGCTGAACAACAAAAGCAACAATTGCAATGGCTCCGATAATAACTGTAGACAATACAATCGGGTCGGTCCAGCCGTCAGATCCGGCTTCACTGACTCCGTATACTAAGGAGGCGAATCCGACAATCGAGAGGATTGCGCCAAGAGTAGCGAGTTTGATTTTTTGCGGCTCCACCATATTTGTAAAGATGAAGAAAGCCACAATGATAACAATTGCGCCGATCGGCACAAGTCCGTAAAACATAATGCGCCATGTATAATGCTCAATAATCCACCCGGAAAGAGTCGGGCCGACCGCTGGAG
>NZ_SDLH01000129.1:0-389 GCF_013096955.1 Anoxybacillus sp. EFIL | reverse complement strand
ACTCTGCGGTTTGGCCCGCTCCAAAAGCGGCGCAAGCGGCGTTCCCGTCCATTCCGAGGTGCCCACCGCCTCGTACATCCACGGCATCGAGAAACAGCGCGGGCTAACCCCGGCGCGCCCGTTGCCTGCACATTCCAGCGTCACAGGCCGCGTGACCTGCGGCAGCGCGCGGATGTCGTCCATCGTCAGGGAATAAGGCGCATCGAACGCGCCCGCGAATGACAGCACGTGGTCAGCCTCTGACAACACCGGCACATCGAAATGGTTGAGCAGGTAATGCGTCCCCGTGGGGGTGATCTCCAAACCCAGAGTTTCCAGCAAAGCGCCCGAATTGCGGTTCGCCAGCGCGACTTCCTCGGGCGAGAACACGCCTTCGGTCACCTCCGCGC
>NZ_SDLH01000012.1:0-56135 GCF_013096955.1 Anoxybacillus sp. EFIL | reverse complement strand
CGGGATGGACGCACCGCTGGTGTACCAGTTGTCCCGCCAGGGGCACAGCTGGGTAGCTATGTGCGGAAGGGATAAGCGCTGAAAGCATCTAAGCGTGAAGCCCCCCTCAAGATGAGATTTCCCATCGCGTCAAGCGAGTAAGATCCCTTGAAGATGACAAGGTAGATAGGTCCGAGGTGGAAGCGTGGCGACACGTGTAGCTGACGGATACTAATCGATCGAGGACTTAACTAAACACACAAGAAAAGCGAAGAACGGTTCTTGACGTAGTCAAGAAAACATCTGAACTCCTGTTATCTAGTTTTGAAGGAACAATCCTTCATCATATTGCTCGGTGACGATGGCGGAGAGGTCACACCCGTTCCCATCCCGAACACGGAAGTTAAGCTCTCCAGCGCCGATGGTAGTTGGCGGGGCACCGCCTGCGAGAGTAGGACGTTGCCGGGCAAAGAAAAGACCAAGACGAAAATTGTCTTGGTCTTTTTGTTTTATTGAGTGAATGCAATGGGTAAAATATATGAGAAGAAAAGAAGGGATTCTTGCATTTTTGCAGAATTCCGTATATATTAAAATTAAAGTCAAATATAGTCAAAGTCAACTGACAGAGGAGGGATTATGTGAGGAATATCTCTGATGTCATTGAGCAATATTTAAAGCAAGTGTTAAATATGAGCGGAAAAGATATCGTCGAGATTAAACGAAGTGAAATTGCGGATAAATTTCAGTGTGTTCCTTCGCAAATTAACTATGTCATTAATACGCGTTTTACGTTAGAGAGAGGATATATTGTTGAAAGTAAACGGGGCGGTGGCGGTTATATTCGTATTATGAAAGTAAAAGCCCAAAATGCTTCTCAGCTCATTGACCATTTATTGTCCATCGTTCGGGATCGAATTAGTCAAACGAATGGAGAACATATTATTCAACGATTGTTAGATGAAAAGGTAATTTCACAGCGGGAAGCGAATATGATGTTAAGCATTATTGATCGCGCAGTTTTGTCTATTGACCTTCCTGATCGTGATGAACTGCGTGCACGCATATTAAAAGCAATGCTGACATCGCTAAAGTATATGTAAAGAGGGTGAATACTTTGATATGTCAAGAATGCAATCAACGGCCAGCGACGCTTCATTTTACTAAAATTGTGAATGGGGAAAAAACAGAAATTCATCTTTGTGAACAATGTGCGCATGAAAAAGGTGAAATGTTTATGTTCCCTCATCAAGGCGCTTTTTCCATTAACAATTTAATTGCAGGATTATTAAATATGGATGCATCACTAAAAGAACCAAAAGCGCCCTCTTTTCATAATGAGCATATATTACAATGCGAGCATTGCAAAATGACATATGCCCAATTTGTAAAAGTTGGTCGCTTTGGTTGTGCGAGTTGCTATGAGACGTTTCGTACCTATTTGCCCCCTATTTTCCGAAGACTGCATGGCGGGCATGTAGCCCATGAAGGGAAAATTCCGAAGCGGGTCGGTGGCACATTATATGTTCGTAAACAAATTGGACAGTTAAAACAAATGTTACAGGAGCTTATTGCTAAAGAACAGTTCGAAAAAGCCGCTGAAGTGCGTGATCAAATTCGGGAGCTTGAGACAAAACTAAACGCAGAAGGGGGCGCTTGATATATGAATGAATATGTATTTTTTCAACGCGCTCTAAGCCCATGGATGAACGAAGAAGGTCCAGATTCCGACATTGTGTTAAGTAGTCGCATTCGTCTAGCGAGAAACATGAAACAATACTCGTTTCCGACCGTATTTACAAATGAAGAAGCGATGCAAATCGTTCAATTGTTTGAACAGTTATTTTCACAAAGACGTCTCGGTCATATCGGTCCCTTTTTCTTATTAAAAATGAATGAATTACAATCGATTGAAAAGCGTGTGTTAGTCGAAAAACATTTGATTAGTCCTCATTTAGCTGAAGATTGTACATTTGGTGCATGTTTATTATCGGAACAAGAAGAAGCGAGCATTATGATCAATGAGGAAGATCATATTCGCATCCAATGTTTGTTTGCAGGCTTTCAATTAAAAGAAGCGTTAAAAATGGCTAACGCTTTAGACGACTGGATTGAACAACATGTCGACTATGCTTTTGATGAAAAATACGGATATTTAACTAGTTGCCCAACAAACGTCGGGACAGGATTACGTGCATCCGTTATGATGCACTTACCAGGACTTGTATTAACACAACAAATAAATCAAGTAATTCCAGCTATTAATCAGCTTGGTTTAGTTGTTCGTGGCACGTATGGAGAAGGCAGTGAAGCATTAGGGAATATTTTTCAAATATCAAATCAAATTACATTAGGAAAAAGTGAAGAAGATATTGTCGAAGATTTAACAGGAGTTGTTCGTCAATTAATTGAACAAGAGCGAATGGCTCGTGAGGCATTAGTCAAAACTTCTAACATACAATTAGAAGATAGGGTATATCGTTCTTACGGTGTTTTAACGAACAGTCGAATCATCGGTTCAAAAGAAGCGGCACAATGTTTATCCGATGTACGATTAGGTATTGATTTAGGTTATATTACGAACGTGCCAAAAACGATTTTAACAGAGCTAATGATTTTGACACAGCCCGGGTTTTTACAAAAATATGCAGGTGGTGCGTTGCGTCCGCAAGAGCGAGATGTTCGCCGTGCATCACTCATTCGTGAACGATTATACCAATGGAAGTAAATTAAAGGAGGTTGATGAGAATGATGTTCGGACGTTTTACAGAGCGAGCACAAAAAGTGTTAGCACTAGCACAAGAAGAAGCGGTTCGTTTGGGACATAACAATATTGGAACAGAGCACATTTTGCTTGGCTTAATTCGCGAAGGGGAAGGAATTGCAGCAAAAGCGCTTATGGCGCTTGGATTAGGACCAGATAAAATTCAAAAAGAAGTAGAATCACTCATTGGACGTGGAAACGAAGTAGGACAAACGATTCACTATACGCCTCGCGCAAAAAAAGTGATTGAATTGTCAATGGATGAAGCTAGAAAGCTTGGACATTCGTACGTTGGAACAGAGCATATTTTACTTGGACTTATTCGTGAAGGAGAAGGTGTTGCTGCACGTGTTTTAAATAATTTAGGGGTAAGCCTAAATAAAGCTCGTCAGCAAGTGCTTCAATTATTAGGAAGCAACGAATCGGCCTCAGGACATCATGGGGGAACAACGCATGCGAACACGCCGACATTAGACAGTTTAGCACGTGATTTAACAGCTATTGCACGTGAAGGCGGTTTAGACCCTGTGATTGGAAGAAGTAAAGAAATTCAACGTGTCATTGAAGTGTTAAGTCGCCGGACGAAAAATAATCCTGTTTTAATCGGAGAGCCAGGTGTAGGGAAAACGGCCATTGCCGAGGGACTAGCTCAACAAATTGTCAATAACGAAGTGCCAGAGACACTTCGCGATAAGCGTGTCATGACGCTTGATATGGGAACAGTCGTTGCAGGAACAAAATATCGCGGGGAATTTGAGGATCGATTGAAAAAAGTGATGGATGAAATTCGCCAGGCTGGCAACATCATTTTGTTTATTGACGAATTGCATACGCTCATTGGAGCTGGCGGTGCTGAAGGGGCTATTGATGCGTCAAATATTTTAAAACCTTCTCTTGCTCGCGGAGAATTACAATGCATTGGGGCGACAACATTAGATGAATACCGAAAATATATTGAAAAAGATGCAGCGTTAGAAAGACGCTTCCAACCAATTCATGTTGGGGAACCAACGGTTGAGGAATCTATTCAAATTTTAAAAGGTTTGCGAGATCGTTACGAAGCTCACCATCGCGTTTCTATTTCAGATGAGGCGATTGAGCAGGCAGTGAAGCTTTCAGACCGCTATATTTCGGATCGATTTTTACCAGATAAAGCAATTGATTTAATTGACGAAGCTTGCTCGAAAGTACGTTTACGTTCGTTTACGACCCCACCAAACTTAAAAGAGCTCGAACAAAAACTTGAGGAAATCCGCAAAGAAAAAGATGCAGCTGTACAAAGCCAAGAGTTTGAAAAAGCAGCATCATTACGCGATGCGGAACAAAAATTGCGCGAACAACTTGAAGAAACAAAGCGAGCATGGAAAGAGAAACAAGGTCAAGAAAACTCTGAAGTGACTGTAGAAGATATTGCAGCTGTTGTGTCAAGTTGGACCGGAATTCCGGTATCTAAATTAGCTCAAACAGAAACAGAACGATTATTAAAGTTAGAGGAGATTTTACATTCTCGTGTCATTGGGCAAGAAGAGGCGGTGAAGGCCGTTGCAAAAGCGGTGCGTCGTGCTCGGGCAGGATTAAAAGATCCAAAGCGTCCGATTGGCTCGTTTATTTTCCTTGGACCAACGGGTGTAGGAAAAACAGAGTTAGCACGAGCGCTTGCTGAAGCGATGTTTGGTGATGAAGATGCGATGATTCGTATCGATATGTCTGAATATATGGAGAAACATTCGACATCACGTCTTGTCGGTTCACCTCCAGGGTACGTCGGCTATGAAGAAGGTGGACAATTAACGGAAAAAGTTCGTCGCAAACCGTATTCTGTCATCTTGTTAGATGAGATTGAAAAAGCGCATCCAGATGTATTTAACATTTTATTACAAGTACTAGAAGATGGACGTTTAACAGATTCGAAAGGACGCACAGTTGATTTCCGCAATACGATTATTATTATGACATCAAACGTTGGTGCTGACGCTTTAAAAAGAAATAAATATGTCGGCTTTAATGTGCAAGACGAAAGCCAACAATATAAAGATATGAAAGGGAAAGTGATGGACGAGTTGAAAAAGGCGTTCCGTCCGGAGTTTTTAAACCGAATTGATGAAATTATTGTTTTCCATTCACTTGAAAAGAAACATTTGAACGAAATTGTTTCATTAATGGTTGAGCAATTGAAAAAACGCCTACAAGAACAACAAATCGATTTAGAATTAACGGATGCCGCAATTGAAAAATTAGCAGAAGAAGGTTACGATTTAGAGTACGGAGCGCGTCCGTTGCGTCGAGCAATTCAAAAACATATTGAAGATCGTTTATCTGAAGAACTGTTAAAAGGAACGATTGGAAGTGGACAAAAAGTTGTTATGGACGTAAAAGACGGTCAGTTTGTTGTGTTAACAACAGAGACAGTAAAATAACGAAAACAAGGTATGCTTACACGCATACCTTGTTTTTCATAATGAAAGGAATGGAGTAATGGTTAAGCGAAAAACGAAATTCGTTTGTCAACATTGTGGATATGAAACTGCGAAATGGATGGGGAAATGTCCAGGCTGTCATTCATGGAACGCAATGGTCGAAGAAACGGAAATAGTAAAACCACATAACCGTGCGCTATTTGTGCATACAGAAGGGGTAGCAGCCAAGCCTGTATCGATTACGACGGTAGAAACAACACAAGAACCGAGAATCGATACGAAGTTTACAGAGTTTAATCGCGTGCTCGGGGGTGGAATTGTTCGTGGTTCCCTTGTTTTGATTGGTGGGGATCCTGGTATTGGGAAATCCACATTATTGCTGCAAATTTGTGCTCAACTCGCAAACGATGCTCATCCTGTATTATATATTTCCGGGGAAGAATCAGTAAAACAAACGAAGTTGCGCGCCGAGCGGTTACATGTAACTGCTGAACATTTATATGTTTTGTCTGAAACAAATTTAGAGCATATTATCCAAACTGTTGATGAAATGAAACCATCGTTCGTTGTCATCGACTCGATTCAAACGATATATCGCTCAGAAATTACATCTGCACCAGGGAGTGTTTCACAAGTTCGTGAATGTACAGCAGAGTTGATGCGAGTAGCTAAAACGAAAGGTATTGCGATTTTTATTGTTGGGCATGTTACGAAGGAAGGGGCGCTTGCCGGACCACGCATTTTAGAACATATGGTTGACACCGTATTATATTTTGAAGGAGAACGTCATCATACGTATCGCATTTTACGGGCGGTGAAAAATCGATTTGGTTCTACAAATGAAATCGGTATTTTCGAAATGAAAGAAGCAGGGCTAGCTGAAGTAAAAAACCCATCAGAAATTTTTTTAGAAGAGCGCTCTAAAGGAGCTGCTGGATCAACGGTCGTTGCTTCTATGGAAGGAACGAGACCGGTGTTAGTGGAAATTCAAGCATTAGTATCACCGACTAGCTTTGGAACGCCGCGTCGAATGGCAACAGGAATAGATCATAATCGCGTTTCTTTACTAATGGCTGTGCTTGAAAAAAGGGTTGGCTTGCTTCTCCAAAACCAAGATGCTTATTTAAAAGTAGCTGGTGGCATAAAGTTAGATGAACCTGCGATTGACTTAGCCATTGCAGTAAGTATCGCTTCGAGTTTTCGTGATCAACCAACAAATCATACGGATGTCGTGATTGGGGAAGTCGGATTGACAGGTGAAGTACGTCGCGTCTCTCGCATTGAACAGCGTGTACAAGAAGCTGCGAAGCTCGGTTTTCAACGCATCATTATTCCGAAAAGCAACATCGGTGGCTGGAACATTCCAAAAGATGTTGAAGTTATTGGGGTGGTCAATGTAGAAGAAGCGCTATATTATGCATTAGGAGAAGGGAAAAATCGCCCAATATTTTAACAAAACCATTAAAAAATCATTAAAAATCATGTTCAGATTGGTTTCAAACATTGGAAACTGTTTATAATGTAATAGAGGAGGTGAAAAAACGTGTTAAAACGAATTGTGCAAGCATCTTTTTTAATTACTGGGGGCATGTTAGGAATCATTTTCTTTCCTACTTTGTTGAAGCTGTTGCACTTAGACGATTTTCCTTATGTCGATAGCCCATATGTAGCGGCCCCAGTTGGTGCGATCATCGTATTCCTTCTCACGTTTTGGTTAGTCGATCATGTGGTTGGACTTATTCATTGGATGGAAGAAGCGTTAGTCAAAGCACCTGTAACCGATTTGTTATTTGGAAGTCTCGGTTTAATTTTCGGATTGATTGTAGCCTTTTTAGTCGTTATTCCATTAAACTCTATTCAAATTCCGCTTGTTAATACGATCTTGCCCATTTTCCTTACGCTATTGTTAGGGTATTTAGGATTTCAAGTCGGATTTAAAAAGCGCGATGAGTTAATGAACTTATTTTCTTTGCCAAATCGGACAGGAAAGAAAAAAGGTAGCGAAGAAGAAGAGAAAAAAGGTAAATCGCTGAAAATTTTAGATACGAGTGTCATTATTGACGGTCGTATTGCGGATATTTGTCAAACGGGCTTTTTGGAAGGGACGATTGTCATTCCGCGCTTTGTTCTAGAAGAATTGCAACATATTGCTGATTCTTCCGATGCGTTAAAAAGAAATCGCGGACGAAGAGGGTTAGATATTTTAAACCGTATTCAAAAAGAGTTAGCTATTAACGTTGAAATATACGAAGGCGATTTTGAAGGAATTCAAGAAGTCGACAGCAAGCTTGTAAAATTGGCGCAATTGACATCAGGAGTTGTTGTGACAAATGACTTCAACTTAAATAAAGTGTGTGAATTACAAAATGTTCCTGTGTTAAATATTAACGATTTAGCGAACGCGGTAAAACCGATTGTTCTTCCGGGAGAAGAATTAAATGTTCATGTCATTAAAGATGGGAAAGAACAAAATCAAGGTGTTGCTTATTTAGATGATGGAACGATGATCGTTGTAGAAGATGGGAAGGACTATATCGGAAAACGAGTTGATGTGCTTGTGACGAGCGTGTTACAAACATCAGCTGGAAGAATGATTTTTGCTAAACTAAAGCTACTTGAAAAAGCATTATAAGCTGTTAGGAGTTAGGAAAATGAATTATCATGTCGTTATACCGGCAGCTGGTCAAGGAAAACGAATGAATGCAGGAATGAATAAACAATTTATCGAGCTTGAAGGAGTACCCGTTATTATTCATACGTTACGTGTATTTGAACGAGATGATTTTTGTCAAGGCATTGTGTTAGTCATTAATGATCAAGAACGTGAGCAGTTCGTTCATATGCTTCATCGTTTTGAAATAAAAAAAGTGAAAGCCCTCGTTTCAGGAGGGGAAGAAAGACAGCAGAGCGTCTATAATGGGTTAAAAGCGGTGAATGGTAATCATATTGTACTCATTCACGATGGTGCTCGTCCGTTTGTAACGATGAAAAAAATTCACGAACTCGTTCGAGTAACAAAAGAAACGGGAGCAGCTGTGTTAGCTGTTCCTGTCAAAGATACGATGAAACAGGTGATCGATGGCCAAGTTGAAAAAACGGTCGATCGATCGAGCTTGTGGGCTGTACAAACGCCACAAGCTTTTTCCATGCCATTAATTATTGATGCTCATGAACGAGCGAAAAAAGAACAGTTTATCGGAACAGATGATGCGAGTCTCGTTGAACGGATCGGTCATCGCGTCGTTATTGTAGAAGGAGAATATACGAACATTAAACTTACAACACAAGAAGATTTATTATTTGCGGAAGCCATTTTACGTGCGAGAGGGGATCGATGATGTATCGAATTGGACAAGGGTTTGATGTCCATCAGTTTGCTGAAGGGCGTCCACTTATTATTGGTGGAATACACATTCCGTATGAAAAAGGGTTGCTTGGACATTCCGATGCGGACGTATTGCTTCATGCGATTGCTGATGCATGTTTAGGAGCGATCGGTCAAGGAGATATTGGAAAACATTTTCCGGATACAGATGAGGCTTACAAAGATGCTGACTCTGCACTCTTATTACAACGTGTATGGAGCCTTGTACGCCAACATGGGTATACGCTTGTGAATGTTGACTGTACAATTATTGCACAAAAACCGAAAATGGCGCCATATATTGCAAACATGCAAAAACGAATTGCCGAGTTGTTAGAAGGAGACGTTTCACAAGTAAACGTCAAAGCGACAACGACAGAAAAGCTTGGCTTTACAGGGAGAGAAGAGGGAATTGCCGCACAAGCCGTCATTTTGTTACAAAAAAATAATGAATGATGGATTTTGTATGTCGTTTACGGTACAATGAGGTACAGAAATTAGGTAGATGGAGGTTATGGCATGTCACAGGAAGTAAGGGTGCGTTACGCACCGAGTCCGACGGGTCATTTACATATTGGTGGTGCGCGCACAGCGTTATTTAACTATTTGTTTGCTCGTCATCATGAAGGAAAATTTATCGTTCGCATTGAAGATACAGATATTGAGCGAAATGTAGAAGGTGGTGAGCAATCACAACTTGAAAACTTGAAATGGCTCGGTATTGAGTATGATGAATCTGTAGATAAAGATGGTGGATACGGTCCTTATCGCCAAACGGAGCGTCTGCACATATATCGCCAATATACAAACGAATTGTTAGAAAAAGGACATGCATACAAATGTTTTTGTACACCTGAGGAGTTAGAACAAGAGCGTGAGGCGCAAAAAGCGGCAGGTATTGCAGCGCCACAATACAGCGGAAAATGCCGTCATTTAACTCCAGAGCAAGTTCAACAGCTAGAAGCGGAAGGCAAGCCTTATACGATTCGTTTAAAAGTACCAGAAGGAAAAGTATATGAATTTGAAGATATGGTGCGCGGTCGAGTATCTTTTGAATCGAAAGATATCGGTGATTGGGTCATCGTAAAAGCGAACGGTATCCCAACGTATAACTTCGCTGTCGTGATTGATGATCATTTAATGAAAATCACACATGTATTTCGCGGCGAAGAGCATTTATCGAACACGCCGAAACAGTTAATGGTATATGAATATTTCGGTTGGGAGCCACCAAAATACGCACATTTAACGCTTATTGTGAATGAAAATCGCAAAAAATTATCAAAGCGCGATGAGTCAATTATTCAATTCGTTTCCCAATATAAAGAGCTTGGATATTTACCAGAAGCGATGTTTAACTTTTTTGCGCTGTTGGGCTGGTCTCCTGAAGGAGAAGAGGAGATTTTCTCAAAAGAAGAACTTATTCGCATTTTTGATGTTTCACGCTTATCAAAATCTCCATCGATGTTTGATAAGCAGAAACTGACATGGATGAACAACCAATATATTAAAAAGCTTGATTTAGATCGACTAGTTGAATTATCGCTTCCTCATTTAATTCGAGCGGGGCGCTTGCCAGAACAAATGACCGATGAACAAAAACAGTGGGCTCGTGATTTAATTGCGCTATACCAAGAGCAAATGAGTTACGGTGCCGAAATTGTTCAGTTATCAGAGTTGTTCTTTAAGCAAGAAATCGAGTATGATGAAGAAGCAAAGGCTGTTTTAGATGGCGAGCAAGTATCGCTTGTGTTAAAAGCATTTTATGAGCAAGTGGAGCAGCTCGCAACGTTTGATAGTGATCACATTAAAGCGGCAATTAAAGCGGTACAAAAGGAAACGGGACAAAAAGGGAAAAACTTATTTATGCCGATCCGTGTAGCAGTAACAGGGCAAACGCACGGTCCAGAACTTCCAGAGGCTATTCGTTTGCTCGGAAAAGAAACGGTTATGTCCCGATTAGCGAAATTGATCGGTTAACATTTCTTTGTCTATATAATAAAATAGGTGTAAGTCATATCGGTGAAAGCGTCGATGAGGAGAAGTAAAAAGAGTCAGCATGTCAGAGAGAACCACCTTGGCTGGAAGTGGTTTATGCTCGATTCTTTTGAAATGCACCTCGGAGCCTCCTTTCGAACCAGAGACGTTCTGCAGTAGAATGGAGCGGATTCCCTTCCGTTATAAGGGCAAGAGTGAGCCTTTTGGCTAAACAGAGTGGAACCGCGCTAATGAAGCGTCTCTGTGTCATCGTACACAGAGACGTTTTTTATTTAGAAGATAACAAAGGGGGGAACAGCATGTTTAAAACATTAAAAGAAGACATTGAAGTGATTTTCGAACAAGATCCAGCAGCAAGAAGTTATTTAGAAGTTATTTTAACGTATTCTGGGTTACATGCGATTTGGGCACATCGCATTGCACATGCGCTTTATAAGCGAAAATTTTACTTTTTAGCTCGCCTTATTTCACAAATTAGCCGCTTTTTTACCGGCATTGAAATTCACCCGGGGGCAAAAATTGGTCGCCGCTTTTTCATCGATCACGGCATGGGAGTTGTCATCGGGGAAACGTGTGAAATTGGTGATAACGTAACGGTGTATCAAGGTGTCACACTCGGTGGAACCGGTAAAGAAAAAGGAAAACGTCATCCGACGATTAAAGATAACTGCTTGATTGCAACCGGTGCGAAAGTGCTTGGTTCCATTACTATTGGGGAGAATAGTAAAATTGGGGCCGGTTCGGTTGTGTTGAAAGATGTACCACCGAACTCAACGGTTGTCGGCATTCCAGGGCGTGTCGTTGTACAAAATGGAGTGCGTGTCAATAAAGATTTAAATCATTGTGATTTACCGGATCCAATTGCAGATCGTTTTAAAGAGTTAGAAGCAGAAATCGAGCAACTAAAAACACAATTAGAAGAACTAAAGAAAGGAACGGTGAACCATGAGCATTCAAGTGTATAATACGTTAACGCGAAAAAAGGAACCGTTTATCCCATTAGAACCAAATAAAGTAAAAATGTATGTGTGCGGACCGACAGTATATAACTATATTCATATTGGCAATGCCCGTCCGGCTATTGTATTTGATACTATTCGCCGCTACTTACAATTTCGTGGGTATGAAGTCCAATATGTTTCTAATTTTACCGATGTAGACGATAAACTTATTCGAGCGGCAAGAGAACTAGGAGAAGATGTACCGACCATTGCAGAGCGGTTTATTGAAGCGTATTTCGAAGATATTACAGCGCTTGGTTGCAAAAAGGCAGATGTTCATCCTCGTGTGACAGAAAACATTGATACGATCATTGAATTTATTGAACAGCTCATCGAAAAAGGATATGCGTACGAAGTTGACGGCGATGTATATTATCGCACACGTCGCTTCTCTGATTACGGGAAACTATCGCATCAATCGATTGACGAATTAAAATCAGGCGCTCGTATTGAGGTTGGGGAGAAAAAAGAAGATCCTCTTGATTTTGCGTTATGGAAAGCAGCAAAAGAAGGGGAAATTTACTGGGATAGTCCATGGGGGAAAGGTCGACCAGGATGGCATATTGAATGTTCAGCCATGGCGCGTAAATATTTAGGAGATACGATTGACATTCATGCCGGTGGGCAAGATTTAACGTTCCCGCACCATGAGAATGAAATTGCCCAATCGGAAGCGTTAACAGGGAAAGTTTTTGCGAAATATTGGTTGCATAATGGCTACATTAATATCGATAATGAAAAAATGTCAAAGTCGCTTGGAAACTTTATTTTAGTGCATGACATTATTCAGCAAGTTGATCCGCAAGTGTTGCGTTTCTTCATGCTTTCGGTTCATTATCGTCATCCAATTAACTATAGCCAACCGTTGCTTGACAGTGCAAAAAGTGGGTTAGAACGTCTAAAGACAGCGTATGCGAATGTAAAACATCGTTTAGAAAGCAGTACAAATTTAACGACAAATGATGAACAGTGGTTAGCGAAAATTGAGGAGTTAAAAAACGAATTTATTCGCGAAATGGATGATGATTTTAACACAGCAAACGGGATCGCGGTTTTGTTTGAACTAGCTAAACAAGCGAACGTATATTTGATGGAGAAGCATACCTCTCAAGCGGTTCTTCAAAAGTTTTTACAACAATTTGAACAGCTTTTTGATGTCCTTGGTCTTTCTTTAAAACAAGATGAATTGCTTGATGAAGAAATTGAAGCGCTCATTCAACAGCGAATTGAAGCAAGGAAAAATCGCGATTTCGCTTTAGCTGACCGCATTCGTGATGAACTAAAGGCGAAAAACATCATTTTAGAAGATACACCACAAGGAACGAGATGGAGAAGAGGATAAAACAATGTTGCACTTGTTTCCTAAAATTAAAGATTTTCAACAGTTAAACGGTTTAACGTTAGCTTACATTGGTGATGCCGTATACGAGTTATTCGTACGGCATCATCTCCTTGCCTTAGGAAAAGTAAAACCAAACGATTTACACAACTTAGCAAAAACGTATGTTTGTGCTAAAGCACAAGCGAAAGTGTTGCAATGGTTGCTGAATCACAATCAATTATCTGAGCAAGAAATTGCTGTTGTTCGACGTGGACGTAATGCAAAATCTGTGAGCACTCCGAAAAATACAGACGTACAAACGTATCGTCAAAGTACAGGGTTTGAAGCATTAATTGGCTACCATTTTCTAAATGGGAATGAAGAGAGGCTTCATCAATTAATGCAATGGGTGTTTGATGTACAACACAATGATGAGGAAAGGGGGATTTAACGCATGGATCTCATTATCGGTAAAAACCCGGTATTGGAAGCATTAAAATCCGGACGAGAAATGAATAAAATATGGATTGCTGAAGGTTCGCAACGCGGTCAAATGCAGCCGATTATCCAGCTTGCTAAAGAGATGGGAATTACGGTGCAATACGTTCCTAAAAAAAAGATGGACCAGTTAAGCGAAGGGAATCATCAAGGGGTCATTGCGCAAGTTGCGGCATATCGATACTACGACGTAGATGACTTGTTCAAAAAAGCCGAAGAACGTGGAGAGGCACCACTTTTTATCATTTTAGACGAACTTGAAGATCCACACAATTTAGGATCCATTATGCGAACGGCTGATGCAGTAGGTGCTCATGGCATTATTATTCCGAAGCGTCGTTCGGTCGGTTTGACCGCAACAGTCGCAAAAGCGTCAACGGGTGCAATTGAACATGTTCCTGTTGCGCGTGTCACGAACTTAGCACGAACAGTAGATGAATTGAAAGATCGGGGAGTTTGGATTTTTGGAACGGATGCAAAAGGAAATGAAGATTATCGCCAACTAGACGGGGTCATCCCGTTAGCGTTAGTCATTGGTAGTGAAGGAAAAGGAATAAGCCGTTTATTACGCGATAAGTGCGATGTGCTCGTTCGCTTGCCGATGGTTGGACATGTTACATCGTTAAATGCTTCCGTTGCGGCTAGCTTGTTAATGTATGAGGTGTATCGAAAACGTCATCCATTAGGTGAGTAAGATGGATATTTTAATCGTTGATGGCTACAACATCATCGGTGCTTGGCCGGAATTGCGAGAACTACGGGATGTAGATTTAGCTTTGGCGCGCGATCGACTTGTCGAGAGAATGGCGGAGTATCAAGCATTTACCGGCTGTAAAGTGATTATTGTTTTTGACGCACACCTCGTACAAGGAACAACAAAAAAATATGTCGATCATCAAGTAGAAGTCATTTTCACAAAAGAAAATGAAACCGCAGATGAACATATCGAGAAATTGGCAAAGTCGCTCCAAAAAGTTCGGACGAAAGTATACGTGGCTACATCAGATTATACAGAACAATGGGCGATTTTTGGTCAAGGGGCGTTGCGCAAATCAGCACGAGAGCTACTCATTGAGGTGGATGCGGTGCAGCGAAATATTTCAAGCAACGTCAAGCATATTCAACAAAAAAAGCCGATATCAAAAATTCCTCTGACAGATGAAGTCGCAAAAATTTTCGAAAAATGGCGAAGAGGGGAAAAATGAACGATTGACCCTGTAAAAAAATGTACTGTATAATACTTTTATCCATGTGCAGGGCGGGGGGATCGGCGTGAGCGCGAATGCAAATGAAAAACAACAAAGCCGTTATGAACAACTAGAAGATGAAACGATTGTAGAACTTGTGCATCAAGGTGATAGTGAGGCGCTTGACTATTTAATTCATAAGTATAAAAATTTTGTCCGAGCGAAAGCACGTTCATATTTTTTAGTCGGTGCAGATCGCGAAGATATTGTACAAGAAGGAATGATCGGATTATATAAAGCGATCCGAGATTTTAAAGAAGATAAGCAGTCATCGTTCAAGGCGTTTGCCGAGCTGTGCATCACGAGGCAAATGATTACAGCGATAAAAATGGCTACGCGCCAAAAACATATTCCGCTTAATTGTTATGTTTCATTGGACAAGCCGATTTACGAAGATGATTCTGCCCGTACATTAATGGACGTTCTTTCGGGAACGAAAATAACAAATCCTGAAGAGTTAATCATTAATCGCGAAGAGTTCGATCATATTGAAGAAAAAATGACTGAACTGCTTAGCGATTTAGAGCGGAAAGTGCTTCTTCTTTATTTAGAGGGTCGATCATATCAAGAAATTTCTGAAGAGCTCAATCGCCATGTGAAATCGATTGACAACGCGTTGCAACGCGTAAAACGCAAGCTTGAAAAGTATGTAGAAATTCAAGGGATTCGTTTATAATATTGACATAAAAAAATATTGTGTGATACAGTTTTTAAGACGTAGTATATCGGAGGAAAACGTATGCGCAAAAAAGTAATTTTAGCGTGTAGCCAATGTTTAAACAGAAATTATTCAACGATGAAAAATGTGGCGCAACACCATGAACGACTTGAGATGAAGAAGTTTTGTAAAACATGCAATACGCATACGATTCACCGTGAAACAAAGTAGTTGATGATCCCGAGACGTTGGAGGGTTTTATATGCAACGAGTAACGAAATTTTTCCGCGAAGTTGTTCGCGAAATGAAAAAAGTCAGCTGGCCGAAACGAAAAGAACTAGTGAATTATACGATTACTGTTTTAGCGACAGTTGCATTTTTCACTATATTTTTTGCGGTTGTCGATTTAGGAATTTCAGAGTTAGTTCGTTTTATACTTGAATAGGACTAGTATATCCATGGTATAATGGAAGATAACAAACAGAAATAAAGCCCGGTAACGGGTTTTTATTTTGCCTAAAAAAGATTTGTTTAGGGAGGGAAGGACGGTATCGTCCCAGCTAATGGAAAAGAATTGGTATGTTATTCATACGTATTCAGGTTATGAGAATAAAGTAAAAACGAACTTAGAAAAGCGCGTTGAATCGATGGGTATGCAAGATAAAATTTTTCGTGTCGTCGTGCCTGAAGAAGAAGAAACAGACACAAAGGGCGGCAAAAAGAAAGTTGTTAAAAAGAAAGTATTCCCGGGTTACGTGCTTGTAGAAATGATTATGACAGACGATTCTTGGTACGTTGTCCGCAATACGCCGGGGGTAACAGGATTCGTTGGTTCAGCTGGCGCTGGATCAAAACCGACCCCGCTTCTCGAAGAAGAAGTTTCGGCAATTTTAAAACGAATGGGTGTCGACTTGATTGAGTTAGAATTTGATTTTGAATTGAATGAAGCGGTTCGCATTAAAGAAGGACCGTTCGCAAATTTTGTTGGAACGATTCAAGAGATTGAGATGGAAAAACAAAAAGTAACCGTGCTTGTTGATATGTTCGGACGTGAAACACCGGTAGAACTTGACTTTTCGCAAATCGAAAAAATATAATAGTAAACAACTTGCAAATAGGAAAGAAAAGTGATAATATTTTAAGGTCAGTATGTCTCAATCATTGAGACGAATGCGATGATTGTTTTCATATATGGAGTGGGAGGGAACATCCCTAATACCACATCACGGACTTAAGGAGGTGTGTCTCGTGGCTAAAAAAGTAATTAAAGTTGTCAAATTGCAAATTCCTGCAGGGAAAGCGAATCCAGCACCACCAGTCGGTCCAGCATTAGGTCAAGCTGGTGTTAACATCATGGGATTCTGTAAAGAATTCAACGCTCGTACAGCTGATCAAGCAGGTTTAATTATTCCTGTTGAAATTACGGTATATGAAGACCGTTCATTTACATTTATTACGAAAACTCCACCTGCTGCTGTATTACTGAAGAAAGCGGCTGGTATCGAGTCTGGTTCTGGTGAGCCAAACCGTAATAAAGTGGCAACAGTAAAGCGCGACAAAGTTCGCGAGATTGCTGAAACAAAAATGCCAGACTTAAACGCGGCGAGCATTGAAGCAGCTATGCGCATGATCGAAGGAACAGCGCGCAGCATGGGTATCGTCATCGAAGACTAATCTGGCTGGAGAAGGTTGCGGAAGCGGACTATATAGTTTTCGCAACCTTTATTCGTGGGAGGTCTTTCCGTTAAAACCACAAAAAGGAGGAAATAAAACATGCCAAAAAGAGGAAAACGCTACTTAGAGGCAGCGAAATTAATTGATCGCTCAAAAGCATATAATGTGCAAGAAGCAATCGAATTAGTGAAGAAGACAAATGTTGCGAAATTTGACGCAACAGTAGAAGTTGCTTTCCGTTTAGGAGTCGATCCGAAGAAAGCGGACCAACAAATCCGTGGTGCAGTTGTATTGCCGCACGGTACAGGTAAAGTTCGCCGCGTGCTAGTGCTTGCGAAAGGTGAAAAAGCGAAAGAAGCTGAAGCAGCTGGTGCAGATTATGTAGGCGATACAGATTACATCAACAAAATTCAACAAGGTTGGTTTGAGTTTGATGTCATCGTCGCAACTCCTGATATGATGGGTGAAGTTGGTAAAATCGGTCGTATTTTAGGACCGAAAGGATTAATGCCAAACCCTAAAACAGGAACAGTTACATTTGATGTGGCGAAAGCAGTCAACGAAATTAAAGCTGGTAAAGTGGAATATCGCGTTGACAAAGCTGGAAACATCCATGTGCCGATCGGTAAAGTATCGTTTGATACAGAAAAATTAGTAGAAAACTTCACAACAATTTACGAAACAATCTTGAAAGTGAAGCCAGCAGCAGCGAAGGGCACATACGTGAAAAATGTAACAGTTGCTTCAACAATGGGTCCTGGTGTGAAAGTGGATCCTTCTACTGTTGCTGTTGCGCGCTAATATAGATCTTGACTTTTTAGAAACGCTTTAGTACAATATTCATTGTTTGAAAAGCGAATATCATTTGTACCGTAGACAGTAGGTGCCTCAAGCAGGCTTAATTTCCTACCGAGGTGTTGAAACTGATAAATAAGTGCATGCGTGCACTTTCAGGGGCCTCCATGTCTACGTTGACATGGAGGTTTTTCATTGGACGGTATAAGTGGTGTTGAAACTCAACTTCTACAGGAGGTGTTGACATGAGCAGCGTACTTGAACAAAAGCAGCAGTTAGTAGCGGAGATTGCTGAAAAGCTTCGTGCGAGCAAATCAACGATCATCGTTGATTACCGTGGCTTAAATGTCGCGCAAGTTACAGAACTTCGTAAGCAACTTCGCGAAGCAGGGATTGAGTTCAAAGTGTACAAAAACACATTAACTCGCCGTGCTGTTGCTGAGTTAGGTTTAGAAGGTTTAGATGAAACGTTAACAGGTCCGAATGCGATCGCATTCAGCAATGATGATGTCGTTGCTCCTGCGAAAATTTTAAACGAATTCGCGAAAAAGAACGATGCGTTAAAAATTAAAGCAGGTATCATCGAAGGTAACGTAGCGACATTTGAAGAAGTTAAGGCGCTTGCAGAGCTTCCGTCTCGCGAAGGCTTGCTCTCTATGTTGCTTAGCGTTCTTCAAGCACCAATCCGCAACTTCGCTCTTGTTACAAAAGCAGTTGCTGAGAAAAAAGAAGAACAAGGTGCTTAATTTACAAATCGCCTAAAATTAAAACATTAAGGAGGAAGATCGATCATGACTAAAGAACAAATCATTGAAGCGGTTAAAAATATGACTGTTTTAGAATTAAACGACTTAGTAAAAGCAATTGAAGAAGAGTTTGGTGTAACTGCTGCTGCTCCTGTAGTAGTTGCTGGCGGTGCTGCTGCTGGTGCTGCTGCTGAAGAAAAAACTGAATTCGATGTTATCCTTGCAGATGGCGGCGCACAAAAAATCAAAGTTATCAAAGTTGTGCGTGAGCTTACTGGTCTTGGCTTAAAAGAAGCAAAAGACTTAGTAGACAACACTCCAAAGCCAGTTAAAGAAGGCGTTTCTAAAGAAGAAGCTGAAGAAATTAAAGCGAAACTTGAAGAAGCTGGCGCGAAAGTTGAAATTAAGTAATGATGTAAAGAGGCTCGCTCGTAGTAGCGAGCTTCTTTGTGTTTTTATGTTCGTTCGTTTACAATGAAGAAAAGAGAGGTGAAGACGATGGGTGATCACTACTATACTGAACGGCCAACGGTAGAAAGTAAGCCTTTTCAATGGGCGTATATGTTGCGAGGTCATCAGTTTTTGTTTACGGTCGATCAAGGTGTATTTTCAAAAAAAGAAGTGGACTTCGGTTCGCGATTGCTAATTGAAACATTTGTTGAACCGAATGTGCAAGGAAATATTCTCGATGTAGGTTGTGGATATGGACCGATCGGTTTAGCGCTAGCGAAAGATTTCCCGCATCGAACTGTGCATATGATCGATGTAAATGAGCGAGCAATCGAACTAGCGAAGAAAAACAAACAGCAAAACGGTATTGAAAATGCACGAATTTACATAAGTGATTTATTTCAGCGAGTAGAAGGAACGTTTGCTGCCATTGTGACAAACCCACCGATTCGTGCTGGAAAAGCAGTCGTCCATTCGATTTTTGAACAAAGTGCAAACTACTTGCTTTCTGGCGGACAGTTATGGGTTGTCATTCAAAAGAAGCAAGGGGCTCCATCTGCATTAGAAAAGTTAAAAACGATTTTTGATGAAGTTGATGTTGTGGAAAAGAAAAAAGGTTACTTTATTATTCGAGCACAAAAAGCTTGACGCTCAATTTTGTGTATGGTACCATTATAAAATGCTAAATGTGTATTTTTTTTAGTTTACGTATGCTGTGTATGTATGTATAATTTTAGTTTTAAAGGAAAAACTTATAAAATATATAATAGGTCAAACATGTGGTTTTCTTATAAGAAACCATTTCTTTTTTGTCTGATGACAAGTTATTAATGTTTGATTTGAGGGGTGAATCAGTTGACAGGTCAACTAGTTCAATACGGACGACACCGCCAACGAAGAAGTTATGCGCGCATTAGTGAAGTGTTGGAGTTACCGAACTTAATCGAAATTCAAACTTCTTCTTACCAGTGGTTTCTCGACGAAGGATTGCGTGAAATGTTTCAAGACATTTCACCGATCGAAGATTTTACAGGAAATTTGTCACTAGAATTTATTGATTACAGCTTAGGAGAGCCGAAGTACTCTGTAGAAGAGTCAAAAGAACGCGATGTTACATACGCAGCACCGCTTCGGGTGAAAGTACGCTTAATCAATAAAGAAACAGGTGAAGTAAAAGAACAAGACGTATTTATGGGAGACTTCCCATTAATGACAGAAACGGGCACATTCATTATTAATGGTGCTGAACGTGTTATCGTTTCTCAGCTTGTTCGTTCACCGAGCGTATATTACAGCGGAAAAGTAGATAAAAACGGAAAACGTGGCTTTACGGCTACTGTTATTCCGAACCGCGGTGCATGGCTTGAATACGAAACAGATGCAAAAGACGTTGTTTACGTTCGCATTGATCGTACGCGTAAGTTGCCTGTAACCGTATTATTACGAGCGTTAGGCTTTGGCTCGGACCAAGAGATTGTCGATTTACTTGGTGATAATGAGTATATTCGTAATACGTTAGAAAAAGACAATACAGAAAGTACAGAAAAAGCGTTGCTTGAAATTTATGAACGGTTACGTCCAGGGGAGCCGCCTACCGTTGAAAACGCAAAAAGCTTGCTCATCTCTCGTTTCTTTGATCCAAAACGATATGATTTAGCAAGTGTTGGTCGTTATAAAATTAACAAAAAGCTCCATATTAAAAACCGTTTATTTGGTCAACGTTTAGCGGAGACGCTCGTTCATCCGGAAACGGGTGAAGTGATTGCTGAGAAAGGAACGGTTCTCGATCGGAGAACGCTCGATCGCATTTTACCTGAGCTTGAAAAAGGGATTGGTATGCGTAAATACCAACCGCTTGGGGGCGTTGTCGAAGATGAATTTGCTTTGCAAGCAATCAAAATTTACGCTCCAAACGATCCAGATGGCGAAAAAGTCATCACGGTCATTAGTAATGGATATATTCCAGAAACGGTAAAACATATTACACCTGCAGATATTATTGCATCTATTAGCTACTTCTTTAACTTATTGCATGGAGTCGGTGATACAGACGATATCGACCATTTAGGAAATCGCCGACTTCGTTCTGTTGGCGAGTTGCTGCAAAATCAATTCCGAATCGGACTTTCGCGCATGGAGCGCGTCGTTCGTGAACGGATGTCCATTCAAGATACAAACACAATTACACCACAGCAACTCATTAATATTCGTCCAGTCATTGCGGCTATTAAAGAGTTTTTCGGAAGCTCGCAGTTATCGCAATTTATGGATCAAACAAACCCGCTTGCAGAATTGACACATAAACGTCGTCTTTCTGCCCTTGGTCCAGGTGGTTTAACGCGTGAACGCGCAGGCTTTGAAGTGCGTGACGTTCACTACTCGCACTATGGACGCATGTGTCCAATCGAAACGCCAGAAGGTCCGAACATCGGATTGATTAACTCGCTTTCCACATATGCGAAAGTGAATAAATTTGGCTTTATTGAAACTCCTTATCGCCGCGTCGATCCTGAAACAGGGAAAGTAACGAATCAAATTGACTATTTAACGGCGGATGAGGAAGATAATTACGTCGTTGCCCAAGCGAACGTTCCGATTGCGGAAGATGGAACATTTTTAGAAGAAAACGTTGTTGCTCGCTTCCGTGGTGAAAACATCGTTGTTAAGCGAGATCGTGTCGACTATGTAGACGTTTCTCCAAAACAAGTTGTGTCGGTGGCGACAGCGTGCATTCCGTTCTTAGAAAACGATGACTCGAACCGTGCGCTTATGGGTGCGAACATGCAACGTCAAGCTGTTCCGCTTATGCAGCCAGAGGCGCCAATCGTCGGTACAGGAATGGAATATGTCGCAGCGAAAGATTCCGGAGCAGCAGTTATTTGTAAGCATCGCGGAATTGTTGAGCGAGTCGAGGCGAAAGAAATTTGGGTACGCCGTTTAATCGAAGTCGATGGAAAAGAAGTCAAAGGTGACTTAGATAAATATCGTCTGTTGAAGTTTGTTCGTTCAAACCAAGGAACGTGCTACAATCAACGCCCGATCGTTAAGGCTGGAGATATCGTTGAGAAGGGTGAAATTTTAGCCGACGGTCCATCGATGGAAAAAGGTGAATTAGCGCTTGGTCGCAACGTGCTTGTTGCGTTTATGACATGGGACGGATACAACTACGAAGATGCGATTATTATGAGCGAGCGTCTCGTTAAAGACGATGTATATACGTCCATTCATATCGAGGAATACGAATCTGAAGCGCGCGATACGAAGCTCGGTCCAGAGGAAATTACGCGCGATATTCCGAACGTCGGTGAAGACGCGCTTCGCAATCTAGATGAGCGCGGGATTGTACGCATCGGTGCAGAAGTAAAAGATGGCGACTTGCTCGTTGGAAAAGTAACACCAAAAGGGGTTACGGAATTAACAGCTGAAGAACGATTACTTCATGCGATTTTCGGTGAGAAGGCGCGTGAAGTTCGAGATACGTCTTTACGCGTACCGCACGGTGGAGGCGGAATCGTTCTTGATGTCAAAGTGTTTACTCGCGAAGATGGCGATGAGTTGCCGCCAGGTGTGAACCAGCTTGTTCGTGTGTATATTGTACAAAAACGGAAAATTTCTGAAGGTGACAAAATGGCAGGTCGCCACGGAAATAAAGGTGTTATTTCGCGCATTTTACCTGAGGAAGACATGCCGTTTTTACCAGATGGTACACCAGTTGATATCATGTTAAACCCGCTAGGCGTACCTTCGCGTATGAATATCGGGCAAGTGCTCGAGTTGCATCTCGGAATGGCGGCGAGAAAGCTAGGCCTTCATGTCGCTTCACCTGTATTTGACGGTGCTCGTGAAGAAGATGTATGGGCAACGTTAGAAGAGGCAGGAATGGCGCGCGATGCGAAAACAGTTTTATATGACGGACGCACAGGAGAGCCGTTTGATAATCGTGTTTCTGTCGGTATTATGTATATGATTAAGCTCGCGCACATGGTTGACGATAAGTTACATGCTCGCTCGACAGGTCCATATTCACTTGTTACGCAACAACCGCTCGGCGGAAAAGCGCAGTTTGGTGGTCAGCGTTTCGGTGAGATGGAAGTATGGGCGCTTGAAGCATACGGTGCAGCTTACACATTGCAAGAAATTTTAACTGTCAAATCAGACGACGTGGTTGGTCGTGTGAAAACGTACGAAGCGATCGTGAAAGGTGAAAACGTTCCAGAACCAGGCGTTCCTGAATCTTTCAAAGTATTAATTAAAGAGCTACAAAGCTTAGGTATGGACGTAACAGTGTTATCAAGCGATGAAAAAGAAATTAGCATGGAAAACTTCGGGGAAGATGATGACGTTCAACCAGTTGACATCATCCCACCTACAGATGAGTCAGCCAAAGAAGATGAAGGCGTTGTTGTAAAAGAATAGCGTTTGGACATAAGGGTAAAACCTGGATATTAAAAGGGAGGTAGGCCCCTTGTTAGATGTAAATAAGTTTGAATATATGAAGATCGGACTCGCTTCACCCGAGAAAATTCGTTCTTGGTCGTATGGTGAAGTTAAAAAACCAGAAACGATTAACTATCGAACATTAAAACCAGAAAAAGATGGTCTGTTTTGCGAACGCATTTTTGGTCCGACAAAAGACTGGGAATGTCATTGCGGAAAATATAAGCGCGTTCGTTATAAAGGTGTCGTTTGTGACCGATGCGGTGTTGAAGTGACACGTGCAAAAGTTCGCCGTGAGCGCATGGGTCATATTGAACTAGCAGCCCCTGTTTCACATATTTGGTACTTTAAAGGAATTCCTAGCCGCATGGGACTTGTCTTAGACATGTCCCCTCGTGCGCTAGAAGAAGTCATTTACTTTGCATCTTACGTCGTGACGGATCCAGGCGATACGCCATTAGAAAAGAAACAATTGCTTTCTGAAAAAGAGTATCGCGCATATCGCGAGAAGTACGGAAATTCATTCCAAGCTTCAATGGGTGCAGAGGCGATTAAAAAACTGTTACAAGATATCGATCTTGAAAAAGAAGTAGAGACGTTAAAAGAAGAACTAAAAACAGCACAAGGACAACGTCGTGCTCGCACGATTAAACGTCTTGAAGTGCTTGAAGCGTTCCGTAACTCTGGTAACGACCCATCGTGGATGGTATTAGATGTGCTTCCGGTCATTCCGCCGGAGTTGCGTCCGATGGTACAGTTAGATGGCGGACGTTTTGCGACATCTGACTTAAACGACTTATATCGTCGAGTCATTAACCGAAACAACCGCTTAAAACGTCTATTAGACCTTGGGGCGCCGAACATTATTGTTCAAAACGAAAAACGAATGCTTCAAGAAGCGGTTGATGCGCTAATTGATAACGGTCGTCGTGGCCGCCCGGTCACAGGACCAGGAAATCGTCCGCTTAAATCGCTTTCCCATATGTTAAAAGGAAAGCAAGGTCGTTTCCGTCAAAACTTGCTCGGTAAGCGCGTTGACTATTCTGGTCGTTCCGTTATCGTCGTCGGCCCGAACTTAAAAATGTATCAATGCGGCTTGCCAAAAGAAATGGCGCTTGAATTGTTTAAGCCGTTTGTTATGAAAGAATTAGTGGAACGCGGCTTAGCGCACAACATTAAAAGTGCGAAGCGGAAAATTGAGCGCGTGCACCCAGAAGTTTGGGATGTTTTAGAGTCTGTCATTAAAGAACACCCAGTGCTATTAAACCGTGCACCAACGCTTCACCGTCTTGGCATTCAAGCGTTTGAGCCGACGCTTGTAGAAGGTCGTGCAATCCGCTTGCATCCGCTTGTATGTACTGCCTATAACGCAGACTTTGACGGCGACCAAATGGCTGTGCACGTACCGCTTTCGGCAGAGGCACAAGCTGAAGCACGTCTACTGATGCTTGCGGCGCAAAATATTTTAAACCCGAAAGACGGAAAACCAGTTGTTACTCCTTCACAAGACATGGTTTTAGGAAACTACTATTTAACGATGGAACGTGAAGGTGCAGTCGGTGAAGGAATGGTGTTTAAAGATACGGATGAGGCGTTGCTGGCTTACCATAACGGTTATGTTCACCTGCATACACGTATTGCGGTCCATGCAAGTTCGCTGAAAAACGAAACGTTTACAGAAGAGCAAAATAATAAGTTGCTTGTAACGACTGTCGGAAAGTTAATCTTCAATGAAATTTTGCCGAAGTCATTCCCATATATTAATGAACCGACGCAAGAAAACATTGAAGAACGAACACCAGATAAATATTTCCTTGATAAAGGTGTGAACGTGAAAGAAGAAATTCGCAAACGCGAACTCGTTCCGCCGTTTAAGAAGAAAATTCTTGGTAACATCATTGCGGAAGTATTTAAACGTTTCAAAATTACAGAAACGTCTAAAATGCTTGACCGTATGAAAGACCTTGGCTTTAAATACTCAACAAAAGCAGGTATCACAATCGGTGTAGCTGACATTGTTGTCTTGCCGGAAAAACAAGAAATTTTAGAAGAGGCGCAAGCGAAAGTTGATACGGTATTAAAACAATTTAGACGCGGTTTAATTACGGATGAAGAGCGTTATGAACGTGTCATTTCAATTTGGAGTGCGGCAAAAGATAAAATTCAAGGCCGCTTAATGGAGTCGCTTGATAAACGAAATCCAATTTTCATGATGAGCGACTCAGGAGCCCGCGGTAACGCATCGAACTTTACGCAGCTTGCAGGTATGCGCGGATTAATGGCGAACCCAGCAGGACGTATTATCGAGCTTCCGATTAAATCTTCGTTCCGTGAAGGATTAACGGTACTTGAGTACTTTATTTCGACCCACGGAGCGCGTAAAGGTCTTGCTGATACAGCGTTAAAAACAGCTGACTCTGGTTATTTAACACGTCGTCTCGTTGACGTTGCACAAGACGTCATTATTCGTGAAGACGATTGCGGTACAGACCGCGGTACGTTAATTCGTGCGTTAAAAGACGGTACAGAAGTGATTGTGAAGCTTGAAGAGCGTCTCGTTGGACGTTACGCGCGCAAAACGGTGAAACATCCGGAAACAGGCGAAGTGCTTGTGCGTGAAAATGAAATGATTACAGAAGATATCGCAAATGCTATTGTAAAAGCTGGCATTGAAGAAGTGTGGATTCGTTCGGCATTTACATGTAATACACGTCATGGTGTATGTAAAAAATGTTACGGACGCAACTTGGCAACTGGTGCAGAAGTGGAAGTTGGTGAAGCGGTTGGTATTATCGCAGCACAATCGATCGGTGAGCCGGGTACACAGCTGACAATGCGTACGTTCCACACAGGTGGGGTAGCAGGAGACGATATTACACAAGGTTTACCGCGCGTACAAGAATTGTTTGAGGCGCGTAATCCGAAAGGGCAAGCGGTCATTTCAGAAATTGATGGTGTTGTTGTGGCCGTTAATGAAACGCGTGATCGTCAACGTGAGATCGTCATCCAAGGTGAAGTCGAGACGCGTACGTATACAGCCCCTTATAGCGCACGTCTCAAAGTACAAGAAGGACAGAAGGTTGAACGTGGTCAAGAACTAACAGAAGGTTCGATTGACCCGAAAGAACTATTGAGAGTCAAAGATATGAATGCTGTTCAAGAGTACTTGTTGCGCGAAGTGCAAAAAGTATACCGCATGCAAGGGGTAGAAATTAGCGATAAACATATCGAAGTGATGGTTCGCCAAATGCTTCGAAAAGTTCGCGTCATTGACGCAGGGGATACGGACTTGTTGCCAGGAACGTTGCTTGACATCCATCAATTTACGGATGCGAATGCGAAAGTGTTGATGGAAGGGAAACGTCCAGCAACAGCTCGCCCAGTATTGCTTGGAATTACGAAAGCGTCGCTTGAAACAGACTCGTTCTTGTCTGCGGCATCATTCCAAGAAACGACACGCGTCTTAACGGATGCAGCGATCAAAGGAAAACGCGACGAATTGCTCGGATTAAAAGAGAACGTCATTATTGGTAAACTTGTTCCAGCAGGAACAGGAATGGCACGCTATCGCAAAGTAAAACCGGTCATTAAAACAACAAAAGATGAAGATGCTGTGACAACAAAATAACGGTCAACCTATTGCTAGCATCATTCGCTAGCAATAGGTTGAAAAAATATAGTTGACATAGCTCTCAGAAAGTGATAGCATAATAAAGGTGTTCCGAAAACCTGTCACTTTGGAGGATATGTTACGTGTCTTATGAAAAAGTCGCACAGGCTAAACAAATTATCGTAGGAACAAAACAAACAGTACGAGCTCTGAAAGATGGAAAGGTACATGAACTTGTGATCGCAGAAGATGCGGATAAAGCGATCATTGACAAAGTGATCGAAGCTGCGAATGTAGCGAATGTGCCTGTTTATAAAGTCGACTCGATGAAAAAGCTCGGAAAAGCATGCAAAATCGATGTAGGAGCAGCGGCTGTTGCAATCATTCGTTAAAAACTGTTTTTGTGGGTTTACTACAAAAACTTTGTTTTTGCATAAAAATGAGCCACCTGGATGTGTGGGCTTGAATTTAATTGTGAAGGGAGGAAACTTACCATGCCTACAATTAACCAGCTTGTACGCAAAGGTCGTACAAAAAAGGTAGTGAAATCTAAATCACCTGCGTTAAATAAAGGGTATAACAGCTTCAAAAAAGTTCAAACAACTGTTTACTCTCCGCAAAAACGTGGAGTATGTACACGTGTAGGTACAATGACACCAAAGAAGCCAAACTCCGCGCTTCGTAAATATGCCCGTGTACGTTTATCTAATGGTATCGAGGTAACTGCTTACATCCCGGGTATCGGTCATAACTTACAAGAACACAGCGTTGTATTAATTCGCGGTGGACGTGTAAAAGACTTACCAGGGGTACGTTACCACATCGTTCGCGGTGCTTTAGATACTGCAGGTGTAGCGAACCGTATGCAAGGTCGTTCAAAATACGGTGCGAAAAAACCAAAAGCAGCTAAGAAATAACATGCATCATTTTTCGCTGATTTTTACTGAAAGGAGGAAAAACTATGCCACGTAAAGGTCCGGTTCCTAAACGAGATGTGTTACCAGATCCAATTTACAATTCAAAGCTAGTTACACGTTTAATCAATAAAATTATGATTGACGGTAAAAGAGGTAAAGCGCAAAAAATTCTTTACACAGCGTTCGATATCATTCGTGAGCGCACAGGTAAAGATCCAATGGAAGTGTTTGAGCAAGCGTTGAAAAACGTTATGCCAGTTCTTGAAGTTCGCGCACGCCGTGTTGGTGGTGCAAACTATCAAGTTCCTGTTGAGGTGCGCCCAGAGCGCCGTACAACATTAGGTCTTCGCTGGATCGTTAACTACGCTCGTCTTCGTGGAGAAAAAACGATGGAAGAGCGTTTAGCGAACGAAATCATGGATGCTGCAAACAACACAGGTGCAGCTGTGAAAAAACGCGAAGATACACACAAAATGGCAGAAGCAAACAAAGCGTTTGCACACTATCGTTGGTAATTTTTTCGTTAAATTAAGAATAGGTGAGAGCGATGCGGTTGAAACTAAAAAAGCATGCCCATCGCTCATTCGCCTATATTCCTATATGTAAATTAAATTACGATACTTCATTATAAGGAAGGAGAAAAAATCCATATGGCAAGACAGTTCTCCTTAGAAAACACTCGCAATATTGGAATCATGGCCCATATTGACGCCGGTAAAACAACAACGACAGAGCGTATTCTTTTCTACACAGGACGCGTTCATAAAATCGGTGAAGTTCATGAGGGCGCAGCAACGATGGACTGGATGGAGCAAGAGCAAGAGCGCGGAATTACAATTACGTCCGCGGCAACAACAGCTCAATGGAAAGGCCATCGCGTTAACATCATCGATACACCTGGACACGTCGACTTCACGGTAGAAGTTGAGCGTTCACTGCGTGTATTAGACGGTGCAGTCGCGGTATTAGACGCACAATCAGGCGTAGAGCCGCAAACAGAAACAGTATGGCGCCAAGCGACTACATACGGCGTACCACGTATCGTTTTCGTCAACAAAATGGACAAGATTGGCGCAGATTTCTTATACTCTGTTAAAACGCTTCATGAACGTTTACAAGCGAATGCGCACCCTGTTCAATTGCCGATTGGTGCAGAAGATCAATTCACAGGTATCATTGATCTTGTTGAAATGTGCGCGTACCATTATCACGATGAATTAGGAAAAAATATCGAGCGCATCGAGATTCCTGAAGACTATCGTGATATGGCAGAAGAATATCGCGGTAAGTTAATCGAAGCGGTTGCAGAGCTTGATGAAGAATTAATGATGAAATATTTAGAAGGGGAAGAAATTACGAATGAAGAATTAAAAGCTGCCATTCGTAAAGCGACAATTTCTGTGCAATTCTTCCCTGTATTCTGTGGTTCTGCATTCAAAAACAAAGGTGTTCAATTAATGCTTGACGGAGTTGTTGACTACTTACCATCTCCAGTCGACATTCCTGCGATCAAAGGAACTGTTCCTGATACAGAAGAAGAAACAGTTCGTGAAGCGCGCGACGATGCTCCATTTGCAGCGTTAGCGTTCAAAATTATGACAGACCCTTACGTTGGTAAGTTGACGTTCTTCCGTGTATACTCAGGTACATTAAACTCTGGTTCTTACGTGTTGAACTCAACAAAACGTAAGCGTGAACGTATCGGTCGTATTCTACAAATGCACGCAAACCACCGCGAAGAAATTGCACAAGTTTATGCAGGTGACATTGCGGCAGCTGTAGGTTTAAAAGATACAACAACTGGTGATACTTTGTGTGATGAAAAAGACCCAGTAATCTTGGAGTCTATGCAATTCCCAGAACCAGTTATTCAAATCGCGATCGAACCGAAGTCAAAAGCTGACCAAGATAAGATGAGCACAGCGTTACAAAAACTTCAAGAAGAAGACCCAACATTCCGTGCATGGACAGACCAAGAAACAGGTCAAACAATTATCGCAGGTATGGGTGAGCTTCACCTTGATATTATCGTTGACCGTATGCGTCGCGAATTTAAAGTCGAAGCAAACGTTGGTGCTCCACAAGTTGCGTACCGCGAAACATTCCGTAAGTCTGCACAAGTTGAAGGTAAATTTGTGCGCCAGTCTGGTGGTCGCGGTCAATACGGTCACGTTTGGATCGAGTTCTCGCCAAACGAAGAAGGAAAAGGCTTCGAATTCGAAAATGCGATCGTTGGTGGGGTTGTTCCGAGAGAATACATCCCTGCAATCCAAGCAGGTCTTGAAGATGCGATGCAAAACGGTGTCCTTGCTGGATATCCAGTTGTCGACATTAAAGCGAAGCTATTCGACGGTTCTTACCACGATGTTGACTCAAGCGAAATGGCGTTCAAAATCGCTGCTTCAATGGCGTTGAAAAACGCAGCAGCAAAATGTGACCCTGTATTGCTTGAGCCTATCATGAAAGTAGAAGTCATCGTCCCTGAAGAATATTTAGGTGACATTATGGGTGACATCACTTCTCGTCGCGGTCGCGTCGAAGGTATGGAAGCTCGTGGTAATGCACAAGTTGTGCGCGCAATGGTTCCACTTTCTGAAATGTTTGGATACGCAACTACATTGCGTTCAAATACACAAGGTCGCGGAACGTTCACAATGGTATTTGACCATTATGAAGAAGTTCCGAAGAGCATTGCTGAGGAAATCATCAAAAAAAATAAAGGTGAATAATTGATTTTCTAGCATTGTTCAAGTATAAATACTTATGTAAGACTTGGAAGTGGACGTGCTGTGCACTTTCACTTCCGAGCATTCTATACTTATAAAAAAACACTAAGGAGGATATTATAATGGCTAAAGCGAAATTCGAACGCACGAAACCACACGTCAACATTGGTACAATCGGCCACGTTGACCATGGTAAAACAACTTTAACAGCTGCAATCACAACAGTTCTTGCGAAACAAGGTAAAGCAGAAGCACGCGCGTATGATCAAATCGACGCTGCTCCAGAAGAGCGCGAGCGCGGAATTACAATCTCAACTGCACACGTTGAGTATGAAACTGACAACCGTCACTATGCACACGTTGACTGCCCAGGTCACGCTGACTACGTGAAAAACATGATCACAGGTGCTGCGCAAATGGACGGCGCGATCCTTGTTGTATCTGCTGCTGACGGTCCAATGCCACAAACTCGTGAGCACATTCTTCTTTCTCGCCAAGTAGGCGTACCTTACATCGTTGTATTCTTAAACAAATGCGACATGGTAGACGACGAAGAACTTTTAGAACTTGTTGAAATGGAAGTTCGCGATCTATTATCTGAATACGACTTCCCTGGAGACGAAGTTCCTGTAATTAAAGGTTCTGCGTTAAAAGCACTTGAGGGAGATCCAGCTTGGGAAGAAAAAATCATCGAGCTTATGAACGCTGTTGATGAGTACATCCCAACTCCACAGCGCGAAATCGACAAACCATTCATGATGCCAGTTGAGGACGTATTCTCAATCACTGGTCGTGGTACAGTTGCTACAGGTCGCGTTGAGCGCGGTATCTTAAAAGTTGGTGACCAAGTAGAAATCATCGGTCTTTCTGAAGAGCCAAAAGCAACAACTGTTACAGGTGTTGAAATGTTCCGTAAGCTTCTTGACCAAGCTGAAGCTGGTGACAACATCGGTGCGCTTCTTCGCGGTGTTTCTCGTGACGAAGTACAACGTGGTCAAGTATTAGCGAAACCAGGAACAATCACTCCACACACAAAATTTAAAGCGCAAGTTTACGTATTAACAAAAGAAGAAGGTGGACGTCATACTCCATTCTTCTCTAACTACCGTCCACAATTCTACTTCCGTACAACGGACGTAACAGGTATCATCCAACTTCCAGAAGGCGTTGAGATGGTTATGCCTGGCGACAACATCGAAATGACAGTAGAATTAATCGCTCCAATCGCGATCGAAGAAGGTACAAAATTCTCGATCCGCGAAGGTGGACGTACAGTAGGTGCAGGTTCTGTATCTGAAATCATCGAGTAATCGATAAACGTGGTCTAGCGACAAGCTAGACCACTTATTTTTTTGTTCCATTGAAAATAAGTTGTGAAATATGTATAATGGGAAAGGCAGTTTGTTGAGAAAAGAAATAAAAAGCTTGCATTGACCATGAATTTTATATATAATAATAAACGTTGGTCTTTGACTGCGATGAAGTGGAAGGTTGCTGACACACCCGGCCGCTTTGCCATGGCGAGTGTGAAGGAAATTTCCATGGAGAATGTCTATTTTGAAAATAGGCGAAGAAGGAGGGAAAATAATGGCAAAAGAAAAAATTCGTATTCGTTTAAAAGCGTATGATCATCGAATTCTTGATCAATCTGCTGAGAAAATTGTGGAAACTGCAAAGCGTTCAGGCGCAACTGTATCTGGACCGATTCCGTTACCAACTGAAAAAACGGTATACACGATCTTACGTGCGGTTCATAAATACAAAGATTCTCGTGAACAATTCGAAATGCGCACACATAAACGCTTAATTGACATCGTCAATCCGACTCCACAAACAGTAGATTCTTTAATGCGTTTAGACTTACCATCTGGTGTCGATATTGAAATCAAGTTGTAATTGTGATATAGGAGGTGTGAAAGATGAAAGGAATCTTAGGAAGAAAAATCGGCATGACTCAAGTGTTCGCTGAAAACGGAGATCTTATTCCTGTAACGGTCATTCAAGCTACTCCAAACGTAGTTCTTCAAAAGAAAACAGTTGAAAACGACGGTTACGAAGCGATTCAATTAGGTTTTGAAGATTTGCGTGAGAAGTTAGCGAACAAGCCTCAAAAAGGTCATGCTGCGAAGGCAAACACCACACCTAAGCGCTTCATTCGTGAAATTCGTGGTGTGAACCTTGCGGAATATGAAGTAGGTCAAGAAGTAAAAGTGGACATTTTCAACGAGGGTGAAATCGTTGACGTAACTGGTACGTCAAAAGGTAAAGGTTTCCAAGGTGTAATTAAACGCCATGGACAATCTCGCGGACCAATGGCTCACGGTTCTCGTTACCATCGTCGTCCTGGTTCAATGGGTCCAATCGCTCCAAACCGTGTATTCAAATCAAAAGAGCTTCCAGGTCGTATGGGTGGCGAGCGTGTAACAGTACAAAACTTAAAAGTTGTGAAAGTAGACCCAGAACGCAACTTAATCTTAATTAAAGGAAACGTACCAGGTCCAAACAAAGGGCTTGTTATTATTAAAAGCGCGGTTAAAGCGAAATAATTTCTTTAAGAAAGGAGGAAATACCCAATGCCAAAAGTAGCATTGTATAACCAAAACGGAGAAAACATCGGTGAAATCGAATTAAACGATGCCGTGTTTGGTGTTGAACCGAACAAAAGTGTGTTATTTGAAGCGGTAATTATGCAACGTGCTTCCTTGCGTCAAGGAACTCATAAAACAAAAAATCGTGCAGAAGTAAGCGGCGGTGGTCGTAAACCATGGCGCCAAAAAGGTACTGGACGTGCTCGCCAAGGATCGATTCGTTCTCCACAATGGCGTGGCGGTGGTGTTGTATTCGGTCCAGTTCCACGTAGCTACAGCTACAAACTTCCGAAAAAAGTTCGTCGCTTAGCAATTAAATCAGCATTATCTTCAAAAGTGCTTGAAAACAACATCGTCGTATTAGACAATTTAGCACTTGAAGCACCAAAAACAAAAGAAATGGTTAAAATTTTAAACAACCTTTCTGTTGATCGCAAAGCGTTAATCGTAACAGCAGATGCGAATGAGAACGTCATTCTTTCAGCTCGCAACATTCCAGGAGTGACAGTTGTGACAGCAAGCGGAATTAACGTTCTCGATGTACTCAACCACGACAAGCTTGTCATTACAAAAGCTGCCGTGGAAAAAGTAGAGGAGGTGCTTGCATAATGAAAGATCCTCGCGATATTATTAAGCGCCCCGTCATTACTGAACGTTCAACAGAGTTAATGGGTGAGAAAAAATATACGTTCGAAGTTGATGTGAAAGCGAACAAAACAGAAGTAAAAGACGCGATCGAAGCGATCTTCGGCGTGAAAGTAGCGAAGGTCAACATTATGAACTATAAAGGAAAGTTCAAACGTGTTGGTCGTTATAGCGGATTAACAAACCGCCGCCGCAAAGCGATTGTTACGTTAACGCCAGACAGCAAAGAGATCGAACTATTTGAAGTATAAGTTTAAAAGTGAAGGAGGGAAACGGACATGGCGATTAAAAAATATAAGCCAACGTCTAACGGTCGTCGTGGTATGACGGTTTTAGACTTCTCTGAGCTTACAACAGATAAGCCGGAAAAATCGTTACTTGCGCCTTTAAAGAAAAAAGGTGGTCGTAACAACCAAGGTAAATTAACTGTTCGTCACCAAGGTGGCGGTCATAAACGTCAATATCGTATTATTGACTTCAAACGCGATAAAGATGGCATTCCAGGACGCGTTGCTACAATCGAGTACGATCCAAACCGTTCTGCGAACATCGCTTTAATTCATTACGCTGATGGTGAAAAACGTTACATCATCGCACCGAAAAACTTACAAGTTGGCATGGAAGTTATGTCAGGTCCAGATGCGGACATTAAAGTAGGTAACGCATTACCTTTAGCAAACATTCCAGTCGGTACAGTTATTCATAATATCGAATTAAAACCTGGTAAAGGCGGACAATTAGTACGCGCTGCAGGTACATCTGCACAAGTGCTTGGTAAAGAAGGTAAATACGTACTTGTTCGTTTATCTTCAGGTGAAGTTCGTATGATTTTGGCAACTTGCCGTGCGACAGTCGGTCAAGTTGGTAACGAACAACATGAGCTTGTGAACATCGGTAAAGCTGGACGCGCTCGTTGGTTAGGCATTCGTCCAACAGTTCGCGGTTCTGTTATGAACCCTGTTGATCACCCACATGGTGGTGGTGAAGGTAAAGCACCAATCGGACGTAAGTCTCCAATGACTCCATGGGGTAAACCAACGCTTGGATTCAAAACGCGTAAGAAGAAAAATAAATCCGATAAATTTATCGTACGTCGTCGTAAAAAATAACGGGGTTGAGCTACGGTTCAAAAGAACCGTAGAGCAATCACGAAAGGAGGTTCACTTATGGGTCGCAGCTTGAAAAAAGGTCCTTTTTGTGATGATCATTTAATGAAAAAAATCGAGAAATTGAATGAAACTGGACAAAAACAAGTGATCAAAACATGGTCTCGTCGTTCGACAATTTTCCCACAATTCATCGGTCACACAATCGCTGTTTACGATGGTCGTAAACACGTTCCAGTTTACATCACAGAGGACATGGTCGGTCATAAGCTCGGTGAGTTCGCGCCAACGCGCACATACAAAGGTCACGCTGCTGATGACAAGAAAACAAAACGTTAATATGAGAGGAGGCTTCATTTATGCAAGCTAAAGCTGTTGCTAGAACGGTTCGAATTGCTCCTCGTAAAGCTCGTTTAGTTATTGATTTAATTCGAGGAAAGCAAGTGAGTGAAGCAGTTGCGATTCTTCGCCATACGCCAAAAGCTGCTTCTCCAATTATCGAGAAAGTATTAAAATCTGCAGTTGCAAATGCAGAGCATAACTATGACATGGACGTTAACAAGCTCGTTGTTACGGAAGCTTATGTGAACGAAGGACCAACATTGAAACGTTTCCGTCCTCGTGCACAAGGTCGTGCGAGCGCAATTAACAAACGCACAAGTCATATCACGATCGTCGTTTCAGAAAAGAAGGAGGGATAATCAGTGGGTCAAAAGGTAAATCCAATCGGTCTTCGCATCGGTATTATCCGTGATTGGGAATCAAGATGGTACGCTGAAAAAGATTATGCGGACCTTTTACACGAAGATCTTAAAATTCGCGAATACCTCACAAAGCGCTTAAGCGATGCAGCTGTTTCTCGCATTGAGATCGAGCGTGCAGCAAACCGTGTAAATATCACAATCCATACAGCGAAACCAGGAATGGTTATCGGTAAAGGTGGATCTGAAGTTGAAGCGCTTCGTAAAGCGTTAAACGAATTAACTGGCAAACGCGTTCATATCAACATCCTTGAAATCAAAAAGCCAGACTTAGAAGCAAAACTTGTTGCGGAAAATATCGCGCGTCAAATTGAAAACCGCGTATCATTCCGTCGTGCGCAAAAACAAGCAATCCAACGCACAATGCGCGCAGGTGCAAAAGGAATTAAAACAATGGTATCTGGTCGTTTAGGTGGAGCAGATATCGCTCGCTCAGAACATTACAGCGAAGGAACAGTTCCACTTCATACTCTTCGCGCTGACATTGACTACGCGACAGCAGAAGCGGACACAACATACGGAAAAATCGGCGTGAAAGTATGGATTTATCGTGGAGAGGTCCTTCCTACGAAAAAGAAAACTGAGGAAGGAGGAAATTAATCATGTTAATGCCAAAACGCGTAAAATATCGTCGTGAACATCGCGGTCGCATGAAAGGTCGCGCGAAAGGCGGTACAGAAGTACATTTTGGTGAATACGGCTTACAAGCGTTAGAGCCAGCATGGATCACAAACCGTCAAATCGAGGCTGCTCGTCGTGCGATGACTCGTTACATGAGACGTGGCGGTAAAGTATGGATTAAAATTTTCCCTTCAAAACCATATACAGCGAAACCACTTGAAGTGCGCATGGGTTCCGGTAAAGGTGCTCCTGAAGGTTGGGTAGCTGTTGTGAAACCTGGTAAAGTGATGTTTGAAATCGCGGGAGTTTCTGAAGAAGTAGCTCGTGAAGCGTTGCGCCTTGCTTCTCACAAACTTCCAATCAAATGCAAATTCGTAAAACGTGAAGAAATTGGTGGTGAATCAAATGAAAGCTAAAGAAATTCGTGAACTTACCACTGCCGAGATTGAACAAAAAATTAAAGCGTTGAAAGAAGAGTTATTCAACCTTCGCTTCCAATTGGCAACAGGTCAATTAGAGAATACAGCTCGTATTCGTGAAGTACGCAAAGCGATTGCGCGTATGAAAACTGTGATTCGCGAGAGAGAGATCGCTGCTAATAAATAATTGATATCGAGAGGAGGTTCGCACAATGAGTGAACGCAACAATCGTAAAGTTCTCGTCGGCCGTGTTGTTTCCGATAAAATGGATAAAACAATTACGGTTCTTGTAGAAACTTATAAAAAGCATCCTCTTTACGGCAAGCGCGTAAAGTATTCGAAAAAATATAAAGCACATGACGAAAACAACGTAGCAAAAGTGGGCGACATCGTAAAAATTATGGAAACACGTCCTCTTTCTGCGACAAAACGTTTCCGTCTTGTTGAAGTAGTTGAAAAAGCTGTTATCGTTTAATTAATATTGTTCGGGATGATGGATACAAATCCGAAAGGAGGTTTCGTCAATGATTCAACAAGAAACTCGTATGAAAGTTGCTGATAACTCTGGTGCACGTGAAGTGCTTGTCATTAAAGTGCTAGGTGGTTCTGGTCGTCGTTATGCGAACGTGGGCGACATCGTTGTGGTGACAGTTAAAGATGCAACACCAGGTGGCGTTGTTAAAAAAGGTCAAGTTGCTAAAGCGGTCGTCGTTCGTACAAAACGTGGCGTACGCCGTGCAGACGGTTCTTACATCCGCTTTGATGAAAATGCTTGCGTAATCATTCGTGATGACAAGAGCCCACGTGGTACACGTATTTTCGGACCAGTTGCTCGCGAATTACGTGAAAAAGACTTTATGAAAATCGTTTCTTTAGCTCCAGAAGTGATTTAATGAAAAGGAAAAGCCTTTTAAGGAGGTGCGATTCAGATGCATGTAAAAAAAGGTGATAAAGTACAAGTGATCTCTGGTAAAGATAAAGGAAAACAAGGCGTTATTCTTGCTGCGTTTCCAAAGAAAAACCGAGTGCTTGTTGAAGGTGTAAACATCGTGAAAAAACACGTAAAACCTTCTCAAGCAAATCCACAAGGCGGCATCATCAGCCAAGAGGCGCCAATCCACGTATCAAACGTAATGCCTCTTGATCCAAAAACAGGATTACCAACTCGTGTTGGATACAAAGTAGTTGACGGTAAAAAAGTTCGCTATGCGAAACGTTCTGGTGAAATTTTAGACAAATAATGAAGTGACTGAGGAAGGGAGGTACTCAAATGAACCGCCTTAAAGAAAAGTATTTGAAAGAAGTTGTTCCTGCTCTGATGAGCAAGTTTAACTATAAATCTGTGATGCAAGTTCCGAAAATCGAAAAAATCGTCATCAACATGGGTGTTGGTGATGCGGTACAAAACGCAAAAGCGTTAGATAACGCAGTGGAAGAACTCGCGTTAATTTCTGGTCAAAAACCAGTTGTTACACGTGCGAAAAAATCAATCGCTGGCTTCCGCCTTCGTGAAGGAATGCCAATCGGTGCGAAAGTAACGCTTCGCGGTGAGCGTATGTACGAGTTCTTTGATAAGCTCGTTTCCGTTTCTTTACCGCGTGTTCGCGACTTCCGTGGCGTTTCTAAAAAATCGTTCGACGGACGCGGAAACTACACATTAGGTGTAAAAGAGCAATTAATTTTCCCTGAAATTGATTACGATAAAGTAAACAAAGTTCGCGGTATGGATATCGTGATCGTTACAACTGCGAAAACAGACGAGGAAGCTCGTGAATTACTTGCATTGCTCGGCATGCCATTCCAAAAATAATCATTCCCATTCGTAAAAAGAGGGAGGCGAAAACGTGGCTAAAAAATCAATGATCGCGAAACAAAAACGCACACCAAAGTTTAAAGTGCAAGCGTACACTCGTTGTGAACGTTGTGGACGTCCACACTCTGTATATCGCAAATTTAAACTTTGCCGTATTTGTTTCCGTGAATTAGCGTATAAAGGTCAAATTCCTGGTGTGAAAAAAGCAAGCTGGTAATAAACCCATGAGTTGGGAAGGAGGTAAAACATAATGGTGATGACAGATCCAATTGCAGATATGCTTACTCGCATTCGTAATGCGAACATGGTGCGTCACGAGAAACTTGAAGTTCCTGCTTCAAAAATTAAAAAGGAAATCGCTGAAATTTTAAAGCGTGAAGGTTTCATTCGTGATGTCGAATACATTGAAGATAACAAACAAGGTATTCTTCGTATTTTCTTAAAGTACGGTCCGAATAACGAGCGTGTAATTACAGGCCTTAAACGTATTAGCAAACCTGGTTTACGCGTATATGCAAAAGCTGACGAAGTACCACGCGTATTGAACGGTTTAGGAATCGCAATTCTTTCAACATCCCAAGGTATTTTAACTGACAAAGAAGCACGTCAAAAACGTACTGGCGGCGAAGTGTTAGCATACATTTGGTAATTATTTTGCAACGAATGGAGGTGTAGTACATGTCACGTGTTGGTAAAAAACCATTGGAAATTCCAGCTGGTGTTACAGTTACATTAGACGGTAACACAGTTACTGTAAAAGGTCCGAAAGGTGAACTTACTCGTACGTTCCATCCAGATATGGTTATTAAAGTAGAAGGTAATGTTTTAACAGTTGAGCGTCCAAGCGATGAGAAGCATCATCGTGCGCTTCACGGAACGACTCGCAGCTTGCTCGCAAACATGGTTGAAGGTGTTTCAAAAGGCTATGAGCGTGCTCTTGAACTTGTCGGTGTCGGTTACCGTGCAACAAAACAAGGCAAAAAGCTTGTATTAAGCGTTGGATACTCTCATCCTGTTGAAATCGAGCCTGAAGAAGGACTTGAAATCGAAGTTCCTTCACAAACAAAAATTATCGTTAAAGGTGCGGACAAACAACGTGTTGGTGAATTAGCAGCAAACATTCGTGCCGTTCGTTCACCAGAACCTTACAAAGGAAAAGGTATTCGTTACGAAGGCGAAGTTGTGCGTCGTAAAGAAGGTAAAACAGGTAAGAAATAATGCTGCTTAGGTAAATGAAAGGAGTGACACGAATGATCACTAAGCTTGATAAAAATGCAGTTCGCAAACAAAGACACGCTCGTGTTCGTCGTAAAGTAGTAGGAACTGCGGAACGTCCACGCTTAAATGTGTTCCGTTCAAACAAACACATTTACGCGCAAATTATCGACGATATGAAAGCAGTGACGCTTGTTAGCGCGTCAACTTTAGATAAAGAATTCGACTTAGAATCAACAGGCAATGTTGAAGCAGCTCAAAAAGTGGGCGAGTTAATTGCTAAACGTGCACTTGAAAAAGGTATTACATCGGTTGTATTTGACCGTGGCGGATATTTATATCATGGACGTGTTAAAGCACTTGCAGACGCTGCTCGTGAAGCTGGATTACAATTCTAATTAAGAAGGAGGGACAGAGATGCGTCGCATTGATCCAAATAAACTTGAACTAGAAGAACGCGTTGTTGCCGTTAACCGCGTAGCTAAAGTAGTAAAAGGTGGACGTCGTTTCCGTTTCGCTGCGTTAGTCGTTGTTGGTGACAAAAACGGTCATGTCGGATTCGGAACTGGAAAAGCTCAAGAAGTTCCAGATGCAATTCGCAAAGCGATTGAAGACGCGAAGAAAAATTTAATTACTGTACCGATCGTTGGTACAACAATTCCACATGAAGTGATCGGACATTTCGGTGCAGGTCAAATCATTTTAAAACCAGCATCTGAAGGTACAGGAGTTATCGCTGGTGGTCCTGCCCGTGCGGTATTAGAGTTAGCAGGTGTTAGCGATATTTTATCGAAGTCAATCGGTTCCAACACACCAATTAACATGGTGCGCGCAACAATCGACGGTTTGAAGCAATTGAAACGTGCCGAAGAGGTAGCGAAATTGCGCGGTAAAACAGTTGAGGAACTGTTAGGATAAGGGAGGGAAAAATGATGGCGAAAAAATTAGCAATTACCCTCACTCGCAGCGTAATCGGTCGTCCGCAAGACCAACGCGTGACGGTTAAAACATTAGGTTTACGAAAATTGCATCAAACAGTTGTTCATAACGACAATCCAGCCATTCGTGGAATGATTAATAAAGTTTCTCACCTTGTAACAGTAAAAGAATTAGAAGAATAAGGAGGTGCCTCGGCATGAAGCTACATGAATTGCAACCAGCACCGGGTTCTCGTAAAGAACGCAACCGTGTTGGTCGTGGTATCGGCTCTGGTAACGGAAAAACTTCTGGTAAAGGACATAAAGGGCAAAACGCTCGCTCTGGCGGCGGTGTACGCATCGGCTTCGAAGGTGGTCAAACACCTTTATTCCGTCGTTTACCAAAACGCGGCTTTACAAACATCCATCGTAAAGAATATGCGATCGTTAACCTTGAAGTATTAAATCGCTTTGAAGACGGTACGGAAGTCACACCAGAATTATTGCTTGAAACAGGCGTAGTAAGCAAATTAAAAGCAGGCATCAAAGTTCTTGGTGACGGTGAGCTTACGAAAAAATTAACAGTAAAAGCTCATAAATTCTCTGCTTCTGCAAAAGAAGCGATCGAAGCTGCTGGCGGTACAACTGAGGTGATTTAATGTTTCGAACAATCTCCAATTTTATGCGCGTGGGTGATATAAGAAGAAAAATTATGTTCACCCTTCTTATGCTCATTGTATTTCGCATCGGTACGTTTATTCCCGTGCCGGGCGTAAATGCAGATGTGTTAAAAATGCAAGATCAGTTCAACGCTTTTGGCGTATTGAATACATTTGGTGGCGGTGCCTTACAAAACTTTTCTATTTTTGCGATGGGCGTCATGCCATACATTACGGCATCCATCATCGTACAACTATTGCAGATGGATGTTGTTCCTAAATTTACGGAATGGTCGAAACAAGGAGAAGTGGGCCGCCGTAAACTCGCTCAGTTTACTCGCTATTTCACAATTGTGCTTGGGTTTATCCAAGCGTTCGCTATGTCTTATGGTTTCCATAATATGTCCGGAGGCGTGCTTATTAAAAATCCAGGCATCCCGACTTATTTGCTTATTGCGCTCGTTTTAACAGCAGGAACAGCTTTTTTAATGTGGCTCGGTGAGCAAATTACAGCTAAAGGTGTTGGGAACGGTATTTCTGTATTAATTTTTGCAGGAATTGTATCAGGGATCCCAACAACGCTTAACCAAATTTACGTCCAACAGTTTGAAAATGCTGGCGATCAGCTATTTTTACGCATCGTTACAGTATTGTTAGTCGCTTTAGCTGTTGTTGCAGTTATTGTTGGCGTTATTTATATGCAACAAGCGTTTCGAAAAATCCCGATTCAGTATGCAAAGCGATTAGAAGGACGTAGTCCAGTAGGTGGTCATTCGACACACATTCCGTTAAAAGTGAATCCGGCAGGTGTCATTCCGGTTATTTTCGCGGTGTCGTTTATTATTACTCCACCGACGATTGCATCGTTTTTCGGCTCGAATGATGTAACATTGTGGATTAAGAAAGTTTTTGACTACACGCAACCAGTTGGTATGATCATATACGTCGCTTTAATTGTTGCCTTTACGTATTTTTATGCGTTTGTTCAAGTCAATCCAGAACAAATGGCGGACAATTTGAAAAAGCAAGGTGGTTACATTCCAGGCATTCGTCCAGGAAAGAACACGCAAGAATTCATTACACGCGTTTTATATCGATTAACTTTCGTCGGAGCTCTATTTTTAGCAGCAATCGCTGTTCTTCCTGTCTTCTTTATCGAGTTCGCTAAACTACCGCCTTCTGCTCAAATTGGAGGAACGAGCTTGCTGATCGTCGTCGGTGTTGCTTTAGAGACGATGAAGCAGCTAGAAAGCCAATTAGTGAAGCGCCATTATAAAGGCTTTATTAAATAAAAAGAGGTGTTGGGAATTTTATTCCCTCTACCTCATATAGAGCTGAGGGGGAGAAATTGATGAATTTAGTATTAATGGGACTGCCGGGCGCTGGAAAAGGGACGCAGGCAGAGAAAATTGTTGAGAAATACAAAATTCCTCACATTTCTACTGGGGATATGTTTCGAGCAGCGATGAAAGAAGGAACAGAGCTCGGTTTACAGGCGAAATCATATATGGATCGCGGCGATCTTGTTCCGGATGAAGTGACGATCGGTATTGTTCGTGAACGATTAAGCAAAGACGATTGCCAAAACGGATTTTTGCTTGATGGATTTCCGCGAACAGTCGCTCAAGCTGAAGCGTTGGAGACTCTTCTTCAACAATTAAATCGTTCCATTGATTATGTGATTAACATTGAAGTAGATAAAAACATTTTAATGGAACGTTTAACGGGCAGACGCATTTGTAAAGAATGTGGCGCAACGTATCATCTCGTGTTCAACCCACCAGCAAAAGCAGGCGTTTGCGATAAATGTGGTGGCGAGTTGTATCAACGTGCAGATGATAACGAAGCGACAGTAGCAAATCGCCTTGAAGTCAATATGAAGCAAGCGCAACCGTTGCTTGATTTTTATGCAGCGAAAGGGTACTTGCGCAATATTAATGGACAACAACATATTGATCAAGTGTTTGCTGACATTTGTGAATTACTTGGGGGCTTAAAATAATGATCATTTGCAAAACCCCACGCGAAATCGAAATTATGCGTGAAGCTGGCCGAATTGTTGCCTTAACCCATCAAGAACTACAAAAATATATTGAGCCAGGCATAACAACGAAAGAGCTCGATCATATTGCGGAAACGTTCATTCGCAAACATGATGCAATTCCTTCGTTTAAAGGATATAATGGATTCCGTGGGAGCATTTGTACATCGGTAAATGAAGAGCTCGTTCACGGTATTCCGGGAGACCGTGTGCTTCGCGAAGGAGATATTATTAGCATCGATATTGGCGCGAAATATAACGGATATCATGGCGATTCGGCTTGGACATATCCAGTCGGAGCCATTTCCGAAGAGGCGAAAAAGCTGTTAGAAGTGACAGAACAGTCATTGTATCGCGGATTGGAAGAAGCGAAACCTGGCGCACGGTTAACGAACATTTCTCATGCGATCCAAACGTACGTTGAGGCGCATAACTTTTCTGTTGTGCGTGAGTATGTTGGACATGGAATTGGTCAAGACTTACATGAAGATCCGCAAATCCCACATTACGGTCCGCCAAATAAAGGGCCGCGGTTAAAGCCAGGCATGGTTCTGTGCATTGAACCGATGGTGAATGCAGGAACCCGTTATGTTCGCACGTTAGAAGATAATTGGACGGTCGTCACAGTAGATGGCAAACTATGTGCTCATTTTGAGCATACGATCGCTATTACTGAGACGGGGTATGAAATTTTAACAACACTTTGAACGCTTTAACCTTCTTTGCGGATGCGCATCGTAAGCTTTAAACTGGTCGTGTTAGTTGAACATGTTACTCATTTCAAAAAAGAAGGGAGAGCCGTTCAATGGCGAAAGACGATGTAATTGAAGTGGAAGGTACAGTCGTTGAAACGTTGCCAAATGCGATGTTCCGAGTGGAACTTGAAAACGGTCATACCGTTTTAGCTCACGTTTCAGGTAAAATTCGCATGCATTTTATTCGTATTTTACCAGGTGATAAAGTGACAGTTGAATTGTCACCTTACGATTTAACACGTGGAAGAATTACGTATCGATATAAATAACACTCCGCACGAACAAGGAGGTAAGTTCACATGAAGGTTAGACCATCTGTAAAACCGATTTGCGAAAAATGCAAAGTCATTCGCAGACGCGGAAAAGTTATGGTTATTTGTGAAAATCCAAAGCATAAGCAAAAACAAGGATAAAACTTGAGGAGGTGTACAAATTATGGCACGTATTGCAGGTGTAGATATTCCTCGTGACAAACGTGTAGTCATTTCATTAACATACATTTACGGAATCGGTAAAGCAACTGCACAAAAAATCTTAGCAGAAGCTGGCGTATCTGAAGACACTCGCGTTCGCGACTTAACAGAAGAAGAATTAGGTAAAATTCGTGAAATCGTAGATCGCTTAAAAGTAGAAGGAGATCTTCGTCGTGAAGTATCTTTAAACATTAAACGTTTAATGGAGATCGGTTGCTACCGTGGTCTTCGTCATCGTCGCGGATTGCCAGTTCGTGGCCAAAATACGAAAAACAATGCTCGTACACGTAAAGGTCCACGTCGTACAGTAGCGAATAAGAAAAAATAATTAAGTAAAGGAGGTTCATGAACGAATGGCACGTAAAACGAATACGCGTAAACGTCGTGTAAAAAAGAATATTGAATCTGGTATCGCTCATATCCGTTCGACTTTTAACAACACAATCGTCACAATTACAGACGTTCATGGAAATGCAATTTCTTGGTCAAGTGCAGGTGCGTTAGGTTTCAAAGGTTCTCGTAAATCTACTCCGTTCGCTGCACAAATGGCTGCAGAAACTGCTGCAAAAGCATCAATGGAGCATGGCATGAAAACTGTTGAAGTAAACGTAAAAGGTCCGGGTGCTGGTCGTGAAGCAGCAATTCGTGCACTTCAAGCGGCTGGATTAGAAATTACAGCAATTAAAGATGTTACACCGGTTCCACATAACGGATGCCGTCCGCCAAAACGTCGTCGTGTTTAATTTCTCTGTATAGAATTTGCGTATGTGTCAATAATGGGATATAGTCATTCTTATACAGGGAAATGAAAAACAGTTGTTGTGCACATTCGGGAACTTATTCATGGGGGAATTTCGATTGAGCTGTCATCGGTTTAATCGGGGTTTCGACGTTTTGAAGGAGGGTTAAAGGAATGCTAGAAATTGAAAAGCCGAAAATCGAAACGGTTGAAATCAGCGAGGATGCCAAATATGGCAAATTCGTCGTTGAACCACTTGAGCGTGGATATGGTACAACTTTGGGTAACTCCTTACGTCGTATCCTGTTATCCTCACTCCCTGGTGCCGCTGTAACATCTGTTCAAATAGACGGTGTATTGCACGAGTTTTCAACAATTGATGGCGTCGTGGAAGATGTAACAACGATCATTTTAAACATTAAGAAGCTAGCGCTAAAAATTTATTCGGACGAAGAAAAGACGCTTGAGATTGATGTACAGGGTGAAGGAGTCGTTACAGCTGCTGATATTACTCACGATAGCGATGTAGAAATTCTCAACCCTGACCTTCATATTGCGACATTAGCAAAAGACGGTCGTTTACGGATGAGAATGACGGCAAAACGTGGACGTGGGTATACGCCAGCTGATGCTAATAAGCGCGAGGATCAACCGATAGGTGTTATCCCGATCGATTCCATTTATACGCCGGTATCGCGCGTATCATACCAAGTCGAAAATACGCGCGTCGGTCAAATGACAAACTACGACAAATTAACGATCGACGTGTGGACAGATGGTAGCATCGGCCCGAAAGAAGCAATCTCACTAGGGGCAAAAATTTTAACGGAGCACTTGAACATTTTTGTGAACTTAACAGATGAGGCGCAACACGCTGAAATCATGATCGAAAAAGAAGAAGATCAAAAAGAAAAAGTGCTCGAGATGACAATTGAAGAGCTTGATCTTTCTGTTCGTTCGTACAACTGCTTAAAGCGTGCTGGCATTAATACAGTGCAAGAGCTTGCGCAAAAAACGGAAGAAGATATGATGAAAGTGCGCAACTTAGGCCGCAAGTCGCTTGAAGAAGTAAAAGCGAAGTTAGAAGAGCTAGGATTAAGCTTACGTAAAGATGACTAGTTAAGCGTTCGGTTAACTAGGCATTTTCATGTTAAAAGTGAAATAAAGGAGGGACATCACATGTCTTACAGAAAATTAGGACGCACAAGCTCTCAACGTAAAGCGTTGCTTCGTGACTTAGTGACAGACTTAATCATTAATGAGCGAATTGAAACAACAGAAGCTCGTGCAAAAGAATTGCGTTCTGTTGTAGAAAAAATGATTACATTAGGAAAACGTGGCGATTTGCATGCACGTCGTCAAGCTGCGGCATTCGTTCGCAAAGAAGTAGCAAACACAGAAACAGGTCAAGATGCGATTCAAAAATTGTTTAGCGACATCGCACCTCGTTACCAAGACCGTCAAGGTGGCTACACACGCATTATGAAACTTGGACCACGCCGCGGTGACGGTGCGCCAATGGTAATTATTGAACTAGTTTAATACGTTTTTATAAGGGCGAGACAGTTTTTGAACTGGATCTATGCCCTTTTTTTGTTTTCTTTTTTGTAGTAGAGTAGAGAGTAAGAACATTCAGAAGAGATGAGGAGAGAGTCGTGGAAGTTGCAGTACGTGTGGACGATGTAAGTTTTCAATACGCAAATGAACAAACGTATGCTCTACAAAACATATCGTTTCAAGTGTATAAAGGTGAATGGGTAACAATTGTCGGGCATAATGGATCAGGTAAATCAACATTAGCGAAGTTGTTAATTGGTTTATTGCCACCGACAAGTGGAACGATTCATGTATGTGGAATACCATTAAATGAAGAAACGATATGGGACGTACGTGAGCAATTAGGCATTGTATTTCAAAATCCAGACAACCAGTTTGTTGGAACGACGGTTCAAGATGACGTCGCTTTCGGTCTTGAAAATAGAGGGATACAAAAAGAGGAAATGAAAAAACGCATAAACGAAGCGTTAAAAAAAGTAAAAATGGAAGATTTCATTCATCACGAGCCGCATCGCTTGTCGGGTGGACAAAAACAACGCGTCGCCATTGCAAGCGCCATTGCTCTTCAGCCGAATGTCATCATCTTAGATGAGGCGACATCCATGCTTGACCCGAGCGGAAAAAAAGAAGTTCTTCATGTGATGCAGTCGCTTCGTCGCGAACACGATATGACGGTTATTTCAATTACTCATGATTTAAATGAAGTCGCAAAAGCAGATCGGGTTATTGTGATGAATAAAGGAAAAATTGTGCTCGAAGGAACGCCTGCACATATTTTTTCATACGGGGAGAAATTAGAAGAGATGGGGTTAGACTTACCATTCTCGCTACAACTAAGTCGACGATTGAAGAACAATGGCATTCCAATGACAGCTGATCATTTAACAATGGAGGGGTTGGTGAGTGAATTATGGACATTGTATTCCGCGATGTCGAACATCGTTACCAAATAAATACCCCTTTCGAGAAGCGAGCGTTGTACGATATTCATGTTGATATTCGCAGCGGCTCATATGTAGCGGTAATCGGTCATACAGGGTCGGGCAAGTCTACCCTTTTACAACATTTCAATGGTTTACTTCAACCGACAAAAGGAACCGTCCACCTTGGCGATTATACAATTGTAGCGGGAAAAAAAGAAAAACATTTAAAGCCTTTAAGGAAAAAAGTAGGCATTGTTTTTCAATTCCCTGAACATCAATTGTTTGAAGAAACAGTAGAAAAAGATATTTGCTTTGGACCGATGAATTTCGGCATGTCAGAACAAGAAGCAAAAGCTCGTGTTGGCGAGTGGTTAGCGCTTGTTGGATTGCCGGAAGAAGTGCGACATAAATCTCCATTTGCTTTAAGCGGCGGACAAATGCGCCGCGTAGCGATCGCAGGTGTGTTAGCCATGGAGCCGGAAGTGCTTGTGTTAGATGAACCTACGGCAGGATTAGACCCTCGCGGACGAAAAGAAATGATGGATATGTTCGCAAACCTTCAGCGGCAAAAAAAGATGACCATTGTACTTGTGACACATAGCATGGAAGAGGCAGCGCGTTACGCGGATGATATTATTATTATGCATCGAGGAACGATTGTTCGAAGAGGGACACCAGAACAAATTTTCCGTAACGTCGATGATTTAATACATCTTGGATTAGATGTCCCTGAGACAGTTTTGTTTCAGCGGGCAATCGAACAAAAATTCGGGATACAATTTCCAGAACCATGTTTGACGATAGAAGACGTCGAACGATCTTTACAAACGTTATTTACTAGGGTGAAGCGTATATGATGAACGGTATGATTATCGGAAAATATGTTCCTGGGGATTCTTTTATTCATCGGCTCGATCCACGTACAAAACTGCTGCTCATGTTTATTTATGTGTTTATCGTATTTCTTGCAAACAACGGATGGACGTATGGAATATTGACTTTGTTTACATGCCTTTTGTTGTTTTTATCACGCATTCCTTTTTCATTTATGATTAGAGGGTTAAAACCTGTTTTGTGGGTCATTGTATTTACTTTTTTTCTCCATGTGCTATTAACAAAAGAAGGACATATCGTTTTTCAATGGCTTGGCATTGAAGTGTACGATAAAGCGATTCAACAAGGGGCGTTTATTTCTTTACGCTTTTTGCTCCTTATTGTCGTCACAACGCTATTGACGTTAACAACAACGCCGATTGAAGTGACAGATGGGATGGAGTCGTTACTTTCGCCGTTAAAAAAATGGAATGTACCTGTTCATGAACTAGCGCTCATGATGTCGATTTCTCTTCGTTTTATTCCGACGTTAATGGAAGAAACCGAAAAAATTATGAAAGCTCAAACCGCTCGTGGTGTCGATTTTTCAAGCGGTCCGTTCCAAGAACGAATGAAAGCGATGACGGCGTTGCTCGTTCCGCTATTTATTAGCGCATTTAAAAGAGCAGAAGAGCTAGCTGTCGCGATGGAAGTACGTGGATATCGTGGTAGTCAAAATCGAACAAAATGGCGCGAGTTGACGTGGGGACGAATAGATACGGCTTTTATGCTTTTCATCGGCTTATTGGCTATTGCTTTATGGTTACTTCGTTCATAAGAAGGAGCGAAAATCATGAGAAGAATAAAATGTACCATTGCATATGATGGTACGCATTTTGCTGGATATCAAATTCAACAACAAAAACGAACGGTGCAGGGAGAACTAGAGCATGCACTTTCCATCATTCATAAAGGGCAATTTGTTCGCGTATATGCGTCAGGAAGAACGGATGCAACGGTTCATGCATATGGACAAGTGATTCACTTTGATACGCCGCTTGCGATTCCAGATGAAAAATGGCCAAAGGCGTTAAATGCTCTTCTCCCGGATGACGTCATTGTCAAAGAAGCAAGTGAAGTACCTCCTTCTTTTCATGCCCGATTTAGCGTGAAAAAGAAAGAATATCGTTACCGCGTCTGGATAGGAGAGAAAAACGTATTTTTACGCCATTATGTATATCACTATCCGTACAAGCTTCATGTCACGGCGATGAACGAAGCGCTTCGTTATGTGATCGGGACGCATGATTTCACAAGTTTTTGTTCGGCAAAAACGGAAATTGATGATAAAGTTCGTACCATTTATGAAGCGGAAGTGATTCAAGAAGGAGAAGAGCTAATCTTCCGTCTTGTTGGAAACGGCTTTTTGTACAATATGGTTCGCATTATCGTTGGAACAGTGCTAGAAGTTGGGCGCGGGGAACGACGTGCTGAAGAGATGAAAACGATTTTGCAACAAAAAAATCGAAGTGCTGCGGGGAAGACGGCTCCAGGTCACGGCCTATATTTATGGCACGTTTCTTATGACAACTAATCCAGGTGTAACATTTTCTTGACATTAGGTTATGAAAGAGATATTATATCATATGGTATGTATTTTAAACCCACGATTAGCCCCGGAAATTAATCGTGTTGAAATAAATATCGCTTGTTTATTTTTTATTTTAGGAGGGAAAACAAATGCGTACGTATATGGCGAAGCCAAATGAAGTAGAACGTAAATGGTACGTTGTTGATGCAGAAGGCAAAACGTTAGGACGTCTTGCTAGCGAAGTTGCTGCAATTTTGCGCGGTAAACATAAACCAACTTACACACCGCATGTTGACACAGGTGATCATGTGATCATCATCAACGCAGAAAAAGTTGAATTAACAGGTAAAAAATTAACAAACAAACTATACTATCGCCACAGCTTACATCCAGGTGGGTTAAAAGTAAGAACAGCTCTTGAAATGCGCACAAATTACCCAGAGCAAATGCTTGAAAAAGCAATTCGCGGCATGCTTCCAAAAGGTAGCCTTGGTCGTCAAATGTTCAAAAAATTGCACGTTTATCGCGGAAGTGAACATCCGCATCAAGCACAAAAACCAGAAGTTTATGAACTTCGCGGATAATTGATTAAAGGAGGGCATTATTTTGGCACAGGTACAATACTACGGCACAGGCCGTCGCAAAAGTTCAGTTGCGCGCGTGCGTCTCGTTCCAGGTGAAGGACGCATTATCGTAAATGGTCGTGACATTCGTGACTACGTTCCATATGAATCGTTAGTGGAAGTTGTAAAACAGCCACTTGTTTTAACAGAAACGTTCGGTAGCTACGATGTATTAGTAAACGTAAGCGGTGGTGGATTTACAGGTCAAGCAGGTGCGATCCGTCACGGTATCGCTCGTGCATTGTTACAAGTTGACCCTGAATACCGTCAAACATTAAAACGTGCAGGCTTATTAACGCGCGATTCTCGTGTGAAAGAGCGTAAGAAATACGGTCTTAAAGGCGCTCGTCGTGCACCACAATTCTCAAAACGTTAATGTCAACAAATCTCGGCAATTATTTGCCGAGATTTTTTTGTATGTCTCTCATTTTCATGCGAACAATATGTATGAGGAGGGATAAAAAATTGGGAATACTTACATCGTTTACAGCAAAAAAGATAGAAAAGCAGCTAACTGATGAACGAAATGCATTGCGCGATCTTTCTTATCATGAACTATGGCAACGTATGCGCACGTATTGGCAACGATACATCATTGTTTCTGAATGTATCGAAACGATATGTATCGATGTGGCGATTGAAGCGTATTTGATCGGAGCGCATTATAGCCGCTTTATATATTATGGTGAGTCAAAGGAAACGGTCAGAAGACGTTGTATCGATGAATATATGCAACTCATTGATGAATTGTATGACCGTATGAAAGAATACGGAGATGACATGTACGATGCATGTGCCCGTTACATCGATGGATGGTGGAAAGAAGGAATCGAAAAAGGACTGCGCCGTCAACGTCTTCGTTTGAAGTAACCGTTCTAAATTCTCCTCTTGTCCCATATAACATAAATAGTGGGGAGGAGAAGGGATGAAAATACGTATTATTATTGTTTTCATTGTTTTTGCCCTTTTTTTACAGTTTTATGTCTTTCATGATCACTCTTGGAAAGCATGGAGTTTACCGTTATCAGGAAAAATTATTGTTCTTGATCCTGGGCATGGAGGACCTGACGGAGGAGCGGTCGGGGGAGATGTTTTGGAGAAGGAAGTCGCACTAGATGTGGCGTTAAAATTACGCGATTATTTGCAACAACAAGGTGCGCTCGTTCAAATGACAAGAGAGGGAGACCATGATTTAGCAAGTGAACAAACAAGGGGATATAGCCGAAGAAAAATAGAAGATTTACAACGGCGAGTTCAATTTGTGAATGAGTCAGAGGCAGATTTTTTTATTAGTATTCATTTAAACGCCATCCCTTCGCCGAAATGGAGGGGCGCACAAGTTTTTTACTATCCTTCATTAGAGGAAAATGCAAGGCTAGCTAAGTTTATTCAACAAGAGCTACGCGTCAATTTGGAAAATACACATCGATTGGCGAAGCCCATTCAAACCGTATATTTATTAAAAATGGCTAAAAAACCAGGAGCTTTAGTTGAAATCGGCTTTTTGTCAAATGAAGAAGAACGGAAATTACTAGCATCTTCAACGTATCAAGAACAGCTTGCCGCTTCGATTTACAAAGGTATTTTACGTTACGTATCAAATGAACGTAATCCTTCTGAGTGAGAAGGATTCATTTTTTTATACAGAAAATTATGTTATATTGAAAGTATGAAACCGAATACATAAGGATTGGTGAGGCGCGATGTTGACAGAAAAACAAGTTGTAGAGCTTCTTGAAACGATTTACGACCCTTTTTTGAAAAAAACGTTTAAAGAAACAGGAGCGATTCAAGAAGTCAAAATAAATGAAGAAAAAGGGCTAGTGAGCGTAAAAATTGCTTTAGCTAAAACTGGGACGGCGGAACAACTTCAAGTGCAACAGACGGTTGTCCAACGTTTAAAAGATGCAGGAGCATCATCTGTTGGGCTTCGTTTTGCTCAATTGCCGTTAGAAGAAAGATCAACGAATGAACCGATTTATTTAGCCATTGCAAGCGGAAAAGGTGGCGTAGGGAAATCAACGGTATCCGTTAATTTAGCTGTTTCGCTTGCGCGGCTTGGTAAAAAGGTTGGGTTAATCGATGCAGATATTTACGGGTTTAGTGTGCCAGATATGATGGGGATTACAGAACGGCCAATCGTCCGTGGAGAAAAAATTATTCCGGTTGAGCGGTTTGGTGTAAAAGTAATTTCTATGGGGTTTTTTGTAGAAGATAATTCACCGGTGATTTGGCGCGGACCAATGCTCGGCAAAATGTTAAAAAACTTTTTTGATGAAGTGGAATGGGGAGAATTAGATTATTTACTATTAGATTTACCTCCAGGCACAGGGGATGTAGCGTTAGATGTGCATACGATGCTTCCGACATCGAAAGAAATTATTGTGACGACGCCTCATCCAACGGCTGCTTTTGTTGCCGCAAGAGCGGGAGCGATGGCGGTTCGGACGAATCATGAAGTTGTCGGTGTTATCGAAAATATGTCATATTTTGAAAGCCAAACAACGGGTGAAAGAGAATATATTTTTGGAAAAGGCGGTGGCCAAAAATTAGCTGAAGAATTACAGACGGACTTACTTGGACAGCTACCGCTCGGACAACCTGACTGGAACGATGATGACTTTGCCCCTTCTGTATATGGTGAAGATCATCCAATTGGAAAAGTGTATATGGATATTGCTAAAAAAATCATCGCAAAGTTACGATGAAGTGGCGTCTTTCTTTGATGATGGATTGTGCATATGTATTTACAAAGGGTGTCCTAGTAATCGAAGGACACCCTTATGCTGTTTGATCCTCGCTCGACCCCTCTTGATCAGGTTTTTTCTTGCCGCCTTGCATTTCTTCTGCTGCTTTCATAAGAATATCTTCAATTTTTGCTTTAAATAGCGGGCTGCTAAATGTCTCTGTAATCACTTTTTGCAAATGGGCGCGAAAATCTTTGTTTTTCATCTCTGTTTGTATTAATTTTTTCATTTCTGGATTTTGCATAATGTCTACAATCATTGCTTGATATTCAGGGTCTTTCATTAGCGCTTTCAATAATTTTTCATGTTCTTCTTTCATGCTTTTCGCGAAATTTTGAGCGAACTTTGGGTCTTCAAATGCTTTTTTCCAAAACGCTTTTCCTTTGTCTGAAGTTAACGTTTCCTCAATCGTTTTTTTTACAACTTCTTGGTCCATGACGAGCTGCTGTTTTACTTTTTCATCGCTCATCACTTCTTGAATCGCTTTTTTTCCTTCATCCGTTTTTAAAATATCAACAACCATTTTTTTCGTTTGATCGTAATCAGGTTGCGCAGGGGTTTTCTCTTGTTGGGCGCACCCTGCTAGCGCTAATACACAACTAAATGCGAGGAGCAAAAATGTTCGATTCATCATCAAGGGCCCCTTTCAACAAGTTTCCTTACTGTTAATATTCAATATTCTTTGCAAAAATATTCGCTAGCATTTTTCTTATTTCGTTGATAGAATTTTGAAAGGGATATTGAGAATTGGAGGGTACACAAGTGAACAGTCGAAAGTGGGTTCAATTGTTTTTTTCAACATTGTTTGTCGGTGGAATAAGTACAGGGATTGTTGGATTTGCTGTGAAGTGGAATGAATACGCACATCTTTTTACATCGTTTGAGATAAAAGAAATTTTATCTGTTCTCGTTTGGCTGATTGGAGTTGGTTTCATTTTTAGCGTCATTAGTCAGATGGGTTTTTTTGCGTATTTAACGATTCATCGTTTTGGTCTCGGAATTTTCCGTTCCGTCAGTTTATGGAATGCGGTACAAATCGTTCTCATTGCTTTTGTTTTATTTGATCTCGTTTATTTTCGTTATCAACTGTTTGCTAAAGAAGGAGAATCAATTGTTAGTTACGTGCTTGTTGCTTTATTCATTTTCCTGTTTGGACTCATTGTTGCATACGTGAAAATGCGTGAAACGAACAAAGAAGCATTTATTCCTGCCTTATTTTTTATGGTTGTTGTTACGGTGATTGAATGGTTCCCGGTATTGCGAATTAATGAAGAAAATTGGTTATATTTAATGTTGTTCCCGTTATTAATTTGCAATGCGTATCAATTGCTTACGTTGCATAGGCTTTTAAGAAAATAAAATGAGGCCTGCCGCCTCATTTTATTTCTTTACTTTTGATATGAGCGTTGTTGACAAGATCGGATATCGTTACGCCCCTATATCCTTCTTTTTTCATCCATATGATAATTTGTTCTAATGCTGAGGCCGTTTGTTTAGCTGAATCTGATGCATGAAGCAGCACAATATCACCGCTTTTAGCGTTTTTCGTGACGTTTTCAACAATGGCATGTACTCCAGGATTAAGCCAATCTTTTGAATCAACACTCCAATGGACGACCGTATGGCCAAAGGAGTGAACAACTTTCAAAACGTTTTTATTAAAATTTCCTGTCGGCGCACGAAGAAAAGGAGTATGTTTAATGCCTAACGTATCAAACACTTTCTTAGCTTGTGCTAAGTCGCGAATAATTTTTCCCCGCTCAAGTTCAGTATAATTTTTGTACTCATAACCCATACTACCGATTTCATGACCATCTTCAACAATTTTTTTTACGATGCGAGGGTGACGTTCCGCCCAAGAAGCAGATAAGAAAAATGTAGCCTTTACCCCGTGTTTTTTTAATACGTTTAAAACAGTTAAAGCATTTGTTTCACCCCAACTAATGTCAAATGTCAAAGCAAGCTCGTTTTTTTTATTTTCGACTTTGTAAATGGCTTTTGGTCCGGGATCGGTAGAAAATACAGATTCGCTTGCAAGTTGTTGAATATAAAAAATAGAGGCTGTGACAAAGGCGATTGATATAATGAGAAGCCATTTTTTAATTTTTTTTCCGTCGAGTATATAAAAAAACTTCAATATTTGTCCCCCCTTGTCCTTTTTATGACCATCTTATGCAAGAAATAACACGATATGATTAATGAATAAATGAGAACATTTTTTTAAAAAATACTGTTGACAATAAAATAAAACGTATGTTAAATTAATAAACGTCGTCAGCAACGAAAAAACGACTGACGATAGAAAAAAGTGATTGACAATAACAAAAAGAAATGTTAGAATAACCAAGCCGTCGTTTGACGGAGATGTTCCTTGAAAACTGAACGAAGCGAAAAGCGTACAAAAGCTAAGGATAACTTTTCTATGGAGAGTTTGATCCTGGCTCAGGACGAACGCTGGCGGCGTGCCTAATACATGCAAGTCGAGCGGACGATTCAAAAGCTTGCTTTTGAATCGTTAGCGGCGGACGG
>NZ_SDLH01000128.1:0-389 GCF_013096955.1 Anoxybacillus sp. EFIL | reverse complement strand
AAATAGAGACGAACTGAGACCTGCATAGCCACGGAACTTTCGCTCGATTACGTCTCCATTTTGAGACAACGCTATTCCCCACGCTCCCCTTCGTCTCGCCGCAGCCCGCGAAAACCGCGATTCTGGGGCCTGGCACGGTTATCGCAACGTGCCTTTCCGACGGCCCTGCCCCGTTCCAGGCCGTCACGCCGGTGCCCGCACCGTTCGACAACAAGAAACAGGCCCGGAGCGCCTTCCCCATGCGAAGCGCGCCCCGCAGCGCCGTGGAGATATGCCCGATGAGCGTGATCATCGCCCTTGCCGCCCTGGGCCTGCTGATGCTGGCCGCCTACCGGGGCTACAGCGTCATCCTGTTCGCCCCCCTCGCCGCCCTCGGCGCCGTCCTGCTC
>NZ_SDLH01000127.1:0-389 GCF_013096955.1 Anoxybacillus sp. EFIL | reverse complement strand
CGTAAGTCGTCCCTAACTCACTGATCCGATATGTAGGAATCGATGTTTCAATCGGATAATTCGTCAAGATCAGATCATAGTCCTGTTCTTTAGCATAGCGCTCAACGACGACCCCATTCAAATTTTTTAAGTACAGCAGCCACATATAAAAGACTGCCTCTTTGAAAAGTGCATCCATATTCAACGCGATGCCTACCCGAAATTCCCGATTGATTTGGTAATCAATGATCGTCAGGACACTCAAATATTTGACCATGGTCATCATATACAATGTATTTTCTTCTGATGCTTCCAGCTTCATTTCTTGTACAGCAGTATTCAATAAACGTTCACTGATCTGGCGAATATTACGACTTGAGAGTTTTGCTTCTAATTGCCAAATATTTTCT
>NZ_SDLH01000126.1:0-391 GCF_013096955.1 Anoxybacillus sp. EFIL | reverse complement strand
GTGCGGCTGAACGCTAACCTAGGGGGCGTCGCAGAATTCGGAAAAAATCGTACGCTAAGCCGTTCCTGGCGTCAGCTCACAAAACGGACGAAACCGTACGTTAAGCCGTCAGCATGCTTATGGGAGTTCCTTGGACTTCGGCAAACGACCCACACCAGTCACTGGAACCCGAGGAAAGCTGTCATTCCACGTTGGAGTTCACCCGCCGGCGCCAGACGACGAAGCCGGTTGGCGCACGTCGGGTGCAACGGGTTAGGCTGTCTGACCAACGCATGGACGTGCCCACGAAAACGTGGGCACGTCACTCCGCCCAGGCGCGGATAGGAGTTGACCCTGGACCCTCCCGTGCTCATTTGTGTCGATTTGGTATCCCGTTCAAATAATCCGGCGG
>NZ_SDLH01000125.1:0-391 GCF_013096955.1 Anoxybacillus sp. EFIL | reverse complement strand
TTTTTACCCCGATCAAGATTTTAACACTTGGACAGATAGCGGTGTTCAATATCCCGGTACAACCTATCATATATATAACCCGATTGTTTGTGCCCCTACTATTGACATTGTAGAAGGGGCTAGTGATTTTTCTGTTAAAAATTGCTTTTTTGTTAACTCATATCATGTGATAGACTTGACCAAAACACATGCACGACATGAATTAATCAATATCCGATTCACGCCTATCAGATACGGTATCACAATAGGGAACTGTGTTGACTGGGGCAAAATGGAAAATATAAAAGCACATCCATATTGGTCGGAAGCGTATGGGCATTCTGGTAATGCGTTTCGAGTCAATTTATATGCAGAAATGAACGCTGTTTCATTTGAAATCGGAGCTTCTGAT
>NZ_SDLH01000124.1:0-392 GCF_013096955.1 Anoxybacillus sp. EFIL | reverse complement strand
GTCCGGAACTAGTTCCTATCTTACCAGTTGAATCAACACCAAAAATTGTTGTGAACAAATCCTATTTCGAATTGGACGCAGCTGCTTCGTTTGTTAACAGTTACTATTACTCTGTTTTTGACTCTTAGACTCAATCACCGAGTGTGACGATTGAGAATAACACGTTCAGTTTGGGAACCAATACCATGACTATTCATGCGGTAAATAAATTTGGTTATTCAGATACTGCAACGATTATTGTTCAAGTAAATGGCAGACCTAAAATTCAAGCTATTTCTAGCAATGTAGAGGTTTCGATTCATGAAACCATTGATCTGTCGACCTATTTTTCAGCCACAGATCCAGAAGATGGGAATCTACAAGAGAAGATTGAATTCCTATCAACCGTCAAT
>NZ_SDLH01000123.1:0-393 GCF_013096955.1 Anoxybacillus sp. EFIL | reverse complement strand
TCCAGAGAGCGCCAGTGTCCCCAGAAAATGCGGTTTCGCGCGTGCCCGGCAGCGTGACACCGAAAACGTCATTCACTGCGGTGACGATGGTGTTATCCGTCAGATCGCCACGCAGGGTCACCATACCCTGCCCGGCCAATTCGGTGATTTCGACCAGACCGTCAAAATTTGCGCCACCCAGCGCCAGAGCCACGTCAGACATTCTGCTTCTCCCCCTCGGGATCAAAGAACACCGGGTTCACAATCCGGGCTTTCTTGGGCGGGTTGCCGCCATTGGTGAAGGTGATCACGTCGCCCATACGGTCAGGCCCGTTCAGGACCAGCCCCATGGCGATGCCCTTGTTCAGAGTTGGGCTATGGTATGTCGAGGTCACACGGCCTTCGGTATTGGTC
>NZ_SDLH01000122.1:0-395 GCF_013096955.1 Anoxybacillus sp. EFIL | reverse complement strand
CCTTGTGGTGAAGCAGTATTTAGCGCGATCAAACTGTAAAATTATTGCGGATTCTAGCAGAAGCCGCTACCGCAAAAGGTTGGCGTTACGTGCCATAGGGCGTTAATGTGCCTCAATTTAACACATGACTGCTCAAACGGCAGTCAAACGTCGCTGAAATTCACATTTAATTCACTATTAGTGCCAGGACATTAACAATGCTTAAGCCAGACAACCTGCCCGTTACATTTGGCAAAAACGATGTAGAAATTATTGCACGAGAAACACTTTATCGCGGCTTTTTTTCATTAGATCTTTATAGATTTCGTCATCGTCTATTCAACGGGCAAATGAGTCATGAGGTGCGGCGGGAAATTTTTGAGCGCGGTCACGCCGCAGTCTTGCTACCCTTTGAC
>NZ_SDLH01000121.1:0-397 GCF_013096955.1 Anoxybacillus sp. EFIL | reverse complement strand
CAATAAACGTAATAAATAACCCGATTCCTGCACCAACTGCATATTTTAAATCTTCTGGAATTGAGTTAATGATTTTTTCACGAATACCACTTAGCGTAAGTAAGATAAAAATCATTCCAGACATAAGAACGCCAGATAACGCTGTTTGCCAAGGAATACCCATCGTTAATACAACAGTAAAAGCAAAGAAAGCATTCAACCCCATCCCCGGTGCAAGCGCAATAGGATAGCGCGCAATTAATCCCATTAATAAGGATCCAACAGCTGCCGCAATAGCCGTCGCCGTAAATACTGCACCTTGATCCATTCTCATTTCATTCGGTAAATCTGGTACAGCACTTAATGATAAAACAGCTGGATTAACAAATAAAATATAAGCCATCGATAAGAAAGTTGT
>NZ_SDLH01000120.1:0-398 GCF_013096955.1 Anoxybacillus sp. EFIL | reverse complement strand
CTCATTTCTTTATTTTTTTTGTTTTTCTTTAAGAAACTGTCTAAATCCGCAGCAGAATTCTCGGATGTGTCTGTGTTTAAATTTTTATAATGTTCAATTTTCTTGACTTCGTCCATTATATTTCTCCTCCTGTTCAAGCTCGTCTTGATAAAGCATCTGATTTAAAAGTTGTTTTTTGATGCGCTTCTTTAGTCGATCGTACTTTTCTCCTTTTAGCCACCAGTGTTTTCTTTGTGCTTGCTGTTGAACTATTTCCTTGTTAAGTATTTTTCGCCGCTCTGCTATTTTTTGCTTTTCAAGATTTATCTCAGCGATCTGCTGCTGAATGACTGCAACTTTACGTAACGAGTAAAATATATCCTGGCGAAATACTACTTCGCCGAGTAACTCCTTCATAT
>NZ_SDLH01000119.1:0-398 GCF_013096955.1 Anoxybacillus sp. EFIL | reverse complement strand
AACGCGTTGCGGCAGCAGCCTGGGATGCAGCCCCCATGGGTTGGATGTTGCCGGGTCATAGTTGATGGGCGTGACCTGCGCATCCCAAGCCGCTTTTTCGGCTTTCGTCGGCCAGGTCTTCGCGAACACAGGTGAACTCAGAGACGCTGAAAACAGCGAACCGGAGAGTGCAAGAAAGTGTCGTCTTGTAACCATGAAACGAAGCCCTTTGTTTGTTTTCGATGAATGCGAGACGATTCAAGAAACGTCCGCGACCCCACGCCACCGAATCTTTTGATGTCTTGCGATTGCGACCAACCAGAGGCAAGCAAGGACACCGCTTAGGATCGCGTTCCAACTCGCCATGGACAACGTCAGAAATTCCCAGACAACCTCATCGCACAGAACAAGAGTCGAAG
>NZ_SDLH01000011.1:0-57857 GCF_013096955.1 Anoxybacillus sp. EFIL | reverse complement strand
CCGTCCGCCGCTAACGAATCAAAAGCAAGCTTTTGATTCGTCCGCTCGACTTGCATGTATTAGGCACGCCGCCAGCGTTCGTCCTGAGCCAGGATCAAACTCTCCATAGAAAAGTTATCCTTAGCTTTTGTACGCTTTTCGCTTCGTTCAGTTTTCAAGGAACATCAAAGCGGGTGATGGGAATCGAACCCACGACATCAGCTTGGAAGGCTGAGGTTTTACCACTAAACTACACCCGCATAATCATAATTATTAGCAAAATGGTCGGGAAGACAGGATTCGAACCTGCGACCCCATGGTCCCAAACCATGTGCTCTACCAAGCTGAGCTACTTCCCGTCTTCATTATAATAAAAACATGGCGCGCCCGAGAGGATTCGAACCCCTAACCTTCTGATCCGTAGTCAGATGCTCTATCCAATTGAGCTACGGGCGCATTTTTAACGACCTTTTCAATATATCATGTTTCATTAATCAAAGTCAAGCTTTTCTTGATGCGGCCGAGAGGACTTGAACCTCCACGGGGTTGCCCCCACTAGGCCCTCAACCTAGCGCGTCTGCCATTCCGCCACGACCGCATATGATAGAAACTGACCGACTGGTGCGGGTGGAGGGACTTGAACCCCCACGCCAAAGGCGCCAGATCCTAAGTCTGGTGCGTCTGCCAATTCCGCCACACCCGCATACATGGTGAGCCATGGAGGACTCGAACCTCCGACCCTCTGATTAAAAGTCAGATGCTCTACCTACTGAGCTAATGGCTCGTTTCAAAAAGAGTTTTTAAATAAGATTTTTGACGTCCCGCTCTCAGTATGCTTAATCAAGTAGCAGCTCGAGCGGTACGCTGTTGCTTTTTCAAAGAAGCTAAATCGATCGTGCTCTACCTACTGAGCTAATGGCTCGTCACATTAATGGCTGGGCTAGCTGGATTCGAACCAGCGCATCACGGAGTCAAAGTCCGTTGCCTTACCGCTTGGCTATAGCCCAACAAACACCCTTAAAAAGTTCAGTTCTTGAGTGGCGGTCCCGACGGGGATCGAACCCGCGATCTCCTGCGTGACAGGCAGGCATGTTAACCACTACACCACGGGACCAAAAGAGTGGAGGATGACGGGATCGAACCGCCGACCCCTTGCTTGTAAGGCAAGTGCTCTCCCAGCTGAGCTAATCCTCCGAAATAAAATGGAGTGGACAAAATGAGCACTCCAAAAGATGACCCGTACGGGATTCGAACCCGTGTTACCGCCGTGAAAGGGCGGTGTCTTAACCACTTGACCAACGGGCCATGTTTATTATTTTCGTGGCGGAGAAGGCGGGATTTGAACCCGCGCGCCGTAAAAGAACGACCTAACGGTTTAGCAAACCGTCCCCTTCAGCCACTTGGGTACTTCTCCAATGGCTCCGCAGGTAGGATTCGAACCTACGACCGCTCGGTTAACAGCCGAGTGCTCTACCACTGAGCTACTGCGGAATAACTTAATCATTAGGACTGTTTATATTATATTTACTCTTTTTTGATCTGTCAACTGTCTTTTTTATTTTGTTTCTTCGTCGAGTAACGACGGCTTTTATAATTTAGCATATAAGGATTTGGCTTGTCAACACTCTCTTTTTATTTTTTTCAATTTCCCTCGACAAAAACCACATACGTATCGAGTTGTATCTACTGCTTTTCTTCGCACGTACATATAACGACATGATGTGCATTCGTAATAATACGTTTTCCCTTTCTTCGGTAATACAATAGGTTTACAAAAGCGTGGCGCTTGCACTTTTTTCAATAGTTCCCGAAAGTCACGATCGCGATGGCGATACCCTTTTCCTTCAAGGTGCAAATGGTAATGGCATAACTCGTGTTTGATGATTTGAATAAATTCGTCTTCCCCGTATTGTTCGTAATATTTTCGATTTAGTTCAATATGATGCGTAGAAAGAATGTATCTTCCGCCAGTCGTTCTTAAACGATCGTTAAATATCGCTCGATGGCGAAATGGCTTATGAAATACATGTAATGATATGCGCTCAACAAGCGCTTGTAACTCGCGTTCATTCATTTTATTTCCGTCCTTTCACCATTGGGCTCTTTTACTCATAACATAATAAAAAACAATTTGAAGGTGATCATTATGCCGATGTGGCTAAAAAAGCAAATGCGACGTGCATATTATGAGAAAAATCGCGCTCAAATTAAGCTTCTCAATCAATGTTGGTTTTTTTATCGGAAAACACACTGTTCATGACAGTGTGTTTTCCGATGTTGGTGGAATCATTGTTAAAGCGATGCGCTCTTTTTGCAAATCGACCGAATCGACCCATACTTTAACAATATCTCCTACTGATACGACATCAAGTGGATGTTTCACATATCGATTGCTTAATTTCGAAATATGAACAAGCCCATCCTGCTTCACACCAATATCTACAAATACACCAAAATCGACAACGTTTCGTACCGTCCCCTCTAATTCCATTCCTTTTTTCAAGTCCTCCATTTTTAACACATGTTGCTTTAAGATTGGTTTAGGCAAATCATCACGAGGATCGCGCTCTGGACGCTTCAGCGCATCGATAATATCTTGAAGTGTCAGTATTCCGATATTAAGTTCTTGTGCTACTTCTTCGATGCTGATCGCTTCAAGCGCACTTCGCAACTGCTCGCTTCCAATCGCTTCTGTTGAAAAGCCAAGTCGATGCAACAATTGATGCACTTCTTCATATCGCTCGGGATGAATCGGCGTGCGGTCTAACGGCTCATCTCCGTCTAAAATACGCAAAAAACCGATACATTGTTCATACGTTTTAGCCCCAAGGCGCGGTATACATTTTAATTGCATGCGATTAGTAAACTTCCCATACTCTTCGCGATATTTGACTATATTTTCAGCCACAGTCTTCGTTAGACCAGATACATATTGCAATAACGTTGGGGAAGCGGTATTGACGTTTACACCCACTTGGTTCACGACTGTTTCAACAACAAACTGCAACGACTGTTCTAGCTTTTTTTGTGACACGTCATGTTGATATTGGCCGACCCCAACAGACTTTGGATCAATTTTTACTAATTCGGCAAGTGGATCTTGCACGCGCCGGGCAATCGAGACAGCGCTTCTCTCCTCGACTTGCAAATGCGGAAACTCTTTGCGTGCTAAATCTGATGCAGAATATACACTTGCCCCCGCTTCGTTGACAATCAAATAAAACACGTTTCCTTCCCACTCTGCAATTGTATCAGCGATAAACTGCTCCGTTTCTCGCGATGCCGTTCCGTTGCCGATGGCAATCAACTCCACTCGGTATGTATGAAGTAATTGCTTTAATTTTTCTTTTGATTTTTCCACCTCATTTTTCGGCGGATGTGGGTAAATGACATCAATATGAAGTACCTTTCCGGTTTCATCGACAACAGCTAACTTACATCCTGTACGATACGCTGGATCTACTCCTAAAACAACTTTCCCTTTTAATGGTGGTTGCAACAATAAATTGCGCAAGTTTTCAGCGAAAATGTGAATGGCCCGTTCTTCTGCGTGTTCTGTCAGCTCATTTCGCACATCTCGTTCAATGGATGGGGCAATTAAACGTTTATATGCATCTTCAATCGCTTCAGCTACAATGTCAACCGCCGGCGATTGCTCATTTGTTATGACTTTTTTACGAATGTACTCAATCATTCGGTTTCCATCTACGTCAATGGCAATGCGTAAAATTCCTTCTTTTTCACCACGATTCATCGCTAAAACACGATGAGCAGGTGCTTTGGCGATCGGTTCCTGATGATCGTAATACATTTCAAATACACGCTTTTCGTCTTTTTCTATTTCTTTTCCAAAAGAAACAATCGTACCCATTTGCCACGTTTGTTGACGAATCCATTGACGAAGCGCAGCGTCATCTGACACTTTTTCAGCGATAATATCTTTTGCACCTTGAATGACTTCTTCAACCGTATGTACTTCTTTTTGTGAATCAATAAACCTTTGTGCTCGTTCTATGATGGGTTCGCTCGGGAACGTCAACAACCATTCCGCAAAAGGTTCGAGCCCTTTTTCTTTGGCAATTGTTGCCTTTGTTCGCCGTTTTTGTTTATATGGGCGGTATAAATCTTCCACTTCTTGTAATTTCGTTGCTCTCGTAATCGCTTCTTTCAGTTCGTCCGTTAACTTTCCTTGCTCATCGATTAGACGAATGACTTCTTCTTTTCGCTTCGCTAAGTTTTGCAAGTAATTCCATTCATCTAAAATGGTTCGAATTTGTACTTCATCGAGCGCACCAGTCATTTCTTTTCGGTAACGAGCAATAAATGGAATTGTGTTTCCTTCCTCATGAAGTTGAATGACTTGTTGCACATGCACAAATGGAATGTTTAATTTCGTAGCCAATTGCTTTAATAGCTCCAAACAAAATTCCTCCCCTAAACAAAAATAGCTACACAACGTAGCTATTTTCCCAACATATTAAAAATCAATAAGACCAAGACTAATTTGCAACGCTTCATCTACTTTATCCATCATCTCGTCATCTAGATGGGTAATCTTATCTGTCAGACGTTGTTTATCAATCGTCCGAATTTGTTCAAGCAAAATGACAGAGTCCCGTTCAAATCCGTAGCGCTTTGCGTCGATTTCAACATGTGTAGGCAACTTCGCTTTTTGGATTTGCGCAGTAATGGCAGCAACAATGACGGTTGGACTGAAACGGTTCCCAATGTCATTTTGAATAACAAGCACAGGGCGCACGCCCCCTTGCTCTGATCCAACTACTGGAGAAAGATCGGCAAAATACACGTCACCACGTTTGACAATCAAAAGATTACCCCCCGCTAACTAAGCGTTCAACGGTGTGGTCAGCTTCATATTCCGCAAGAAAAGCTTCCGACGCAAGCGACAAATTAATTTTCGCCATCTCCATATACCCACGTCTCATCGCTTCTCGAATTTGACGTTTTTTCCGCTCACGAATGTACATCTTCATCGCTTGATAAATAAGTTCATTTCGGTTGCCATTTTCTTGCTTCACAATGCCATCTAATTCGCTCACTAACGCCTGCGGTAACCGAATAACAATTTCTGTTGTTGCGCTGGATTCAGACACAAACACACACCTCCAACTAAACTACAACCACATAGTCGCTCCCAATTTACATCATACCATTTCATCTTCATGATGCAAAGTCATTTCCAGCATCATTCGTCCATTTTTTGTAGAAATTTTTCGAAAACGATCGTTCTCGTTGCACCCATCTACTATAATACCGCATTTCTCACTTCAATTATACTCTTGTTTTTCAAAAAAATACGGGGGACACGATAACTAATTGTACAAGGAATTTCATAATTAATCGTATTTACATGTGCTGCAACATCATCAATGGAAATACGGTCCCCTTGTTGTTCACCAATAAGCGTTACTTTTGTACCAATTGGAAGTTCGTAAGGTAAACGAATCATCATTTGATCCATACAAATCCTCCCAACAATCGGAGCTCGTTTTCCATCAACAAGGACAGAAAAGTGCTGCATGCGACGCAACCAACCGTCTGCATAGCCAATCGGAACCGTACCAATCCATTCATCCGCTTCTGCGGCATATGTCGCCCCGTAACTAATTTTTTCCCCTGCCTTCACCTTTTTTACGTGCGTTAAACGGCTATGGAGCGAGAACGCTTCTTTTAACGGATACGGCAACAATGGTTTCATTTCTTGCGACGGTGCCAACCCATACATCGAGATGCCTAAGCGTACCGCATTAAATACTCGATCAGGATAACGCAGTCCCGCTGCACTATTGGCGCAATGAATGAGGGGAGGTTTCACAGGAAACCACTCTAGCATGTGCATAAATGTATCGTATTGAAACGAAAAATAATCAACATTTTGTTCATCGGCTGTTGCAAAGTGCGTATATACTCCTTCAATGACAAACGAGTCTTTTTGTTCAACTACGTTTACAATTTGTTGCACTTCTTCTTTCGTTTTAGCTCCTAACCGCCCCATCCCTGTATCCAATTTGATATGAACATTCAACGGTTGCTCATACGGTCCATACATGAATGCTTGCTCAAACCACTCGGCTCGAAAAACAGTTAATGCAATGTTTTGACTGGCAGCTAACGGTGCATATTGAGCGTTTGTCGCTCCAAGTACGAGAATCGGGACGTCTGAAGAAATTCCTTTTTTTCTCAGTGCTAGCGCCTCATCTAAAAAAGCGACTGCTAATCTCGTTGCCCCTGCTTCCAGCGCAGTTTTCGCTACTTGGATATCCCCATGCCCGTAAGCGTTTGCCTTTACCACAGCAATCACATCGACATGTGGACCGACATGCTGTTTCATCGATTGCACATTATAAAAAATCGCATCTAAATCAATTTCTGCCCATGTATCGCGATAAAATGCTTGCTCCATCCTTTCAAACCCCTTCAAAAATGTGTTCACGTTTGATTATTTCTTTTCCCCTTGCGCCATGTCAACAAAAAAATAAAGACCCGCCACGCGAGTCTTACTTCATCATCTTTCCTTGTACGGAACGAGCAATCGCAACCATTTCATCTCTCGTTAAGTCTTGGGAAGCGAGAATAAAATCAACTCCTTTATACGTCCACGTCAACGTTCCGTTTGTCATTGCTCCAACCGCAAATCCTAAATCAATTGGCTCGCCTTTAACGGTTGTCGATACGTTCGCTGTTGGTACAGCATGCGCCTTTTCTTGTACAAGCGTAAACGACTTTTCTCCGGCAAATGTCATGACGATTCGCTTGCCGTTCGCTGTTGTAAATTCTTTTTCCTCAACAAGCTTCACCCCATCGAGCTCATACGTCGGATACATGACGGGCACCGCTTGTTGATTCGCTTCTGTCGTCGCTTCTTGCTCATTTTCTAACTTCGCTCTCGTCATGTTTTTACTGACATCAAAAGCATTATCATCAAATGCGGCGTTCCATTCTACTTTTGAAAACTCAACAGTTAACATCGGTTGCGAGTCAATATCCATAACGGTCACTTTCACTGGAGTTAAATCTTTTTTGTTTAATGTAATTTCTTGTTTTGGCAACATTTTTTTGTTTTCGTAATTTGTCTTCGTTTGGAACACGTAATGGTTTTTTGTCGCTTTAAAATCTGCTTTCGAATCAGCTAAAATGTCTTTTACGAGCGATTCATACAAGTATACTTGACTTGTGTTTTGCGGCCAGTCGCTTTGAAAGCGAAAACTTTTATTTAACGCAGGCGTTAATACAAATACTCCTTCATCGTTACGCAAAATCATTTGATGTTGGTCACGCTGGGCATTTTTTAAGTTCACTCGGTAGTAATTTGGCGACTTATGCCAAATTTCAATTTCATACACTTGTGGCTCTGTTCCTGTTTGAAGCGTCATTTTTGCTTCTGCTTTGTACCCAGACATCGTTTGCACTTTTTCATCGAGCGCTTTTAATACATCTTGTTGCGACTTTTCTCCGCAAGCGGCCAAACTGCCTACAATGAAAAGAAGCAGGCACCAAAAAAGCAATGTTCGTCTCATTTTTTCAACCCCTTTACCTCATTTGGACTTCCTTCATAAGCCATCATATGAGGTCAAGCGGGAGAATATGCAGACTAGCTTGACAAGCGTTCAATGATTACTTGAGCAACAGCATAATGTTCGCTATGTGAAATGGAGACGTGCACACGTTCAGTCAATGCTGGGGAAACGATATATGGTTTACCGTTTTCATCATTTTGAATTTCAATATCGTGAAATGAAACATGTGTGCCAATCCCCGTCCCAACCGCTTTCGCATACGCTTCTTTTGCCGCGAAGCGCCCAGCCATAAACTCAACTTTTCGTTTTGGCGATAATTGTTGAAAACGAATGCGCTCATTATGTGTTAAAATGCGGTCAATAAATTTCGGTTGTTGTTCGATCAACTGAGCAATACGACTTAATTCCACAATGTCAATTCCAATACCAACAATCATCCATATCCCTCCAATAAAGAAAAAGAAGCTATCTACGAAGACAGCTCCTATCGTTTCGCACGCGTTTCATTGCGGCGTTGACGCGTCTGCACTTGTCGCTTTTTCTCTTTTTTCATCACCGGTGGCTCTTCTGTCAACTGCACTGGCGTCATATCAGGCTCTTTCGTTAACATTTTAATACATGCGGCAACAAGTGAAACGGAGTCGTGCTCTTCTAACAATTCTTCTGCTGCACGTTTGTAAAACGATAAGTTGTTATGCTCAATTGTCGCAAGCAGTTTTTCGATCGCTGCTCGTTGTTGACCTTCAAGCGCCTCATCTAACGTTGGCGGTTTCATGCGCTCCATTTTCCGCTTCGTCGTCTTCTCGATATGATGTAACTGTCCGATTTCACGAGGTGTAACAAACGTAATCGCCATTCCCGTTTTACCTGCACGTCCTGTTCGACCGATTCGGTGAACATAGCTTTCTGGGTCTTGTGGAATATCGAAATTATATACATGCGTCACACCAGAAATATCCAAACCGCGTGCAGCGACATCCGTTGCAACTAAAATATCAATCGAACCTTCTTTAAACTTGCGCAGCACGGATAAACGCTTCGCCTGGCTTAAATCACCGTGAATCCCTTCAGCCGTATAGCCGCGCAAATTGAGCGCTTCTGCTAGCTCATCAACACGGCGCTTCGTCCTTCCGAAAACGATCGCTAACTCAGGCGATTGAATATCTAATAAACGCGTTAACGTGTCAAACTTTTTCTTTTCTTGAATTTCAATATAATATTGTTCAATGTTCGGAACAGTCATTTCTTTCGCTTTGACACGAACGAGCTCCGGATTGACCATAAAACGTTCGGCGATGCGGCGGATCGGCTCTGGCATCGTCGCTGAAAAAAGAAGCGTCTGACGCTCTGTCGGCACGTGGCTTAAAATCGCCTCAATGTCTTCCACAAACCCCATGTTCAACATTTCATCCGCTTCGTCTAACACAACCGTATGCACGTTTTGTAAACGGAGCGTACGACGCTGAATATGATCAAGAATGCGCCCTGGTGTACCGACAATAATGTGCGGGTGTTTTTTTAACGCCCGAATTTGTCGCTCAATGTCTTGCCCACCGTAAATCGGCAGAACACGCACACGCTTTGTTGAACCGATTTTATATAACTCTTCGGACACTTGAATGGCTAATTCTCTCGTTGGCGCAACAACGATCGCTTGCACGGCATCGTTGTTCATATCAATTTTCTCAACAAGCGGAATGCCGAATGCTGCCGTTTTTCCTGTTCCTGTTTGCGCTTGGCCAATGACGTCACGATTTTGTAGACTAAGCGGAATCGTAGCCGCCTGAATCGGTGTTGCCTCTTCAAATCCCATTTTACTAACTGCTTTCATTACTTCTGAACTTAAATCAAATTCTTTAAATGTAACCAATGTTTTCATACTCCTTCTTCAAATAACTTACGAAAAAAGGCATTCCCGTATAGACGGAAGTGCCTTGTTGAAATTCATTCCGTAAATAGCTCTTGTTCATCATACCATTTTATGCATATGTTTTCAACAAATTGAACGTCTCTTTTTACTCATTTAACAAAGAAATGATTTCCTCTAACTTCATGCCGCGAGATGCTTTTAATAAAATAACATCGCCCGCTCCCATCATCGCTTGTACATCTGTGGCTAATTTCGCCTTATCTGTATACGAGCGAACATGTCCTTCGCTAAACCGTTTGCTTGCCCGCTCAGCGATCGCTTTCGCACGCTCTCCGTACGTTAATACGTAATCTATTTTTTGTGGGTCGATCATTTCGCCAATTTGTTCGTGAAAAGCGATTTCTTGCTCACCTAATTCAAGCATATCGCCGACAATCGCTATTTTCTTACGATATCCTGTCAATTGTCCGAGCAACTGAAGGGCAGCTCGCATCGACGTCGGGCTCGCGTTATATGCATCGTTAATGATCGTCACTCCGTCATGACGTTTAATGACTTCTGTGCGCATTTTTGTAACAGATAAACGCGAAAATCCTTTTTTCATATCGGACACATCAACAGAAGCGAAACGAGCGACTGCCATGGCCGCAAGGGCGTTCATCACATGGTGACGGCCAAGAAGCGGCATATGAAACGTTTCATTTGGCCAACAATTTACCTCAAACACCGTTCCATCCGCTTGAACATGAATATCAAGCGGATAATAATCGTTTGTCGTCTCCATCCCAAACGTTTGAACATGCGAAAGATTAGCGTTTTCCACACGCGTTTGCAACAACGGTTCATCCCCGTGATAAATAAACAGTCCGTCACGCTTTAATCCTTTTACAATTTCAAACTTCGCTGTTGCAATTCCTTCACGCGAACCGAGCTCTTGTAAATGTGATTCACCAATATTTGTAATAATCGCAACATCTGGTTCAGCTAGGGTAGAGAGTAATTCAATTTCTCCAAAGCCGCTCATGCCCATTTCAACGACCGCATATTCTGTTTCTTCTTTGAGGCGGAGAAGCGTTAGCGGCACACCGATATGATTATTTAAATTCCCTTCTGTTTTTTGCACACGATATACTGTCCCAAGCAATGAGGCAATCATATCTTTTGTCGTCGTCTTTCCATTGCTCCCTGTCACCCCGATGACGCGCGCACGAAGTTGTTTTCGATACGCATGGGCTAGCTGTTGCAATGCAACGAGCGAATCATCAACAAAAATGAGCGGCACATCTTTCGGTGCATTTGGCTCATGTTTGCTCCATAATGCAGCTGTTGCCCCTTTTTCAAACGCCTGCATGACGAATTGATGGCCGTTAAATGTCGCTCCTTTTAGCGGAACGTATAAATTTCCTTGCTCAATTGTGCGCGTATCTGTCGACACACCGTGAATGACAACGGCAGAAAAACGCTCATCAATCGTACTGCCTGGAATCATTGTTTGAATGTCAGCTAATGAACGTGTAATCATATTATCACCTTAAAACACATACGTAATGTTTTGTTTTTCTTCATATCGCTCAATCGCTAGTTGAATGAGACGTTCAATTAACTCCTCATACGATACGTCGGTATGTTTCCATAAAAGCGGAAACATGCTAAACGGCGTGAAGCCCGGCATCGTATTGACTTCGTTAATATACGCCTCCCCATCTGCCGTCAAGAAAAAGTCGGCGCGGACTAATCCAGCTAAATCGAGCACTTTAAAAGCGGTAAGTGCCATTTGTTTTATCGTTTCGTATTCTTTATCTGTAATGTTCGCTGGAATAACTAATTCTGTATTTCCATCGACATATTTTGCTTCGTAATCGTAAAATTCTTTTTTCGGCACAATTTCCCCAACAACAGAGCAAATTGGCTCATCGTTTCCGATCACCCCAATTTCTACTTCACGGCCAACAATCGCTTCTTCGACGATGACTTTTCGATCGTAACGAAACGCCTCTTGGAATGCCACTTGTAGCTGCTCACGGTTTTTACATTTACTTATTCCTACGCTCGAACCAGCATTGGCTGGTTTGACAAAACACGGATAGCCAAGCTCACGTTCTACTGTTTCATATACAGTCTCTTTATATTTTTCCCATTCTTTTTTCAAGAAAAAGACGTAACGCGCCTGTTTTAATCCCGCTTGTGCGAACAGTTGCTTCATAACAACTTTATCCATACCGACAGCTGATGCTAGCACACCGTTCCCAACATACGGCACGTTTAATAATTCTAACATTCCTTGCACCGTTCCATCTTCTCCGTTCGGCCCGTGTAAAAGAGGAAAAATGACATCAATGCGCTCCTCATTTTTTTCCGAACGATTCGCAATAGACGCAAGTGCTGGCAAACCTTGCTGAAACGCAAGCTGCTTCACATCTTGCACTTCCCCTTCAATCGCTTCCCCACGCAACCATTCTCCATCGGTTGTAATATAAATGGGTACGACACGAAACTTTTCTTTATTTATCGCATTGATAACCGAACGCGCCGTTTGCAATGATACTTTATGTTCAGGCGATTTGCCGCCATATAATACACCTAACGTCATTTTCATGTTCGTTCCTCCTCGACTGTTCATTCACTTCATTTATTGTAGCACAACTACTTTTTTATTTATATGGTGAAACGAGCCTAGATGGTGACAATGCATATCATTTCCCTGTTTGGAAACGATAAAAATACAACAAGGGAAAAGGTGTGTGTTTATGAATACGATACAAATGTTATTCGTTTTAATGTTATCGATCGGTCTTATGAATCATGTCATCATCATTCCTGTTTTACTTGAAATTGCTGGACGAGATGCGTGGATCTCGACCATTATCGGGCTTATATTGCTTGTCATGTTTCTTCCTCTCATTTATTTTCCTATAAAACAATCACAACAAACGCACATCTTTCAATGGCTAAAAGAAAATATCGGTGCTCCAATAGCCTATTTTATCGCTTCTGTCACATGTTTATATTTACTCATCATTAGCATTGTGACATTAAAAGATACGACAACGTTTACAACGACATCATATTTAACGGCAACACCGAACTGGGCGATAGTTGTTACACTTTGTATCATCTGCTTTTATAATGCTTCCATCGGCTTGCCATCGATCGCTAAAACGTCAGGTATTATTTTACCTTTCGTCGTATTGTTCGGCATATTTGTCGCTTTAGCGACGATCCCACATAAAAATTATGAACTGTTAAAGCCGATGCTCGAAAATGGCTGGATGCCCGTTTGGAAGGGAGTGATGTACGTCGCTGCCGGATATGGTGAAATTGTTCTTTTACTATTTATGCAACAACAAATGAAAACGAACATTTCTTTTATGAAGCTCGTTTTATTCGGGCTTGTAGCCGCCAGTTTATCGATCGGTCCAACAATTGGAGCCATTACAGAGTTTGGACCAGCAGAAGCTAGTCATTTACGCTACCCTGCCTTTGAGCAATGGCGAATGGTGAATTTAGGGACGTATTTAGAGCATTTTGATTTTTTATCGGTGTATCAATGGATAGCAGGGGCGTTTATTCGCATTTCGCTTGCGACAGCGCTCATTCCAGAGTTATTTGACATAACAAATAAAGCCTCGCGGCGATGGATTTTAATATTTGTATACGTCGTCATTTTCTTCGCTGCAATGACACCGATGAGTGATTATACGTTTTTTCATATGTTAAAAAAATGGATACTGCCGATTTCATTTTTCTTCATTTGTTTTCTTTCAACATCATTATTTGTCCTCGCGTTAGCGATACGTATAAAAGAAAGGAGAGCGTCCGCATGACCGCTGAAATCATTGTCGATGAGCGAACGTTAAAAGAACATTTTGCGCAATGTAAAGATGTTGTCATTATGCCAGCTACCATTTATTCAGAAGAACGAAAGCCACTCTCGCTTATTTTCATTTATTGTGAAGAATTATGTGACACGAAGTTACTCAAACAATTTATTTTCCCAACAATTACACGCATGGGACAACGATATCCGCTATATTCAGTAACGGACATTGAGAAATATAAACAAATGCCGCTTCATTTAATCGGAAAATCGGTCTCTGCCCAGCAGCTTGATTTTATCGTTTTTAATGGGGATTTAGTCATTTACTTTGTAGAAGCGGAAGCGATGTATTCCATTTCGCTTGCGAATCCACCGAATCGCAATCCAGAAGAACCGAACACCGAAGTATCCATTCGCGGACCGAAAGACGGGTTTATTGAAGAAGTGGCGAAAAACGTCGCGCTCATCCGAAAGCGGCTAAAAACGAGCAGCTTGCATGTTGAACAAGTATTAATTGGTAAGAGAAGTCGGACGAAAGTTGATATTTTATATATTAAAGACATTATTAATCAAGAAACGGTTGTTGAATTAAAGCGTCGCTTAAGCACAATTAACATTGATGCCTTAACAGGAACAAACCAATTAGAAGAATTGTTAAGCGAAAAATATTTTTCTTTATTTCCCGTTTTCGCTTACTCTGGACGCCCTGATTTTGTCGTCAACGCACTACTGAGCGGACGATTCGCTGTCTTTGTTGATGGATCACCAACTGCCTTAATTGGGCCGTCAAATTTAACTTTTCTATTAAATACATCTGAAGACAATAGCACATCGTTTGTGTTCGTGTCATTTCAACGCCTTATTCGACTAATCGGAGTAAGCATCGCTGTGTTTCTGCCGGGGCTTTGGGTAGCCATTATAACATACCATCAAGATCAACTACCGTTTACGTTATTAGCTACGATCGTTCTCGCTAGGCAAGGGGTTCCGCTCCCTGCTCCTTTAGAAGCGTTTATTATGATCAGTCTATTTGAAATTTTTAAAGAAGCAGGCATGCGGCTTCCGATCGCGATTGGACAAACGTTATCGGTCGTCGGTGGTCTTATTATCGGTCAGGCCGCCATTAACGCCGGACTGGCAGCGCCCGGAACACTTGTTGCCATGGCAACATCTGTTGTCGCAACATTTACACTTGTGAATCAATCGCTTGCTGGGACGGTGTCCATTTTACGTTTTATCGTCCTTGCCGCTTCTTCTATGCTCGGGCTTTTCGGTTTTATTGCATCGATGTTTTTTCTTTTAGTTTATACTGTAAACTTAACATCGTTTGGTGTCCCGTATTTGGCACCGATTTCTCCAGTAACAGGAGATATATGGAAAGTGATTATTACGAGCGGATGGAAGAAGTTTAAAATTCGCCCGAAAATGTTAAAAACGAACGATAATACACCGGGTGACGAATCATGACTCGCGCGCTTATTTGTTGTTTTTTTTGTTTCCTTTTAACCGGCTGCTGGGGGATGAAAGAAATTGATCATCTTGCTTATATTCATGCGATCGGCGTGGACTACAAAGACGGACAAGTAATCGCCTACGCCCAACTTATTAGTTTTACAGGGCTTGCGAAAGCAGAAGCAGGCGGCGGAAGACAAAAATCAACGGTTACCGTTGGAAAAGCAAAGGGGGAAACGTTTAACGTTGCGACAGATCGGCTATATTATGCGATTCAACAACGTGTATCATGGGGACATGTGAAAGGAATCGTTTTTACAGAACGGGCGCTCAAAAAAGGGCTTGTGCGCAATGTCATTGATGTACTTGATCGTTACAACGAAATTCGTCATACGATCTGGGCATTTACAACTAAGGAATCGATTGAACATATTTTTGAAACAACACCATTTCTAGATTATTCACCATATTTTTCTTTGCTCGCTAATCCGACAGACATTTACGAACAAAGTTCTTTTATTCAACCGAAGCGACTGAATCAACTCATTGCCGCTTCCAACGAAAAAGCGGTCACCTTTCCACTCCCTTCTCTTGCGGTGGAAACGAAAAGTTGGACGGAAAATAAAAAAAAGAAACAGATGTTAAAAATAGACGGTGTTTGTTTTCTACATCGCTATGATAAACAAGCATGCCTTCCGCGTCATAAACTAGATGGCTTGCGCTGGGTAACAAAAGGCACAGGACGAACGCCCATTTATATTCAACCAAACGGCAACATGATTGGTACGCTCGTCGTGCGCGCACCGAAAGCAAGCATATCGTACAAAATAAAAGACGGTCACCCTGTATTTACCGTTGATATACAAGCAACGGGGAGCATCATTGAACTTCGCGAACAAATGTCTGAGAAACAAATTATTGAGTACGCAACAAAAACAGTCGAGAAAGAAATAAAAAGCTTATTCCAGCACGGAGTAAAAGAAGGTGTCGATACACTTCAATTATCGAACGCATTGTACCGTCAAAACGTCAATGACTGGCGCAAATATACGACAAACGGATTCGTTTCGCTCACAAATGATACACTAGAAAAAATCAATGTCAAATTAAGCATTGACACATACGGAAAATCAAAAAAATAAAAGCGATGAGCAAATTTCATCGCTTTTTCATTGCATATATATTCGTTTCAATCCATTCAGCAAGCGCTTCTTGCGCTGTTTTTTCACGTCCGAGCCAATAGCTCTCGATCCGCTCTTCTAATTCATTCATTTCCTCATCATTCGTTAATATACGCATCAATTGTTGGTCATAAGGCTCATTGTCCCGAAGAAGATAAATAAGTCCTTTTTTTCTTAAATAATGCAAATTTATTTGTTCTTGTCCTGGCAAATACGAAAGTGTAAAAGCAGGCAGTTTTTTTGCGAGCACTTCACTCATCGTGACACCACCCGGCTTTGTCACAACCGCATCAACTTCATCGTACAATTCGTTCATTTTTGCTCGATCCGAGATGTATCGGAACGGACGGATACGCGGGTCGTTCCAACTTTTTAATTCTTCATATAAATTTTCATTTTTACCACATAAAACAGAATACGTTAACTGTGAATGGTTAGCGTTTTTTAAAAATTGTTTCATCTTCCCTAGTCCTTGATTGCCGCCAGCCACTAAAATATGTTTATTCATCCGTCGCTTTATTTTTTGCGCAGGTACGATATGTTCATGGATCGGAATGCCTGTCACAATGACGCGATGACGCTCGATACGAAACCTCGTACATAGCGACCGCTTCGCTTCCTCATGCGGAACGAAGTGATAATCAATCGCTGTTTTTCCCCAAATGCCGCTTAAAAAAAAGTCTGTATATACGTTTATAACAGGCACTGTTACAGCGCCTTTTTGTTTCAATCGCTGCAACACGTGCGAAGGAAACGAATGCGTACATATGACGAGATCTGGTTTTTTCTCTTGAAGGAGACGTTTCATCTTCTTTTCAAAATAAAGCAACCACGGTTCCATCGCTGGTTGTTCAAATTTTTTCATCCATCGTTGGTACATCCACTCATATGAGTGCGGTGATAACGAAATCCAGCGAAGATAAAAGTCCGCTACTCGCCTTTCCATTTGTTCATTACAATAACTTAAGAAATCAAGTTTTTCGCAAGAAACGTTAGGAAAACGATGTTGCAATGAATATATGAGCGCATCGGCCACCTGATGATGGCCAGATGACATTTGAAACAAAGGTAGTACGAGAATGTTCATCATTATGCGAACTCCCTTTAATTTGTTTTTCTTCTTTTCACATATAGCCCAATGAAAAATAAACTAAAAAATACAATCGTTATCCACGGTAATAAGTAAAGAGGAATATGTATACGCTCCCCAAGAAACTTCCCGACAAATATAAATAAACTAATCCAAAACGCTGATCCAATAAACGACAAAAAAAGAAACGGGAGAAATGGAACGCGAACAACCCCAGCCATGTATGGAGATAACTGACGAACACCTGGAATAAAATAACCAAATGTAATAATCCAAGGAGCTCGTTTTCGAAAGTGACGATAAACATACCGATAACGCCGACGATGAAAACCAATATAATGTCCATATTTAAATAACAGCGCTGAACCAAACGTATAGCCAGCCATATAGGCAACAACCATCCCAACTGTCGCCCCGGAAATCGCGAAAAATAAGCTTTTAAATAAATGCAATTGATCGTGTGAAATAAATATGCCGACGAAAAACAAAAGTGATTCTTCAGGTGCGGGAATACCGACAATACCGAAAAATAACGAGAGAAATAATACAATATAACCGTGGGATTGAATATACATTAAAATGTTGTTCGCTTCCATTTCCTCATTCCCCTTTATTGCTCGTTCACTTTTACCCATTGAACAGAACAATGTTGCAGTAATTGCTCTAATGCTCGTAACATGTTCGCTGGCGCATGTTCGTCAGCCCCAATGGTCGAACCGCTATCATGCAATACGATGATCGCCCCATCTTTTATACTGCTCATTAACCGCTCATAAAGGCGATCCACACCTAATGAAGTTCTCCAATCACCAAGAATATATGTCCACATGACGATTTTATACTTTTTTTGCATCAACACCGTCCATATGTTTAAATGTCCCCATGGCGGACGATAGTATACCGGACGAACGCCTGTCATGTGCTCAATGACACGTGCTGATCGTTCAAGCTCCCATTCCGTCACAAGCGGCGGAAGAAACCAGTTGCTCGTATGGTAATAATGGTGCAAACCGATCGTATGCCCTTCCTCATGCATTCTTTGAATAAGATGTGGGTATTTTTTCGCCTTCCAGCCGACAACGAAAAACGTTGCTTTTACATTGTATGTTTTTAATAAATCAAGCAACTGAGGCGTGTAAAGTGGATCTGGACCATCATCAAACGTTAATGCTACGCCTTTTTTCACTCTCTTTTGTACACGAAATGAGGAAATACGGACAATCGACGTTGGGAATATGCTATAAATGAAAAATAGTGCGATAAGCCATATGTAAATCAAACGTCAAATCCCCTTTCTCGATTATACAAAAAGATACAGGAAATATGGAACAAAGAGCGTTTTTTAAAAAAACAAATTCATCTTTCTTTTCATCGACAACATGTGCAAATTGTTGTCGATTTCCGGGGAAATTTCCCGAAAAAAAAGGCGATGTTACAACACATCGCCTCCATTGTACCATATGTCTTGACAACTACACAGGGTAAACCCCATGTTTTCGTTCAGAAAATACCACATATTTCGACATATATGCATCTAATCGCCGAATGAGTTCAGAACGTAACTCATTTGGCGCAATAATGCCATCGACAACCATTTCAGAAGCAAGTCGGTAAATATCGATGTCTTTTCGATATTCTTCACGTTTTTGCTCAATAAAAGCGGCTCGCTCTTCTTCTGGCAGTTCAGCAATTTTATTCGCATATACCGCGTTTACCGCTGCTTCTGGTCCCATGACAGCAATTTGTGCATGCGGGAAAGCTAAGCAGCAATCCGGTTCAAAAGCTGGTCCTGCCATAGCGTATAATCCTGCTCCGTATGCTTTTCGTACAATGATTGAAATTTTCGGCACAGTTGCTTCTGACATCGCTGAAATCATTTTTGCACCATGACGAATGATCCCTGCTCGTTCCACTTTCGTTCCGATCATAAAACCAGGGATGTCTGCTAAAAAGATGAGCGGAATATGGAATGCATCGCACAGTGTAATAAATTTCGCGGCTTTATCGGCTGAGTCGTGAAACAACACGCCGCCCTTCATGCGCGGTTGATTAGCGATAATCCCAACCGGTTGGCCGTTAATGCGTGCAAGACCTGTAATGAGTTCAGGTGCAAACAGCTTTTTGATTTCGCAAAACGATCCTTCATCGATCACACGGTCGATTAAATCGTACATATTGAACGGGGCATTTTGATTTTTCGGAATGAGTTCTTCAATCGTTTGGTCAAACGCCTTTGGCTCTCTCGGTTCCGCCACCGGCGGTTTTTCACTAAAATTAGCTGGAAAGTACGACAAATATTTACGCGCAAAGGCGATCGCTTCTTCTTCCGTTTTTACGAGCACATCACCGCAACCCGAAACAGAACAATGCATGCGAGCGCCACCCATCTCCTCAAGTGTCACTTTTTCACCGATAACCATTTCCGCCATGCGCGGTGAACCGAGATACATCGAAGCGTTTCCTTCGACCATAATAACGATATCACAAAACGCAGGGATGTACGCCCCACCTGCAGCTGACGGTCCGAACAATAAGCAAATTTGCGGCACTTTTCCAGACAATTTCACTTGATTGTAAAAAATACGTCCGGCTCCCCGTCGTCCTGGGAACATTTCAATTTGATCCGTGATGCGCGCACCAGCGGAATCGACTAAATATAAAATCGGGCATCGTAGTTTGTCAGCCGTTTCTTGAATGCGAATAATTTTTTCTACTGTTCTTGCCCCCCACGAACCTGCCTTGACGGTCGAATCATTTGCCATAACGCATACCGTTTGTCCGTTAATTTTCCCGACTCCTGTCACGACACCATCTGCCGGCAGTCCGTCCGCTAAACAGTTGGCGAAAAATGCATCTTCAAATTGTAGCCCTTCATCAAATAACAGTTTCAAGCGATCGCGCACAAACAATTTCCCTTGCTCAGCGTTTTTTTCGTGATATTTGCGCGCGCCCCCTTGTTCAATTTGTTTTCGTTTTTGTTGTAGCTGTTCAACAAGCGATAATTGTTCGTTTGAAATCATGTCCTTTACTCCCCTTTGTACACCGGTTTTCGTTTTTCTTTGAATGCTCGTAATCCTTCTAATCGGTCGTTTGTATGAATCGTTCGCTCATACGCCATTTGTTCAATGACAAGCCCTGTATGCATATCGACTTGCACCCCATGGTTTATTGCTGCTTTCGCTTGAGCAACGGCAATCGGAGCGTTATTCGAGATCGCTGTCGCGATCGTAAACGCCTCATCTAACAATTGTTCAGCAGAAACGACGCGCTCGACTAAACCAATCCGCTCTGCTTCTTGCGCCGAAATGCGCCTTGCTGTATAAATCATCTCTTTTGCGCGCCCGATCCCAATAAGCCGTGGAAGGCGTTGCGTCCCTCCTGCACCAGGAATGATGCCAAGCGCTGTCTCTGTCAGTCCCATCGTGGCATGCTCAGCAGCGATGCGAATATCACATGCAAGCGCCAATTCAAGTCCACCGCCAAAAGCTCCACCGTTCAGGGCACAAATAACAGGTTGAGGCAACTGTTCAAACCCATTGATCGTTTCTCGAATGAGCGCAACCGTTTGACGCACTTGTGTTTCATTCATTTTTGCCCGCTCTTTTAAATCTGCCCCTGCACAAAATGTTTTTTGCCCCGCACCTGTGACAATGACTGCCCGCACGTTTCGATTTAACTTCAGTTCCGCTTGAATGCGCTGCAGTTCGTTTAACATTTTTAATGAAAGAGCGTTCGCTGCATCCGGTCGATTTAACGTGACAACTGCCACCCCTGCATCAATTGTGGAATAAAGAACAGCTTCCATCATCATCTATTCCCCCTTACAACGTTTAGGTGATGACTCATAAGCGGACGGCCAATTTTCTCTTCTATCCATCGTGCTGCTTCTGTTAAAGGTTCCAACTGGACACCGCATTCGATCCCCATTTGTGTAAGCATATATACTAAATCGTCTGTCGCTAAATTCCCAGATGCCCCTGGAGCATACGGACAACCGCCTAACCCACCGAGTGAACTATCAAAAATGGTTATGCCCATTTGCAGCGATGCAAACACGTTTGCAAGCGCCATACCGCGCGTATTATGAAAATGGAGTGCCATCTTCTCAGCTGAAAACCGCTTCAATAGCTGTTCTAATGTTTGTTGGACTTGGACGGGATTCGCGACACCGATCGTATCACCGAGCGACAGTTCATCAATCCCAAGCTCAAACAATCGTTCAGAAACAGAGATGACGCGTTCAATACTGATTTTTCCTTCGTACGGACAGCCGAACACAGTTGATACGTAACCGCGAACCGTTTTGTTTGCTCGCTTCGCTTCGTCAATCACTTCTTTTAACACCGGGTACGTTTCTTCGATTGACTTATTAATATTTTTTCGATTATGTGTTTCGCTTGCCGACATAAATACAGCGACTTCATCCATATTCGCTGCTAGCGCACCTTCTAATCCTTTTTTGTTTGGCACAAGCGCAGCATATGTCACTCCTTCTACTCGCTCAATGCGAGAAGCAACTTCATACGCATCGGCAAGCTGCGGAATCCATTTCGGATGGACAAACGACGTCACTTCTATATATGTCAGCCCTGTTTTCGAAAGTTGATTAATCCATGCAATTTTATCCTCCGTTTGAATAAATGTCGGCTCATTTTGTAACCCGTCACGCGGTCCGACTTCTTTTACTGTTACGCGCATACATGCCCCCCTATTCGATTTCGATTAATACGTCCCCTTCGTTTACGAAATCTCCCTCTTGTACACGAATCGCTTTGACTACCCCACTTACTTGTGAAGAGACTGGTATTTCCATTTTCATCGATTCCAAAATGACAACGTCTTGTCCTTCTTCAACGACATCACCTACTTGCACAACAATTTTCCATACGTTCCCTGCCATTAACGCGACAACTTCATGCATGTGTTTTCCCTCCTTTTTTGTTCATATACGTATTCACAAAGTTTGTTGTCGTATGCCCTTGTTGAAATGCTTCATGTGTTAATACAGCCATTAACATCGGTATATTCGTTTTAATTCCTTCGATTTTATACTCACGTAATGCTTCAATCATCGTTGCGATAGCTGTTTGTCGATCGCTTCCTTTGACAATACATTTGGCAATCATCGGATCGTAAAAAGGGGTAACGACAGAACCGCTTTGTACCGCAATTTCATGGCGTACATGTTCCCCGCTCGGCAGTTGTAAAGATGTAATCGTTCCAGGAGAAGGGAAAAATGTGTTTGGGTCTTCGGCGTAAATACGCACTTCAATCGCATGCCCTTCCCGTTTTACTTCAGCTTGTGAAAAAGAAAGTTTTTCTCCCGCTGCAATGCGTAGTTGTTGTTCGACAATGTCAATGCCCGTAATTTCTTCTGTGACGGGATGTTCTACTTGCAAGCGTGTATTCATTTCAAGAAAATAAAAGTTTTTTTGCTCGTCCACGAGAAATTCAATCGTCCCTGCGTTCGTATATCCAATATATTTTGCCGCTTGCACAGCCACCTCTCCCATTTTTTTGCGCGTTTCTTCGTCTAAAAACGGGGATGGGGCTTCTTCAACAACTTTTTGATGTCGACGTTGAATGGAGCACTCTCTTTCCCATAAATACACGCAGTTTCCGTGTTGATCGGCTAACAGTTGAATTTCAATATGGCGCGGATTATCAATATATTTTTCGACATACATCGCTCCGTCTCCAAAAAAGGAAGCGGCACGATTTTTGTTTCCTTCAAATGCTTTGCGTAGCTGCTCTTCGTCATAAACAAGTTGCATGCCAATCCCTCCACCGCCTGCCGATGCTTTCAACATGACCGGATAGCCAATGTTGTTTGCTACATGTGCTGCTTCCTCGACATCAGCAAGCGGAAAGGAGATGCCGGGCACAATCGGCACCCCTGCTTCCGCCATCGTTTGTCTTGCTTCAATTTTACTCCCCATTTTCGCGATGACATCCGGTTTTGGACCGATAAAGACGATCCCTTCCTCTTCGCATCGACGAGCAAATGTTGCATTTTCTGAAAGCAAACCGTAACCAGGGTGGATGGCTTCCGCTTTCGCTTCTTTTGCAATCGAAATGATTTTTTCGATATTTAAATAGCTCTCATTCACGCGCGCTTTTCCAACCACATGCGCCTCGTCCGCTTGTTTTACATGAAGCGAGTCGGCATCCGCTTCCGAATAGATGGCGACCGTTTGAATGCCAAGCTTTTGGCACGTGCGAATGATACGTAAAGCAATTTCCCCTCGATTAGCAATAAGTACTTTTGAGAACATGAGACTCCCCCTCAATATTTCATTTTCGAATGGATTATTCATTGCTGTGAATGGTGCAAATATGAAGTGATCGTATTTGTTAGAAATGTTGCATAGAGGTTACTTATTCGTAGCTTCGTATTGTGCGAGGAATGTAAGTTCATCTAGCATCCTAGTTGACGAGCAATGACTAGCCGCTGAATTTCCGATGTCCCTTCGCCAATTTCCATCAGTTTGATGTCGCGAAGATGACGTTCAACGCCGTATTCTTTCATATATCCGTATCCACCGTGAATTTGAATCGCTTGATTACAAATGTGAAATCCTGTTTCGGAAGCAAATAATTTCGCATACGCTGCTTCTTTTGTAAACGGCTTGCCTTGATCTTTTAACCACGCCGCCTTGTACACCATATTGCGCGCAAGCTCCAATTGCATGGCCATGTCAGCAAGTTTAAACTGGATGGCTTGAAATTTCGCGATCGGTTGCCCGAACTGTTTTCGCTCCTTTGCATACTGAAGCGCTTTCTCGAATGCGGCTTGCGCGATGCCGACAGCTAACGCCGCAATGGAAATGCGTCCCCCATCTAGCGTATATAAAAACTGCTTAAATCCTTTTTTCGGATCGCCTAATATATTTTCTTTTGGCACACGTACATCTTGCAAAACAAGCTCACACGTATTGGATGCACGAACGCCCATCTTGTTATAATGACAATTAATCGAAAACCCTGGCGTATCCGTCGGAACGATGAGCGCAGAAATAATATTTTTTCCTCGTTCATCCTTTCCTGTGACAGCGGTTACAATCACTTGGCGGGCATAACCTGCATTTGTAATCCAACATTTTTCTCCGTTAATGACGTACTCATCGCCCTCTAGAATCGCACGCGTTTGCGTTCCGCCCGCATCAGACCCTGCGTTTGGCTCCGTTAATCCGAACGAGCCGAAAGCCTCACCTTTTGCCATCGGTACAAGCCACTCTTTCTTCTGCTCTTCTGTCCCAAAATAGTAAATTGGACTAGCACCGAGCGATACAGCTGCCGCATAACTTAACCCTGTTCCGCCACACGCTCGACCAATTTCTTCAACCGCAATCGCATACGAAATCGTGTCTCCACCAGAACCGCCATATTGTTCAGGGAACGGAATGCCAAACAGTCCAAGCTCGCCCATTTTTTTGAACGTCTCAATTGGAAAAATGGCCTCCTCATCCCATTTCGACGCGTATGGGGCAATTTCCTTTTCCGCAAAATCGCGAACCATCTCTTTAATCATTTGTTGTTCTTTCGTTAATTCAAAATGCATCGCTTTTCTCCCCCTCTATAAAAATGAAAATATATGAAACCAACAAGCCTGTTTTGATAGCAAACCGACTAGTTGGTCTGTACGCTATGCAACATTCGTCATTCGTCGCCCACATGCGACAAAAGAAATGACGAAATATCTTCATCTCGCTTCGCCTCTTCTGTCAAAAGCGAATGTAAAATTAAATCGTTAAAGGCTGTGGCGATTTGTTCAATCGACATCGGTCCATCAGGCTTATACCATTTATACATCCAGTTGACCATGCCGATAATCGACAATCCCGCAATTTCAACAGGTACTTCTGCACGAAATTGTTTTGCTTCAATACCTTCACGAAGCACTTGAAAAATAATTTGCTTATACTGCTCACGTTTTGCGTTAATTTTTTCAGCGTATTCCGGCTTTAAATATGCTGCCTCTTGATTGAACACCGTAATGTGCGGTTTATATATATGAAAAACTCTGACAAACGACTGAATGATTGCACATAGCCGCTTAGTCGGCGTCTTATATTTTACATATGCTTCTTGCGCTTTATTTAGCACATACGTAATAAACACATCATGAATATGGTAAAGCAATTCATCTTTCGACTTAAAATTATGATAAAATCCCCCTTTTGACGCTCCACATTCAGCAACAATTCGATCAACCGTTACTCCATGATATCCATACTTTTCGAACAACGTGAGCGCCGTTTCAATAATGCGGTCTTTTAATTGCTTTTCAACCATGCGTACAAACTCCTTTTTGTTGTATTTTAACACAATTTTCAGAAAAGTTAAATGATTTTTTGTTCTAGCAAGTAGTATTTTATTAAGAAAAAAGAAACTGTTGAAATGTTTTACATTTTTAAATATAATAATATTCAGAAAATTTTAAAAGGTGGCTGTGATGAATATAAACAAATATATCCATAACCTAACAACAATTCTTACACCTTATTTCAACGTTTATCGGGATGAAAAGCTCGGCACATTGTCTTTACCTTTTTATGCTCATTATCACCGACGTGATGAGAAATATTTTATGACAAAAAAGTCGAAAATTTGGGCTGTTGAAAATGAGCAATTTATTTTTGTGTGGCAAAAAGAAAATATCGTGACAAAAGAAGACATCACACAATTCTCTCAAACATTTATCAATCATGTGCCGAACTACATATCCAACCATCAAGATCATATGTCTACCGTTTTCATCGGGGCAATTGTCGCACCAAATGCATGTGATGAAGCAATAAAGGAGGTGAAACGATTTCGCAAGCTACAATTTATTCGTTTCGGATTACACGGTTGGCTCGAGTGTTATATTGCGATCATCGCTTTAGACTCAAAACAATTATTTACTCACCGAAAAGCTCGGTCGTTTACACATGTTTTCGAAAAACCATTTGAGGAGGATGTGCGTTGAACTTATTAACGTTGTTACTTGTTTGCGGAGTCATTTTAGTCATTGCCTATTTTACATATGGACGCTTTCTCGAAAGACAATTGAAAGTTGATAGCAATCGCAAAACACCAGCGTATGAAATGTATGATGGTATAGATTACGTGCCGGCAAAAAAACCTGTTTTACTTGGACATCATTTCGCTACAATCGCTGGAGGGGGACCAATTGTAGGCCCCATCACTGCTGCCGTGTTCGGTTGGTTTCCTGCTGTTTTATGGATTATGATCGGAGGCATTTTTATTGGCGGTGTTCATGATTATACATCATTGCAAGCTTCGATTCGCCATAAAGCACAATCGATCGGGACGATTATTAAACAATATATGGGAAGTCGCGGACAAGTATTATTTTTAACTTTCTCTATCGCGACACTTATGCTCGTTGTTGGTGTATTTATTATTTTAGTTGCAAATACGTTTGTCGCTGTTCCACAAGCAGCTACAGCATCTGTTTTATTCCTCGGCATTGCGATTATTTTTGGCTTTTTTGTTAATCAAATGCGAATGAACTTATTTGTAGCCAGCGTGCTAGGGGTTATCGCTATGCTCTTATCTGTATGGGTTGGCATTCAATATCCACTTTCGTTAAGCGCAACAACATGGTCACTTATTTTACTAGGTTACGCATACGCTGCATCGGTATTACCTGTCTGGATTTTGTTACAACCACGCGATTATTTAAACTCATTTCTTTTATACGGCATGATTGCTGGGGCTGCTGTCGGCATGATTATCGCTGCACCGACTATTCAGTTTCCAGCGTTTACAGGTTTTTATCACGAAAAACTCGGATTTTTGTTTCCAATTTTGTTCATTACAATCGCTTGCGGTGCTATTTCAGGCTTCCATTCGCTCGTATCATCTGGAACGACCGCAAAACAGCTTGATAATGAGAAAAATGGGAAATTTATCGCCTATGGTGGTATGTTGTTAGAAAGCTTTTTGGCAATCATTTCGGTTGGAACGGTCGCGTATTTAACACAAGCTGACTTTGCGACTCGTATGAGTGAACTTGGTGGGCCAATTGGTACATTTTCTGCTGGTGTTGGTTATTTTATGTCCCATGTCGGCATCCCAGAAGCAACAGCAGTTACATTTACCGCACTTACAGCATCCGCTTTCTTATTAACAACATTAGATTCAGCAACACGGTTAATGCGCTACGCCATTCAAGAACTTGGTGAAGAGCGAACAAACGCATTTAAAAATAATCATGTCGCAACAACAGTTGGTCTGATCGGTGCTGGAGCGCTTGCATTATCAGGAACATGGCAGTCCGTCTGGCCGCTTTTCGGGGCAGCGAATCAAATGCTCGGGGCGCTTGCTTTGCTAGCTGTTTCCGCATGGCTCATGAAAATTGGCGCCAAATCGTTTTATGTTGTCATCCCAATGGTGTTTATGCTCGTTGTAACGATTGCTGCTCTTTGTGTGTTGATGTATCAAAACGCATTAAAACAAAATTGGCTATTAGCTGGCTCTGCTTTCATTCTTTTCGTTTTATGCATTTTCTTAGCCATTGAAGGATGGGGAGCGATGACGAAAACAACGAAAAAAGAAGTCGTTTCTTACCACCGATAAATGAAATGAAGCTAGCGCTTTTATTGCGCTAGCTTCGTTTTCATATATGGTCGCAAAGTTGAAAATGGAATAAGAAATTCGCGAATGCCTGCGGCGTATGGGGCTATTTCATAAAGTCCATAATAAACGACAATACCATCTTTCGTCATATAATAAGGTTGATCATTCGGCATCTTTTGCACAACAGCGATGGCGTTGTCAAAATATAAATCGTTTTCTTTTTTATTTGAGCAATCACTTCGTCTATAATCACTTGTTTGTATTTCGTTCCTTTTTTAAATAAGTCGCTTAGTAACAACGATTTCCCTGTATGGAAATCGAAATTGTTTGGCACTTTCACTGTCATTCCGTGCGCCCCACCTGTATAGCCATATAACGTAACAGGAATGCTTAAAATGCCACGTTGATTGTACGTCACCTCATAATTACTGACTGCCGCATGTAGCCGATATGGAAATCCTTCCTTTTTACTTATCGCCATATTTTCTCGCGCTTGCTTTTCTACTTCACGTTTTAAATCAAGCGACTCCTTTCGCAATAAACGATTGACTTGGCGTTGGAACGATTGGTTGATCGAGCCGGATACAATCGGAATGTTTAAATCGACTTCCATCAGTTCATTTGTATATTTCATTTGCTTCGTTGTCACAGTAAGTGGCTGGCTGTACGCCGTCAATATAAATAACGCCAACACCATCATCCATATTGTCCGTTGTTTGAACACGATGTTCACCTCGTTTGTTTTACCGAAAGTTTGCGTTGAAACAAACGGGTTTATACATCATCGCTACCATTTATTTTAACATTTGTTTCACTAACTCCCGATTTCGCTCCTTAAACGCTTCGTAGTGAGACGAAACGATCGCATACGGATCGGCAGTTGGCTCAATAAACCGTTTCGCGCTATTCACTGCATTCGCTGCATCTTGGAAAGCTCCCGTAAGTAAATATAACTTCCCATCATACTTCAAAATATCTCCTGCTGCATATAAACCTGGAACAGAACATTCACCTTTTGCGTTCCCTGCAACATAATGATCGTCTGCCATTTGAATTGGCAGTTCGCTATTCATGAGCAATGAAGCATCTCGTTCATACCCATGGCTAATAATGACATCATCTATATCGAGTTCAAACACATCGCCCGTTTCATGATTTGTCAATACCACTCGCTCAATCGTTTCATGATTCGCACGAGCAACTAATTTTGTAATGGACGTATGAAAAAAGCAAGTTGCTGAACTATTCAATAATTGCGTCACTGGCGCTTCATGCCCTTTTAACGATTCATTGCGATAAGTCACATATACTTTTTTGGCAATCGGCACGAGCTCATTTGCCCAATCAATCGCTGTATTTCCCCCGCCTGAAATGATCACCGTTTTCCCTTTAAACTGTTTTAACGATTTCACCGTATAATGTAAATTTGTAATTTCAAATTTTTCGGCTCCTTCAATTTGAAGCTTTTGCGGTTTTAATATACCGCTTCCTACTGCAATAATGACCGTTTTCGACACATGTTGTTGTCCGGATGATGTTTGTAAAACAAATATCCCGTCCTCTCTTCGCCGAATCGCTTCAACTTTTTCATTTAATACAACGGTTGGATGAAAGGTCATCGCTTGTTTAACAAGTTGCTCACGTAATTTCTCTCCCGTAATCGGAGCATGTCCCCCAACATCCCAAATCATTTTTTCTGGATACACATGCAATTTCCCACCTAATTGTGGCTGATATTCAATCAGTTTTGTTTTCATTTCTCGAAGTCCACTATAAAACGTCGCATACAGCCCCGCCGGACCGCCTCCAATAATCGTCACATCGTATAGTTGTTCCATCGCTATCACCTTTTAAATTTGATTATCATTCTCATTTAAATATACATCTTTTTTCAACCTTTTACAATGTAAAAAAGACAGGCTTATGCCTGCCTACTTTTTGCCTGTGTAAATGAAAATGGCGTCACGAAGAAACTCCGCCATTCCTGACTGTTTTTGGTCGTAGTATGCTTTAAACCGCTCATCATCCACATACATTTGTGCCAATCCTGCATGTGCTTCTTTTGAGTAATGATCCCAAAAATAGCCTAACCATTGACGGTGCAAATCGGCTGCCTTTTGGGCAAGCTCTCCCGCCGGGTCGCCAGTCAAAAACGCTTCATGCAATACGCGCAATACTTCTTCGCCGAGCTTTGTTGCTTCTTCGTATTGTGCTTGCGTCATGTTTTTTACTTTTTCGTTTGATTTGTTCACTTGCTCATCGCCGTATTTTTCCCGGATTTCTTTGCCATATTTTCGTTCGTTCTCGTCAATGAGCTGCTGTTTAAACGCCTCAAATTTTTCTTTGTCGCTCATCATGATTCTCCCTTCTTTCGCTAATAGTGTTTTTTCAACATTGGCGATTAACGCCTCTAATCGCCGCTGTTCTGCCAAGAGTTTTTCGCGATGCTGCTTCAACGCCTGTACGTCGTCAAATGACGGGGACGTAATGATTTGCTTAATCGTTTCTAAATCAACCCCAAGTTCGCGATAAAACAAAATTTGCTGAAGTTGGTCTACCTCTTTCGGTCCGTATATGCGATAACCTGAGGCGTTTACTCTCGCTGGTTTCAAAAGACCGATTTCATCATAATATCGTAGCGTTCGGCTCGTAACCCCCGCCAATTTCGCTAGTTGCTGCACCGTATACTCCACTCGCTCACCTCCTGACAATTTCATGATAAACGTTTACGTAACGTCAATGTAAAGCAAAAAATAAAAAAATCTCGCCATAAAATTAGGAGTTTTTGCTACATGTTTTCTCTCTTTCTTTTATACATTTGTTGAAATTCTTGAAAGTCGGTATGATTTGTAATGGGATTGATGAGCGGAAAATCAAAGTATTCACTTATCCATTTAAAATCTTTATCATTATTACTAACTAACGGGATGCGATGTACAATAGCTGTCGCTGCGATGAGCGCATCTGGTCCTTTCGGAACTCTTCTACCCAATAATTTTGCCTTTCTTCTAATTTCGCCTGCCTTCATAGCAATCGGACTAGTAATATCAATAATTTCATCTATCATCTTGTATACGTAATCCTCTCTAATTTGCTTAACGATTGGATTCGTTTCAATTTCGTAGTGAGACATGAGCTCCATTTCAATTACAGTATTAATGACCAACGACTGTTCACTTTTAATTAATTCACGTATATAAAAAACAACATCTGGATAACCCATTTCGTGAGCGACCCAGATGTTGCTATCGATTAACTTTCGGCACACGTTTCATCCTCCCGATCATATTCTCGATTGGCAATTCGAATGCTTTCTTCTACTCCCTTTACGCTAAAATAATCAGCACTACCTGCTAGTTTTTCAGCGAGGACTAACTTCTCTTCTTTCGTTAACCGTTTTCTTTCAGGTTTCAATATGACCTTATCTCCCTCCTCAATAATCACGATGGCATGTTCCGTTTCAAATAAAACGTTGTTTTTTCGAGAATAAACCCACCTTTTCAACAATTCAAAATCATTTGCTGAAATACGCATCTCCACCCCTCCTTCCAATATTTTTACCTTATTATAACAAATTTCGCACCGTACACAATATGCAATTATTTAACCAACCCGTGTTTAAATGCATAAATGACCGCTTGCGTCCGGTCTTGGACATCTAGTTTCGCTAAAATATTGCTGACGTGGACTTTGACCGTTTTTAACGAAATAAACAGTTCCTCAGCAATTTCTTGGTTCGTTTTTCCTTGCGCAATGAATAACAACACTTCCATCTCGCGGCTCGTTAGTTGTTCGTGTGGAAGCGATTGTTTTCGCACGTTATTTATCATTTTTCCCGTTACTTCTGGTTCGAATACCGATTGCCCATGAAACGTGGCACGAATCGCATTCGCAATTTCGCTTGCTTTCGACGTTTTTAACATATAACTGACTGCCCCCGCTTCAATCGCTGGATATACTTTATCATCGTCTAAAAAACTTGTCACAATCATAATTTTTGCGTCTGGCCAAGCGCTGATAATTTGTTTCGTCGCTTCAATGCCGTCCATCGGCTCCATCACTAAATCCATTAAAATAATATCCGGGCGAAGTTGAAGTGCAAGTTCAACCCCTTTTTCTCCGCTTTCTGCTTCCCCGACAACTTCCATATCCGGCTGGGCAGATAAATACGCGGAAACACCAAGCCGCACCATTTCATGGTCATCGACAAGCAATACTTTAATCACCTTGCTTCCTCCCTTACACAAGCGGTACTTTCACTTCTAGCCGAGTTCCTTTATTTTTTATGCTTACGATTTTTAACGTCCCACCGATTTCAGCCGCTCGTTCGTACATATGCTGTAAGCCATAAGAGCCGCTTTTTGTCCGCTCGACATCAAAGCCCACTCCATCATCCGACACGCGCAAAATGACAAACCCATCTCGCTCAAGCAACAACACTTCTAACATCGTCGCTTTCGCATGACGAAGCGTATTAGACACCGATTCTTGTAAAATACGGAATAAATGATCTTCCACCCCACGGTCGAGCGTCACATCTTCTATTTTCCACTTCATCTCCATCGGCACTTTTTGGGCAAGCTCCGTCAACAGCTCTCTCATTCCATCTTGAAGCGACTTTCCTTTCAGCTGTACAGGCCGTAGATGAAGCAACAATGCCCGCATTTCCAATTGGGATTGGTGAATCATTTGTTCGACAAGCTTCAATTGCTTTTTCCCTTGTTCGCTTCCTGCATATGTTTCCATTAGTGCAGACATCATCATCGATGCAGCAAATAGTTGTTGGCTGACGGAATCATGCAATTCGCGCGCTAGACGGTTTCGTTCTTCTGAAATAATTCGCTCGATTAACTCTCCTTCGTTTTCCACTTTTTCTGTCACCAATTTTTGCGTGAGCTTCGTTTGTTCAAACGAATGTTTTTGCAGCTTTTCAATTCTCTCCCATACATCCGCAAGTTCTTTTGCCGTTTGTTGGCGCGGTAACTCTGTATTCCCTTGTTCGATTTGAAGCAACGCATATTCAATAGCTCGCCATTGTTTTCGCCAAAACCAATCGAACGAAACGCCAAAAAGCACGCCGATAACCCCGCTTGCCATAAATAAAAAAGCGACAAACGGCACCCCGAGCACTGTTTCGTCCCATAGTGCCGACCACTTCGCAGGTGGAAACGTAAAAGCATACGAAAGAAATAATACAACCGAAACGGTAAAAGCGAGTCGAAGTGCCCCAACGATATGTCGGTTCATATTCGTTTCACCTCAACATTTCCAATCGCCATCGAGGTGATGATTTTTAACTTCTGCTCGGACGTTTCATACGCTGGCGTTTGATAAATAAACGTTTGATTCCATAGCCGCTCCGTTTTTCTTGAAAAAATAGACGCTGCCCCAAACAGCACGGAATGGACAACGCTCACTTCCATTTCATATGGAACGAAAATGTGCACATTCCCAATCCAGCCGCGGATAACGATGACCGCTTCCCCTTTCGGAACGACCGCATAGCTTAAATTAACGACTGTATCGCCAATGCCTGTTTGAATGTTTACATCGCTCCATTCATACGCATGCTCGGGCGTTTTTTGCCGACCGAACAACATGTTTTGAAAAAGCGGCTGACGAAAAACGAGTTCTGTTTCTGCATTGTTTGTTTTCATCTCCGGACAGATAACGGAAGGATGTCGCTTCGATTGAGCAAATTGGATAATCGCATACAACAATAGTGCGACAAGTAAAAACCTAACCGTGATCATCGTGAACACATGCACAAAAAGACCGAGGCACCCAAGCCAGAAGACGATTTTGCCAAGTTTCCGATGCCATTTTTTTCTCCCGATATAAATCAATCCTGCCGAAAAAAGAACAGAGAAAACAATGCCTGGATGAAAAAACGAAATTTCCAGCGCAAAAATAACGAGCGCAAGCAGTACCACCCAACTGACATAGTCGGTCGTTTTTTGTTGATCCATGGGGCTTCCCTCTTTCTGCGATAAATCAATAAAACGAAAAAGGCGCAACAACGTACGCCTTTAGCATATATGTTTATTGCTCTTGCTGCAACCGCTTTTCTAATTCGGCAATGCGAGCATCAATCGTATGGCGATAATAGTCTGACTGTACTTGTTGCTCGAGGCGTTCTAAATATGACTCTGTATCCGCAAACGTAGAAAGCGCTGGGCTTGCATACCCGTCTAATACACGATTCATACGGTAATGCGCCCGTGCGATATTTTCTCGCCCCATGAGCTCCATGCGGCGCATATGCATATCTTTGAGTTGATGTTTCATTTGTTCGTATTTTTTCTCTAGTTCCAATAGCTGTTCGTTTGTTTGCTCAAGCAATTGCTTTAATCTCGTCGCTCGCTCTTCGTACTGCATTTGCTCATGAGACGCAAACGTAAACAACTCTGACTCACCAGCTTTTGAGGCAATATCTGCCTGTTTCTTCCTCTTTTCCGCAAGCTGTATAGCTTCGCGATATTCGCGTGTAAACTGCTCTTTCAGCAAGTATTGCCGTTCCAGCAGCTTCCGTACTTTTTCTACTTCTTGTTCGCATTGGCGTAAGTATTCATTTAGCACCGCAATCGGATTTTTCTTTTCCTTTTCATCCAACCATTCATGAATATCAGCCGCAATCATCGTTTTCACGCGAGAAAGTAACCCCATTGTTCTTCGCTCCTTTAATAATGTTTTTGTAGTTCTGCCCATTGCTTTTCAAAATGAACGAACGGATCGTCAACGACTTGCACTACTTCTTTCGGTTCGTTCCATTTTTTATACACGACATAAAGCACATACGCTGCTACAATGGCAATAAGCGCTGGTACATTCGAGACGCTCACCATCAGCGCAGCCAAGCCAATCAGCGCCCAAACGATTTTGCCAAACGCCGAATCGGCTTTGAAAAACTTTTTCACCGCATAATACAAAATCGCCAAGCTGATCGCTAACCCAACGAGCGGACCGAGGTGAAACATAAGCACGAACACCGCAATTCCACCTGCAAGCAATAACCCGATTTTTTTTAACATCCCTTTCGCCTCCTTCCTTGCTTTCATCTTACCGATTCTTATCTTTCTTCATCATGTCCCATAGCTATATTTTCAACTACGACTCAAGGCGTATTTTTATAATGACGAAAGTCGTTTCAATTGTTATGCGAAGGAGGTATAATAGTAATAAAACAGGAGTGTGTATAAGCATGGCACGAGGCATATCGTATCAAGCGAAAGACATTTTGTTCAAATCATTAAGTGAGTTGTACAAAAATCAAGCACTCGATGTATACGGACTCCACGGACTCCCTAAAATTAAAGCATTGCTACCAAATGAGTTTCCAGCTGTCCAAGCGAGCACGAAGCGATCGGATACGCTATTTCTTCTTGAAGACGACTCCATTCTTCTACTCGAATATGAAAGCAACAATCGATTTATCGCTAACCATCTAAAGTACCTCGATTATGCTTACCGACTATTAGACACATATTATAAAACAGAGAAACAAGTTCGACCGATTCGTATTGTTGTTATTTACACGAGTGATGTCACACGTGTGGAGGAGCAACTACATGCAGGCGATGTATTCATTTCCTCAAAGGCAGTATTACTTTGTGAATTCAACGGCGATGCGATTTTTCATGCAATTGAAGAAAAAATTCGCAACAATGAACCGTTAACTGCCGAAGAAACGATGAAGCTCATTCTCGTCCCACTCATGCAGAGCCGCTACGATCGACAAACGATGATTGAAAAAACGATTGGACTCGCAAAAGAAATCACAGATGAGCCGACACAACTGCACATCATCGCTGGCGTTTTAACAGCTACCGACAAATTGATTGACGAGCACTATGCAAAAAAAGTAAAGGAGTGGATGAAAATGAACAAAGTCCTACGCTTGCTTGTCGAAGAATTAGAACAAGAAAAAGAACTAGCTGTAAAAGCTGCAATGGAAGAAATAGAGGAGAGAATGAAACAAACCTTGCAAGAAACAGCAAAGAAAAAGGCCATCGACATCGCTAAAAATCTTTTAGATGTTTTACCTATTCACGAAATAGCAAAACGGACAGGTCTTTCGATTGCAGAAGTTGCTGACTTAGCAAAAGAAATGGAAGCATCGCTTCATAACAAGGAGCCGCAATAAAACAAAGCGGCTCTTTTTTTTTGCATAATTTCAAAATTAGGTCTCCGTTATGCCAATATGTTAAAACACTTAAGACTCTATCTGTCCTTTGTATTTATGGTTATGTTTTAAAGCACTTTTATTAAAAAATAGTAAGATAACGCTCAAAACTATACCTATTCCTATTATAGGTAGTAGTCCTTCATAAAAATAATCACCTAAAAAACCGAAAACCGTATTCCCTATCGGCATAAAAACTATAGCAATAGTGAATATAAAGGAAAATACCCTTCCTAATAGCGTTTTATCAATATTAGTTTGTATATAAGTGAAAAAAAGAACATTAAACCTTGTTAAGAAAAAACCGAAGAAAAAGATTACTCCATATAACACATAAAGATTATTAGAGAACACCAATAAAAGAAAAACACTACCACATAGAATTAACTCCCTAGAAATATGAACTAACTGAGATTTCCCTTTCGAAAAACTTAAAAAGAAAGCACCTATAATTCCTCCTAATGCTTCCGATGATAGTGCTAAACTGTACACAGTACTATCTTTGTATAAAGAATTAACTAGTACAGGTAAAATGATGTTATAACCCGCTATAAAAAAATTCACCGAGGATACCGCTATAAGTAATCTTATCAATAATGGATCTCTTTTTACATACTTAAACCCATCAATAAAGTCTTCAAAGTATGACTTTGCTTTACTAGACTGAGCATAACTGTATTTAATAAAAAATTCCATCAAGGCAGATATTAAAAAAGAAACACCATTAATTACAAATATCATACTTATACCAATAAAATCTAAAGAAAGTAGCCATGCACCTACTATCGGTCCTGAAACTTTAATTATTTCTGAAGATGTAGTGAGATAGGAGTTAATTTTTTTAATCCGATTCTCATCAATTATCTCAGGAATAATTGCTCTCATTGTAGGCGAAAACAATGAAAAGGAAATACTCAATGCAATATTAACTGCTATAACTAACGGAATGTTTAAGCTGCTATCATCTGCAAAAAAACCTAATAGTATACACATTGTCCCAGCTATAACATCCATTAATATGAGAATATTCCTTTTATTAAACCGATCTGAAATCACTCCACCAAAAAGATTGATGAGTACAGATGGAATTAGACTAATAGCGGTTATCATGCCTAAAATTTTTGCACTACCAGTCATAACTACAATCCACCAATTCAAAGCCATTGTAAAGATCACATTCCCTAGCTGAGAGATGGAGTTACCAAAAAAAACGAGAAGTTCATTTCTACTAAGCATACTATCCCCCATAATAGATGATTTGTTTACGGCTTCCACACGAGAAATGGCTATTTTTCGACTGCCGAGTGACCGAACAACATCGCTCCTAGACAAATGTATTTGTCTAGGAAACGGTCGGTTGTTCGATGCTTTGTTACACAAAGGCGTGACGAAAACAATCTTTTGGAGTCCTTCTGGCAGTCGAAAAAATAAAGTTAAACTTCCCAATTGCAAGTAAATAAAAAGGACTGGATTTTCACTAGAATGTTATGAGCTCTGCCTGTTTTTGAGGATGAGACAACCATTCTTTAAACAGGCAAAGTTAAATTATTTTTTCTTCATTACTGATCTAAAGTACTAGTAAAGATGCGTTCTTCGCATACATCAAGGTCTTTATATATTTTTTCATCTAAGTTAGCTGGTTTGTTTAAAAACGCGATATAGATATAGTCTTTTGTTGAAAAAGAAGTTATAAAAAACGGATTATCTCTTAAAGTACTTAAGTTTTTTCTCGTCTCTTCTAATGAATCAAACATAACATTTAATTGTTCATTTTTAATTGTTCCTAAGTAGTTTGTCTTAGCAATAGGATTGACACCGTAGAGACGGTATAAATCTTTGTGGGTTTCGCTCATATTTGGAAAACCTTTTGCAAACAGATAAATTGGGTTGAATCCATCTCTATACATGGAATAAACTTCTTCCATTCTATCTTTAAATTCCTCAAATGTTTCCTCTGGTTTTCCCAGAAGAACCATCGAAGTATGATAATCACCAATACAGTTACTGAAGTCTAAATCTTTATATTTCCTTATGTTAACGATTGTTTGATAGATGAACTCTTTTTGTCCAATAACCCTAGATAGAATCTGAGTACTTATATAATTCATTTTATCTATTATGTCGAATGTTGTTCTCAGTTTGTTATCAAAATGAAACTTCAATAATAACAAATCGTCACTGCTTTGTACTTTCACTCTATTGTCATTGACTTTTAAAAGTTTTTTTGTGTAATCACAATTACTGATGTACGCTAATTTGTTTTTGCTCTCCATGAAATCTATGAAATCTTTATATTCTAATCTATTTCCTAATTTATGACCGTTTAATAAATCCATAAATTGTTTAATCAAAATGTGTTTGTTAGATAAATCTGCAATGTTGTGGGATAACACAAACACTACAATGTACTTTTGTTGCAATTCAAAGATCGCAACGGTATATAGTAGCTCATCCAAAGGACTTTTTAAGACGACTTCTGCCATAGTCTTCGTCATTTCGTCAACGAGTAAGGTTGCGCTATCATAAGAATATTCAGATAGGTCAAATAACGGTATTTCATAGCTATCCATATCTAATTTAACCTGTTTAAATACAACTTGTTCACTCTCCAGAGAAATGACAGACCTTAATAGTTCATTAGATAAAATGATATCCTTACATGCTTGAATAACCCTTTCCAATTGAAAATCTTTTTTCACGTCAATTTTGATGTCAATGGCACTATTAAAGTTGTCTTTAATGTAATTCTTTTGATGATAATATACTGGATAAACTTTCTCTATTGTACCTATCGATTTATTGTTCTTATAGTATGAGCTAGAGATTTGCGATTTTATATGATCGATGTTAATATCTTCAGCCGTCTTTTGAAACTGCTTAGTTACTTCATTTTCCTGCTCTAACCTCTTTTCTATATAACCTGCCAGTTCACTAACATTCTGGTGGTTATATAACACAGATTCATCTAAGTTAATGTTGTAATAATTCTCTAGCTCTATAATGACAGAGATGACATCTAATGAATCTCCGCCTAAATCAAAAAAGCTATCATATAAAGAAATGCTATCTACATGTAAAGTTTCTCTAAATATACTTAAGATTTTCTGCTGCGTATCACTAACATCATTTTGAATAACATTGTGTATCATATCAGCATCATCATGATAAGACATAAGCGCCTTCGTATCTATTTTTCTGTTAATCGTTAGCGGAAATTCATCTATCTGTTTATAAAAGTTTGGAATCATATATGACGGCAAAAAGTTTTTCAAAATCTTCTTTATATCGTCGGGTACGATTGCTTTTTTCGCTTGATAAAAGCAATAAAGTTTATTGTTTTCATATAACACCTTAACCATGTTTATTTCTTTTATTTCTTTTAAAATAATATCTTCGATCTCCCCCAGCTCTACTCGAATCCCATTTATTTGAACCTGATAATCTTTCCTTCCTATAAACTCTATGTTTCCATCTTTTAATCTTTTCGCATAATCCCCTGTTTTATAATATTTCCCTCCATCTATAAATAGGAATTTCTCATTATTGATAGTAGGTAAGTTTAAATATCCTTCAGCAACCCCATTACCAGAAATGTACATTTCCCCCTGAACACCTATCGGCACCTCAATTCCGTTAGAGTCTAAAATTTTAATTTGCACCCCGTCAAGTTCCTTCCCAATCGGAACAGTTGAACGATTAAAGTCATGATCAATTCTATAACGCGTTGCATATACTGTACATTCAGTTGGACCATATAGATTTTCAATACAAACATTTTTTAAATACTTAATAGCTTTATGGGCAAGGGAAGCTTTGAACTCTTCACCTGCTACCATTAAATATTTCAAGTTTCTATCTAATTTATCAATATCATCCTCATTTAATTTATCTAGCATCAAATTTAAAATCGCAGGCGAAAGTGCTATATGCGTTACTTTATGAACTTCTATTAAATGGGCCAGTTTTCTAAAATTACGTGAGTTCTCTTGTGTCGGTATTACTAAAGCTCCCCCACCGTAGATCCAACCAAAGATTTCAACAACCGAAACATCGAAGGTAAATGGGGTTGATAAAATATACTTGTCACTTCTAGAAATCGGATAGTATTTCTGCATGTTATTTAGTATATATTCTAAATTCGAATGCGTAACTTTAACACCCTTTGGCTTCCCTGTACTTCCAGAGGTATACATTAAATAAGCGAATTCGCCCTTTTTTTCATCAAATGAGTCTGAGTAATCTGAAGTAATAATATTTCTAACATGAATTTGTTTCACGTTCACATTTAACAAATCATTCGTATTTTTCAGAATGATTTTGCTATTAGAGTCTTCCAATAGCATATTAATGCGAAGAACTGGATATTCTGTAGATATAGGTAGATAAGCAGCACCTACCTTTAACACTCCCAAAATGCTTACGATCATTTCAGGACATGGAGGCATATAAATTGGGATAAAGGTATTTTCACTGTAATTGTTTTTATATAAATAGTTTGCCAACTTTGATGATAGTTCATCTAATTGTTTATAAGTCATTTTCTGACCTTCATATATAATAGCTGTAGCTTCAGGTATTTGTGAAACTCTCTCTTTGAATTTTGCTAAAACATTGCCCAAACAAATCACGCTCCTAAACTAATAATTATTTTTATTCCTATAAATGAAAAATATGTTTTTAACGCACAACAACATCTGTTAATCTAGCTGAAACATCGTTGGCCTTTCTGAGATAAATGGCTTATAATCCGATGAAACAGTTTTGTAAATAATATACTCTATAATATCCATAATCTCCTCCCTAGCGCGACTATGTGAATTAGAACAATCAACAAGTGTGTTATAATCTGTCAGTATAACCCTTTGAATTCCTGACTCCTCCACTAAAATAAAATCTCCCAAATCCCTAATGAAAGGATTAAAGCCAATTTTAAATAAATTTTCTACACATTCTTTTAGTAATTCCCTATACGTAGCTATCATCTCCCCTGATGCACCTACAACCAGTTTATCTAGCGGAGTACCGTCAATATATTCATAAAAGACAAACCTTATGTTATTTAAGTGACCATTGGGTATAATAAATGTTTCAACAATAGTGGTTGAAAACAAACACCGCTCCAGCTTGCTGAGCAAATGAGGAGAATTATAAACATGTGATGCCATAGGATACTTATCGTAGTGAATTTTCAACGTAAAGTCCGATGAGTTACTATCTGAAATTTTTACAATAAATGCATCATCGACCCAACGAGGTTCTTTTAGTACACTACACTTGTATTCCGAGTAATTATTATCCTGTAACAATCTATATATTTGTATAATATCGGTCGTTTTAGGAACTTCTTGAATCAAAATGTCCTTTATTTTCATTAGCAAGTTCTTGTTTTCGTTAGTTAACATAACCCCTCTGTCTCCCTTTTATTCAAAAAATTTATATTCAAATCCACTTTATGTAAAACTATAACAAAAAAAAAAAAAAAATCAATCCTAAATCCGTGGCAAAACATCTTTACAATGATCGCAAACCGTTGATACGATAAGGGAGAACGACGTGAATGACCTTTCATCAAGTCAACTATGGGCTCTTCGCGCGGAAAACAGCGAGGATCATGAAAGACGTTCACGGGTTGTCGATTTCTCATCATATGCCTGCGGATCGTCATGGCGCAAGAGATGTTGTCCCAACAAGCAACATCCTAAGGACGGATTCGATGGAGCGAACCCTTGACCATCCGAACCTCGCCAAAGGTAAAATTAGTATTGGGCAAGAGCTACTTTCCTATGCCCTTCTTTTCTGCCCTTGCCCTTACTCACCGTTTTTCTCCTTTGGCGAGTGTTAGTCAAGGGCGAATCCGATTCCACTATCCCCTTTATTTTCCTTAAAAAGGTGTCCCATGACGACTTTTCATAGATTTTCTGACAATACCCAATTTCACTATAAACGTTTACGTAACGTCAATGTAAAGCAAAAAAATAAAAAAATCTCGCCATAAAAGCGAGCGTTATTTAACCAACCCATGTTTAAACGCATAAATGACCGCTTGCGTCCGATCTTGGACATCTAGTTTCGCCAAAATATTGCTGACGTGGACTTTGACCGTTTTTAACGAAATAAACAGCTCCTCGGCAATTTCTTGATTCGTTTTTCCTTGTGCAATGAATAACAACACTTCCATCTCGCGACTCGTTAGTTGTTCGTGTGGAAGCGATTGTTTCCGCATGCTGTTCATCATTTTTCCCGTTACTTCTGGTTCGAATACCGATTGCCCATGAAACGTGGCACGAATCGCATTCGCAATTTCGCTTGCTTTCGACGTTTTTAACATATAACTGACTGCCCCCGCTTCAATCGCTGGATATACTTTATCATCGTCTAAAAAACTTGTGACAATCATAATTTTTGCGTCTGGCCAAGCGCTGATAATTTGTTTCGTCGCCTCAATGCCGTCCATCGGCTCCATCACTAAATCCATTAAAATAATATCCGGGCGAAGTTGAAGCGCAAGTTCAACCCCTTTTTCTCCGCTTTCTGCTTCCCCGACAACTTCCATATCCGGTTGGGCAGATAAATACGCAGAAACACCAAGCCGCACCATTTCATGGTCATCGACAAGCAATACTTTAATCACCTTGCTTCCTCCCTACACAAGCGGTACTTTCACTTCTAGCCGAGTTCCTTTAATTTTTATGCTAACGATTTTTAACGTCCCACCGATTTCAGTCGCTCGTTCGTACATATGTTGTAAGCCATAAGAGCCACTTTTCGTCCGTTCGACATCAAAGCCGACTCCATTATCCGACACACGCAAAATGACAAACCCATCTCGCTCAAGCAACAACACCTCTAACATGTTTGCTTTCGCATGACGAAGCGTATTAGACACCGATTCTTGTAAAATACGAAATAAATGATCTTCCACCCCACGGTCGAGCGTCACATCTTCTATTTTCCACTTCATCCAGCTATATTTTCAACTACGACTCAAGGCGTATTTTTATAATGATGAAAGTCGTTTCAATTCTTATGCGAAGGAGGTATAATAACCATAAAATAGGAGTGGATGAAAATGCGCAAGTGCTGATTATCAAAAGAAATGGAAGCATCCCTTCATAACAAAGAGCCGCAATAAAACAAAGCGGCTCTTTTTGCTGTGAGTAATTTCAAACCGGAGATTTGTGCAATGGAACAATGTAGGTATAACCATCATGAGTTCTGAAGTTAATGTTCAATTATTTTAAGAGCGAAACCATTAATAATAAAAAGAACCTTGAAAGGCATATAGCCAGTCAAGGTTTTCAATTTATTGTTAAATACCTTATATAATTTTTTAAATCCGGAGAGGAATCCTGAGAAGCATCCTTTCTCAAAAATGGCTTTAAAAATCATCGTAAGCATCACCTAACGGTATAAAATCTTCTTGTAGCCAGTACCAATGTCTACCTCTATTTTCTATCAATCGTTCTAATAAATCGGTAAAAGAAGTCGCTATAATAGAACACTCTCCTACCACCCCATGCCTATCATAAAAGCTGTCATAGCACCTACCGAGCCTACCCGGATTCAAATCAATCGTAATGTACTCTCCATTTCTATCCGTTGCACAGATATACCAATCGGATGAAATATCTTCTTCACATAACTCCCCTACAATAATAGGGTTAGCTAACTGAAAATCCTGAGGAGGGACTATTAAAATGGAATAATCAGCCTTTTCAAATAAAAGCGCCCCCCCACATAACTCATAAAACTTATACACATCATCAGGTAAAATATGCGATGTACTTACATTTGGAATACCAGCTGGAGGATAAACTACACAATCCCCTAAATTTTTTATTTTATTAATTAAATTCTCAATCCTCATTTTTCTTCACTACTCCCGATAAATATATTGATGAAATGCACGATAATACTCTCTTCTAGTAGACTGGGGAACACCAGCAGCATCGAACATTCTCTCTGTTAATTGTTGCATTTCTCTCGGCGAAACTGTTTTCCAATCTAATTTTCCTCCAACTTTTTTACCGGTTTTTTCGTATAACCATTGTCTATATACTGCTTTTGTGGCATCATGTTGTGCTTTTGTCAAAGCAACTGTAGGAGTATCAGCACCTCTACTTACATAGTTTGGTACATTATGCTTAGCCCAGACATCTAATATACCATGGTGATTTTCTAGTGGTGCATTGCTTGGACGATACGGTACGACATCATACGGTCTAACATTACCCGTACCCTTAGAACGTAAATTAACTCCTATATTATCTCCTGAAGCTGGTTTAGTAAGTCTAGGAGTCCCCTTCCTAGGTGTTGATTTTCTATGACCAGACGGCTTATAACCCCATGTTTGTGAGTATCGCTTGGATTGTAATTTGCTTTTCCTCGTTTTCTTAACGGATACTGCAACGAATTTTTTCGATTTCTTCATTTTCTTGCCGTATTTTACGGCTTTTATGCCCCATTTCACCGCTCCGGCACCTGGAATAAAGTTGCTGGCGATACTCGCTGCAGCCCCAGCTTTATGGTACCATTTTGATTTTGGACTTTTCAACGTCCGAATATCTTCGCCGATCGCAATATTATACCCTTTCTTCGCGAACTTTTTCGTCGCCTTCCAGCCGCGCTGTAACCATTTCGGCAGGTGGCCATCCGGGTCGATATTGTTGACGGGGTCGCCGTCGGCATATAAATAGCGGTTCAAGTTACAGCGACACCACAGGCATGCGACCGATAGGAAGCGCGGAAGAGACGATGCATGTGTTTGCGCAACGATTGAAGAATGGGCGAAGCTGGAGTGAACGAGGATTCAAGAAGTTGATCGAGTCGTTGGTGGCATGGAAAGACGGGCTTGTTCTCCAGACACGAAAAGGGAAGGGGCAACCCTCCATAGCCATCAAGTTAAGAATTTGGGCCTTTATACACCGTTAAAAACATGGTATCCTTTCTAGCGAATACTCTTCGTTAGAAAGGATTTTTTCTATGGAAAATCAAATGCAAGCATGGATGAAAACCATCCGCCAACTTTTCTCGCCTGAGACATTGACTCATCTTGCTCAAGAAACAGGATTTATCCAACGAAAACGAGCATTAACGGCAGAAGCATTTTTGACTCTTTGTGCATGGGGAGATGGCTCACTGGCGCAACAATCACTCCAACGGTTATGTACGTCTCTCACGCTCCGCCATGACTGTTCCCTGTCCAGTGAAGGATTGAATCAGCGCTTTACCGAGCGAGCCGTGGCGTTTTTGCGAGAAGTGTTTTTCCTTCTCCTCCAACGACAACGCCCGTTGCTTTGGTCCACCATCCAAACCTACCGGACGTGTTTTACTCGCTTGCGGATTTTGGACTCGACCAGTTTTTTGGTTCCTGCCGACTACGGGGAGGACTACCGAGGTTCCGTCTCATCAGGAGCGAAAATTCAGTTTGAATATGACTTGTTGTCTGGTGCCTGTCTTCAACTATGCGTTCAATCGGCCAATGACTCGGACGCCCGTTTTGCCCATCATGCCCAGCACACGATTTTGCCGAATGACCTATGTATTCGGGATTTGGGCTTTTTCTCCGTTGCCGCACTAACCGAGATCGACGCCCGAGGAGCGTATTATATTACTCGGCTCCGTTCCGATATGAAAGTGTATATCAAAGAGAATAGCCAGTGGAAGGAATGGGATTGGGAATCTCTTGGGAATCAATTAAAGGAAGGGGAATCAGTAGAAATGGAACATGTATACATCGGGCATGAGCGTTTGTATATCCCACGCTTGATTTTTCGACGTCTGACGGAAGAAGAATGGCAAAAACGGATGGCGTATGTGCGAAAAAAGGAAAAAAGAAAAGGGAAGGCGCTGGCACGCCAAACCCTCGAACAAAAGAAATACCACATCTTACTGACTAATTTACCACAAGAGTCGTTTGATGGGCAACAGGTTTATTCTTTGCGGTGGCAAATTGAACTGCTGTTTAAAGCGTGGAAGTCCGTTTTTGATTTGGAGAAAGTGAAAAAGATGAAGAAAGAACGGTTCGAATGCCATGTATATGGGACGTTGATTGTCATTTTGGTGACTCAGACCTTTCTGTTTCAAGCTCGAACGTATTGGCAACAAACAGAAGGGATTCAAATTAGCGAACGGAAAGCACTAGATGTTCTCCAATCCTATTGGCAACAACTGCTTTTGCGCCTATCCAAGGAAGAAATCAGCCTTTCTTCTCTCCTCCTTCTATTGAGAAAACATGGAAGAAAGGATCGAAGGAAAGGGAAAGAAACGGCATTGGATCTCTTGGTTAAATTGGGTATTTATTGATTTGATTCATAAAAACGCCAAATATCCCTCTCCAAGAGGGTTATTTGGCATGCCTAAAACATGTGGTATTCTTTTTCTTCAGCTAATGACCACAAACATTGCGTATGGACACAACGACCCTTAACACTAAACTTGACGGGTATGGGGCAACCCTCCGATAATCCGGAAAAAGCCGCCAAACCAAGCACTGTGAAAAAGAGCATCCAGCAAGCGACCTCGCGTGTCCAAGAAGTCGTGAGAGGTAACCTCGCATGCAGTCATCAGGCACTCCGCTGTATCAAGCGTTGAAAGGATTAAGAGGAATTTAAAAAAACGAGAATCGCACATAGGAGCAGGATGAGAGGTAACTATTCAACCCCTACGTAGAAAAAGTTTACGAGATTGGGTTTATTCTCGCTCTCCTTGTCTATACTAGTACCATCCAAGACAAGGGAGGTGAACATGATGGCCAACGCTGTTTTTGATTTCCAGAAAGCGGTCTTCACACTGGAAAGCATGGTGGCAAAAATCGAACAGCAAGCACAAACGATTGAAAAACTCATCAAAGAAAATGAACAACTACGTCAAGAAAACCAACGGCTTCGACAAGAAAACCAACAATTAAAAACACGTATTGCAGAATTAGAAGCCCGTACGAAAAAAAACAGTACCAACAGCCATTTACCGCCGTCCTCTGACCGGTTTGTAGCAAAATCTCCTTCTCGCCAAACGTCCGAGAAACGGCCGGGAGGACAGCTAGGGCACCAAGGAACGACGCTCCGCCAAGTACCCAATCCTGACCATCGAGTCATTCACCGCGTGACCCAATGCGAAGGATGTGGTCATTCGTTGGAAGGGGTCGTTCCTTTTCGAGTAGACATTCGCCAAGTGTTCGACCTCCCTGTGGTTCGAATGGAAGTGACTCAACATGAACGGGAAATCAAGCGTTGTCCAGAATACCGACTTGTCCAGCAGGCGGAGTTCCCTTTCTATGTCACCAATCATGTACGCTCGAAGAGATCGAGGCAACGTTGCTCACCTCCCACGCGTTGCACGTCGATGAAACAAGCCTGCGTGTGAATGGAAAGAACCAATCGGTGCATGTGGCTTCCACTTCCAAGGAAACCCGATACGGGCTTCATCGCTCGCGTGGCAAGCAAGCAACGGATGACATCGGAATCTTGCCACGGTACAAAGGAACGATGGTACATGATGCGTATGCCGTATATCCGATGTATACGGAGGCGAGTCATGCCCTTTGCCACGCCCATCATCTTCGGGAGCTTCGGGAATATGCCGAGCTTTACCATCACTCTTGGTCGAAAGAGAGGGCCGAAGCCCTGTTGGAGATGAAACAGGCGGTGGAGAAAGCGGGCGGAGCCTTGCCGGAAGAGGGAGTCCGGCATTGGGAAGCCGTGTACGACGAGCTTCTTTCGAATGGGCGGCGAGAACTTGATGAACGTTGCCAACAAGGCAAGCATGACGGCGTCCGCAACGCGCAAAAGTTCATTCAGCGCCTAGAAAAGCGAAAGCAAGAAGCGCTTCTCTTCCTGCGAAAGAAAGAAGTGCCGTTTGACAACAACCAAGCCGAGCGCGATTTACGGATGGTGAAAGTCAAACCAAAAATTTCTGGAACGTTTCGCCAGGAAGACGATGCGGAGGCTTTCTGCACCATTCGCAGCGTCATTTCTACCCTGTAAAAACACGGAAAGCCGGTGTGGGAATCGTTGCAAAGACTTCTAAGTGGGGAGTCTCTCCAAACGATTCTCCACTCCTCCTAGGGCATTTTCGATACCGGAAATGCCCTATTGGTGCTGGATTCTGAAAATCTCGCTAGTATTGGGCTGAATGGATACTGTTTATCTCCACTTTCTCGCCGCGAGAATGCGTTCTTTCGTGTTTTAAACTATGTTCGAAGGGTATTAATGCTATCCGTCTCTTTAGTATGCATATCAGCCAAAACTCCATGTAGGTATAACCATCATGAGTTCTGAAGTTAATGTTCAATTATTTTAAGAGCGAAACCATTAATAATAAAAAGAACCTTGAAAGGCATATAGCCAGTCAAGGTTTTCAATTTATTGTTAAATACCTTACTGTAGATGAGCAAATTTTCTAACATAAATTTACAACCAAACAAAAAAGGAGACATGAACCCGATTCCTTGGTTAGAATAGATGTACCACCAACTACCCACAAGGAGGTTCATGTCTCATGAATAGATTAGCACATCATCAAGGAATCCACAAGTTTTTCATGACGTTGGGGTTGGCGCTTTATTTGTCGAAACCGGTCATCAAGCATCTCGTTCATCTTGTCGATGCCTTGACTACCAAGGGATTTTCAGGGACATTGACCGATGTCCAGTACTGGAGTTTTCACCCGAATCATCGAACGACACTGAGCCACTTTTTTCACGAAAAGCCCTTGGAACGAGGAAAAACTGCTTGAGAAGCTTCAAGAGTGGGTTCTTCGCCAGATCGAACGCCTAGCCAAACGGGAGAATCAACCCCTTTTTGTTTCGATGGATGATACCATTTGCCAAAAAACGAAGCCTTCGTCACGGGCTGCCCGCGCCATTCAAGGGTGTGACTGGCATTTCTCTCACAAAGATCATCAATCAGTATGGGGGCATTCGCTCGTTTGGCTGATGGTGCACACCATGACTCAGGCATTCCCGTTCGCGTTTCGTCTCTATGATAAGGCGGCGGGAAGAAGCAAAATCGACCTAGCGATCGAGATGCTTTCCTCGCTCAAGGGGAAGGGGGCTCAGCCGGTGTATGTGCTCATGGATTCATGGTATCCGTCCCAAACGCTCATCGAAGCCTGCCTGAAACAAGGATTCCATGTCATCGCGATGCTCAAGACGAACCGAATTCTCTATCCGAAAGGCATCGCCGTCCAAGCGAAGGAGTTCGCCCGCTATATCGAGCCCCAAGACACCCGCTTCGTCACGGTGGGGAACGAGCGCTATCGTGTCTACCGCTACGAAGGTGCGCTCAACGGTCTTGATGACGCGGTGGTGCTGCTGGCTTGGAAGGCGGATCAACCGATGACGCCGGATCATCTCCATGTCGTCTTGAGCACCGACCGGGAGCTGAGTGACGAAGATATCTTGCGTTACTACGCCCAGCGCTGGACGATCGAATGCTTTTTCCGGCAGGCCAAAGACCAGCTAAAGCTCGATGGGTACCGTGTTCGCCACGTTCGGGCGGTGAAACGGTATTGGGTCGTGGTGCTGTTCGCCTGCGTATACAGCATCGCGGAATCCCAACAAGACATCTCTTCCGGACTGGAGCTTCTTCGGTCTCGGAAAGGACACAGCGTCGTCGAGTTCATCTATGACGCCGCAAAGCAAGATATTCCCATTGATGTGATCAAAAAACAGCTCCATGTCGCCTAAGGGGTACCCTGTTTGTCTCTCAGGGAATGGAATTTACTGTAATGAAAAATGCTCATCTAGAGTCATTTATTTAATTTTTCTTTTGAATCATCAATATCGTAAGTTTATCAAGCATTCAGCTATCTCCCAAAAAAGAACCCCGAAGAATACACTTCGAGGGTTAAAAAGATTTAATTACATTAAAGTTAGTCTGAAAACTAGGTCGTCAAAATCAATATCACCAATACCACTGCTACAACGAAAAAGGAAGATATCTTTATCTTCTTGTTCCACTACTATTCCTGCATTTCCAATCCAAGCATCAACCCTATCATCAATATATTGCCATATGTTCCATATATTCAGTTGCCCCGTTTCTTTTTTAGGGAAGCATTTGAAAATAAAAGTTGATGGCGCTGTATCTTTCCAAAAGACGGGTGAATTTAATTTTTGATTATCAACTTCAATATACCCCTTTCTTTTGTCCAGTGATAGTTCAATGCCTTGTCTAAAATCATTTTTACTTCTAATAAATTCAATTTTGACATCTTGACCTGTTTTAACCTCTAGCCTTTGTGACATAACAACTAGGCTACCATTAATATTTATTGCCTCACCCTTATTTTTAATGAACATATCAGCCAAACTCATTGTCTTTAATCACTCCCTTAATAACCAGGTCTTCTAAATGGGTCGACTTTCGCATGGTCTTGTGGCCATCTTGGAACAAAATCCTTTCCGCCATCTCTTTTTGGAATAGGTTCATGACTCAACTCCATTGATTCCATCCCACCCTTATCTGGGTTATATCTTTGCGGAGCATTTCCTTTTTTCATCCTAGCCACATTTTCTGCACCATATTTTTCTACTGCATCAGCGCTTGTCGCTTCATTTTTCCAAAATCTTGATCTCACTGTGTTCCATGCTGGTTCGTTACCTTTTGACGTCGGCTTATAGACATCGTCACCAACTTTCCACCCTTTAGAAACATTACCCGTACCCTTAGAACGTAAATTAACTCCTATATTATCTCCTGAAGCTGGTTTAGTAAGTCTAGGAGTCCCCTTCCTAGGTGTTGATTTTCTATGACCAGACGGCTTATAACCCCATGTTTGTGAGTATCGCTTGGATTGTAATTTGCTTTTCCTCGTTTTCTTAACGGATACTGCAACGAATTTTTTCGCTTTCTTCATTTTCTTGCCGTATTTTACGGCTTTTATGCCCCATTTCACCGCTCCAGCACCTGGAATAAAGTTGCTGGCGATACTCGCTGCAGCCCCAGCTTTATGGTACCATTTTGATTTTGGACTTTTCAACGTCCGAATATCGTCGCCGATCGCAATATTATACCCTTTCTTCGCTAATTTTTTCGTCGCCTTCCAGCCGCGCTGTAACCATTTCGGCAAGTGGCCATCCGGGGGTCGATATTGTTGATGGGGTCGCCGTCAGCATATAAATAACGGTTCAAGGAAGTCGGTTCCGTTTCTTCTCCTTCGTATTCGTCAGGAATAATAAAACGGCCTGTCTTTGGATCGTAATCGCGCCAGCCCATTACATACATACCGGAATCTGGATCGTACCATACACCGTATTTTCCAACATATCGATATGGGTTGGCTTCCGCAACCTCTAAGTTTCCGGTGATGCTGATCACGTTCCCCCACTCGTCATAATCGTAAGAGGCAACAATGTTCCCTGCTGCATCCGTTAACGCAATAACGTCTCCCCGTACATTAAACTGATAATAATATACTGCATCCTTATATCGGAAGCTCAGTAGGTTTCCATCTGAATCCTTGTAGAAACTTGCAGTAGTATCTTGTCCGCCGTCTATCTGTTTCGTAATAGTGAAAATTTCACCGTTTGTGTCTCTATGATAATGATAGTGTGTATGGCCAACGGTTTTGGATAGACGGTTGCCATCTTGGTCGTACTCGTAAATGATATTCTTGACCACATTGCCATCTACCGTAGTGCGAATGCTGATGAGCTGGTCGTCACTATTGTACCCGTAATCAATAACGGTTTTCTTTGTGCCTTCCACTGTGATTGCCTTCGCCAGCATTCCATTAGGATGGAACGTATAGTCAGTTGTACGGATTAACGCCCCAGTTTGATCGTTATAATCTTTTCTTTGCTTAATCCGATTTCCTGTCATATACGTATATTCTGATTTTAGTTTCCCAGTTGTTAAATTCTCGACCTTTACAATATTACCGTTAGAATCATACGTATATTTCAACTTTGTACCGTTTGTTTCTACTGTTTCCAGATAGCCGTTTGGAGCATACGTATACTTTTTCTTAACCTGCCCCTTTTCGGTGACTTGTGCAATTTGTTCCGTATCCGTATATCCGTATTGGTAATCAATCACTGTTGCGCCGTTAATGTTAACACCCTTGATTGTAGAGACTTTCGACCCACCATTGTAAGTAAAAGAAGTTGTAATCCCCGGTGCCGTTACTTTTGCAAGCGAATCATCTACATAGTATTCATACATAGTAACTATTCAGCCACATCATAAAGTGAGCTGAATAGTTTTTGTTTTGTTTGTCTATGATGTGAATCATGATAGACAAGGAGGTGAATCGAATGTTGACGGTACAACAAGCTGTATTTACGGTTGAAAGCTTAATCGTCAAAGTCCAACAACAAAAACAGCTCATTCATCAACTCATTCAAGAAAATGAGCACTTGCGTCAAGACATCAAACAACTACGTAAAGAGAATGAACAACTCAAGGATCGCATTCAAGAGTTGGAAGCACACACGAAAAAACAGCTCCAATAGCCATTTGCCCCATCTTCTGACCGGTTTCACCCAACACGTTCTTCTTGTGAGCCATCTGGCCAAAAGCCTGGTGGACAAGAGGGACATCGTGGCACGACGCTTCGTCCAGTCGAACATCCGCATCATCGCGTCGTCCATCGTGTGACGACGTGCCAAGGATGTAGGGCGTCTTTGCATGAGGTGAAATCATTGAAAATCGACATCCGTCAAGTATTCGATCTCCCTCTGATGATAATCGAAGTGACCCAACACGAACGTGAAGTGAAATCATGCCCCCATTGCCAAAGGGTTCAACCAGCGGAGTTTCCGCCCTATGTAACAAACGATGTACCATACGGTCCACGGCTCGCTGCATTTGTGGTGTATAGGCATGAGATTCAACTCATCCCCTACAAGCGTTTGAGCCAAATGATAGAAGAGCTCTATCAACACCCCATCAGCACAGGGCTCCTTGTCAACATGCTCCAACGAGGGCATGACACCCTTCAACCGAATGTGGACATCATCGAAGCCGCTTTGCTTGATTCGGCCCTTTTGCATGTCGATGAGACGAGTCTGTGCATCGATGGAAAAAAGGCATGGGTTCATGTGGCCTGTACCCACACATATACATATCTGGCCCCTCATGCCTCACGTGGCAAGAAAGCGACCGATGAAATCGGGATTCTTCCTCGGTATAAGGGGACGATGATGCATTTGGCACATACCCGAGATACAAGGAAGCCACCCATGCACTTTGTCATGTCCATCATTTGCGTGACTTGAAAGGGTTGATGGAACAAGGGCGTGCATGGGGAAGGCACATGACCACGTTTCTCTTAACGGCGAAACAGGCTATCGAGCAACATGGCGGTGCTCTTTGTGAGGAGAAGCGACACGTTAGGAGCGGGTGTATGACCGAATAGTGGAGAAAGCACAATGCCAATTGGAAGTCCCCCTCTTCCGAAAAAAGCGCTCGCCTTTGTTCGACGGCTTTAAAAGCGAAAGGAAGAAGCGTTGCGCTTTTTGCGTGAAGCCCACGTTCCATTCGACAACAACCAAGCCGAGCGAGATCTTCGCATGGTGAAAGTCAAAGAAAACATTTCGAGCACATTCCACAAAGAAGCGTTCGCCCAGTCGTTTTGCATCACCCGAAGCATCGTGTCCACGCTCATGAAACACGACAAACATGTTTGGAACTCGTTCTGTCTTCTGTTGATAGGCGAAACGATGGACCACATTCTTTCCACCTAGGGCATTTTCGTGGATAAGGAATGCCCTTTTTGTGCTGGGCTTCTTTACACACTAGCATTAGGGTGAATAGTTACAAAAAATCAATACTTTTTCATATGAATTTACTAATAAAATATCAATATTAACTTAAAAGAAAAATATAACCATTAACTACGGCGTTACATCTCTCAAAACCATCCACATGAAAAAAATATTTCAGTTGAAAAAAACAAAAAGTTCGTTTATTCTGAATTTTATACAACAACATAATAAGTTCACGCAACAGGTGGTTCACAGATGCTGTGAATCTTAAAAGGGAAGTTTGGTGAAAATCCAACACGGTCGCGCCACTGTGATGCAGAGCTGTTTATCACAATCCACTGTTTCATGCGAAATGGGAAGGAGATAAACAGCGATGAAGCTAAGTCAGGAGACCTGCCTGTTGTATGCACTTACGACCTACGCGTCATAGGGAGGAGTGAGGACATATGATCTTGAGGCACTTCATGTATCTCAATACGAGCTAGCTATGCCCTCCTTCTGTTTGGAAGAGGGCTTTTTCGCTTGATTGGGGATATAAATAACTGGAGGTGCTTAACTTGTTCATCCGTAGTTCAAATGTAGGGTATCCGCGCATTGGTGAGAAAAGAGAATGGAAAAAAGCGTTAGAATCTTTTTGGAATGGGCAAATCAACGAACAGCAATTCATAGAAACGATGGAACACATTCGACTTGATTCGATTCGTAAACAAGTAGAGAAAGGAATCGACCTCATTCCAATCGGAGATTTTTCTTTATACGATCACGTGTTAGATACAGCATTTATGTTCGGGTATATTCCAGAGCGATTTCAACAAATAGACAATGCACTCGAACAATATTTTGCGATGGCACGCGGCACAAATGGACAACATGCGCTTGAAATGACGAAATGGTTTAATACAAATTACCATTACATCGTGCCTGAAATCGGGCAAACGAAGCCGAAATTAGTAGAAAATCGGCTATTAAAAGAATACAAACTAATAAAAGAAACATTCCATATTGAAACAAAACCTGTATTGCTTGGACCGATTACATTTCTTTTGCTTTCTAAACAATACGAACGAAATGAGTGGCGTAAACATCTCGCCCAGTTAGTTCCAGTTTATGTGGAATTATTCAAACAACTAAGCGAAGCGGGCGTGTCATTCGTACAAATCGATGAACCGATTCTCGTTCAACATATAGATAACGACATAGTCGATGCATTTCGTGATGTATATGAAGTTTTTCATCGCGATGTACCAAATATAAACCTTATTTTACAAACATATTTTGATAGCGTATCGCATTATCGTGAAATCGTTGCTTTACCTGTCGCAGGCATTGGGCTTGATTTCGTGCATGACGATGGCGAAAACGTAAAACATATAAACATACACGGATTTCCAAAAGATAAAATATTAGTTGCTGGGATTGTAGACGGTCGCAATGTATGGAAAAGCTCGCTTGCACAAAAAGCAACGCTCCTTCATCATTTAGCAGGCGTTGCTGAACAACTCATCATTCAACCGTCTTGCAGCTTACTGCACGTCCCTGTCACGACAAAACATGAACATGCCTTGCCAACGGAACTTGTCAGCACGCTATCTTTCGCTGATGAGAAATTAGATGAGATACGTATACTTACAGAACATATGAAAGGAAACGCAACAATCGACGAGCTAATCAAATACGATGAACAAACAAACGCTTATTTCACTAAGTTCCGCAAACAACAAGAACAAACAAACGACATCACTACCGTTCCGTTAAGCGGAACACCTTACAACGAAAGAAAAAAAGCACAACAAGCACATTTGCAGCTTCCACTTTTGCCGACAACGACGATTGGCAGCTTCCCGCAAACAAACGACGTGCGCCAAGCTCGAATGAAGTGGAAAAAAGGCGAATGGAACGACAAGCAATACAAGTCGTTTATAAAGAATGAAATTGCAAAATGGATCAAGATTCAAGAGCAGCTACAACTTGATGTACTTGTTCACGGTGAATTTGAACGCACAGACATGGTTGAATTTTTCGGGGAAAAATTACAAGGGATGGCATGCACGACAAACGGTTGGGTGCAATCATACGGATCGCGTTGTGTTCGTCCACCTATTATTTTCAGCCATATTGCCTACCAACAACCGATGACCGTAGAAGAAACCGTGTATGCTCAGTCGCTGACGAATAAACCTGTCAAAGGAATGCTGACAGGTCCTGTAACCATTTTAAACTGGTCGTTCGTTCGCGACGATATTTCACGAAAACATGTGCTGATGCAGCTCGCCCTCGCCATTCGTGAGGAAGTATTGCAGTTAGAAAAGGAAGGCATACGCATCATTCAAGTCGATGAGCCAGCGTTACGGGAAGGATTGCCGCTCAAAAAAGAGAAACATGCATCATATTGGGAAGATGCCGTTATGGCGTTTCGCCTCGCTACTTCATCGGTGAAAGAGGAAACGCAAATTCATACACATATGTGCTATTCCCAGTTTGAACATATGATGCATATCATTGATGAACTTGACGCGGATGTCATCTCCATTGAATCATCGCGAAGCCACGGTGAACTTGTTTCATCATTCGAGACATATGAGTATCAAAAGGAAATTGGCTTAGGGGTGTATGACATTCATAGTCCGCGCATTCCGACAAAAGAAGAAATAAGTGAGCAAATCGAACGGGCACTTCGCGTTCTTCGTCCAGAACAATTTTGGGTCAATCCCGATTGTGGATTAAAAACACGAAAAGAAAAAGAAGCTATCGATGCACTCAAGGCGATGGTGGAAGCCGCACACGAATATCGCAAGCGACTCTTGGCTTACGGAGGGATGAAAGCATGGAAGTGAGCGTCGAGCAGTCGAAAACGATTCAAACACGGCTCGTATTGCCTTCTGATACGAACCATCTCGGCACAATTTTTGGCGGTACGGTTTTAGCGTATATTGATGAAATTGCGGCAATATCCGCCATGCGCCATGCACGAAAAGCAGTCGTCACCGTTTCGATCGACAAAGTTGATTTCATTTCGTCCGCGAAAGTAGGCGATATTTTGAAACTCGAATCATTCGTCTACTCGACCGGACGCACATCCATGAAAGTATTCGTCAAAGTCGAAACAGAAGATTTATTTACAGGCGAACATCACTTAACAACCACATGCTTTTTAACAATGGTCGCCATCGATCAAAACAAAAAACCGATCCCTGTTCCAAAAGTCATCATTAGCGAACAGGAGGAACAAATCGTACAACTGTATCAGCAAAACAATAAGGTATAAATGTTTATACCCATGGCGCTAGTTGAGAGCTAGTGTCATGGGTTATATTCATTTGTTTATCCATGCCAATGCCGATAATATGAGAATCATCGTGATTATTTTGACGAACAGGCTCTTTAAGTCTATTTTTTTATTTTTTATGTTAGCGAATTTGCTCATCTACAGTAATAGGAGTTTTATCATGGATTTTAGGTACTACCCAGTAAATAATAATTGCTGGGAATAGAAAAATGGCAGCTACCAAAAATGTTGTTGTTAGTCCAAATTTTACTGCAATAATTCCAAAGATAACACCAGATAAGATTTCTCCTAGGGCACCAACTCCTGAATTTAAAGAAAATAGAGTATTTTTGTAATTATCTGGGAAAAATTTATTTAAATAACTAATAACGATTGGATGTCTAACATCTTCAACTGCTAACAATATTGAAGTTGCGATTGCCCCTAACGGTTTGAAACCTATTGTTAATACTCCTACTAATAGTAGGCTGACTGATTCTACAATTGTTAAAGACATATATGGATTTGTTTCTATTTTTTCCTCTAATTTCATTGTTATTTCTAAGAGAATGAAAGCAAATATTCCTGCTAGTGCAAAGATATAGCCTAGTCCGGTTTCAGAAAAACCCATCTCATTGAGTAAGGGCTGCCAATATCTTGATACCATATCGTAAGTTAAAGCGGTAAAGAATCCAGATAATACAATTAACAATACTTTTCGTTTATGAAAAACTATTTTTAAACTTTGTTTTAAGATATTTAAAAATGACTCCTTAATATGTTCCTGTTCGTGTTCAATTTTAACAATAGGTACTTTAACAAAAATTGACATCCATATAAACAAGATTGTATAAAGTGCTACTACGATAATAAATGGTAAGAACATATTATAAGAGTATAGGTAACCACTAATAATACTACCAACAACAATAAATGCAATGAGTATTTGAGTATTTTTCATTACTTCTTTCCCGAATCTCTCTTCTCCTACAACTCTACTCATCCAAGTTTCAAGTGATCCAGAGATGAGTGCATCTGATAAAGCCCATATAATCATAGCTATATACATCCAAATTGACATTTTAACCTCTGGTTCATGCAGCACACCCGATGCGGCGTAACACCTCATCTGGGTGCTGTAAGACATGTTGTTCAAACCGAGTAATCGACTGGGCGATGTCCTTTT
>NZ_SDLH01000118.1:0-403 GCF_013096955.1 Anoxybacillus sp. EFIL | reverse complement strand
CAACCGCATGGAAAAGCACATCGGTGCCCGCAGCCGCCCATTCCTTGGAGATCTCCTCCGCCTCATTGTGCGACAGCCCGTCAACGCAAGGACACATCACCATCGCGGTGGGGGCCACATCGTTGATCCAGCAGGCATCATGTCCGGCACCCGATACGATATCCATGTGGCTGTAACCTAGCCGGTCTGCGGCATCTCGGATTGCGCCCACACAGGCCTCGTCGAACGCGGGCGGATCAAACTGCCCGACGATGTGCGATTCGAAACTGACGCCAACGTCTTCGCAAAGCTTCGGCGCACGCGCCATGAACTCGTCAACCATGGTGTTCAGCTTGTCCAACAAGTGCGTGCGCAAATCGACAGTGAACACAACCTTTCCAGGAATGATGTTTCGACTGTTGGG
>NZ_SDLH01000117.1:0-405 GCF_013096955.1 Anoxybacillus sp. EFIL | reverse complement strand
CTTCTGGATGGGCCCGAATGCGATCATCGGCGGCATTCTCTTCGGCATCGGCATCGTCCTCGCCGGCGGTTGCGAGACCGGCTGGATGTACCGCTCGATGGAGGGCCAGGTGCACTTCTGGGTGGTCGGCATCGGCAACGTCATCGGCGGAACCCTGGTGGCGATCTTTTGGGACCAGTTGGGCACCCGCCTCGCCCTGCCCTATCCCAAGCTCAACCTGCTGGAAAGCTTCGGGCCCGGCAACGGCCTGCTATTGACCTTCGCCGGCCTGGCCCTGTGCCTGCTGCTGGTGCAACTGAACGCCTCCCGATTCACCCGACCGCGGAAACCGAACCATGAGCCAGACCGACAAACCGACCCTGTCGCTTGACCTGCGCGGCGAACATTGCCCGTACAACGCTATCG
>NZ_SDLH01000116.1:0-405 GCF_013096955.1 Anoxybacillus sp. EFIL | reverse complement strand
CATCACGGGTTTGCATCGGACGTGCTTGAGACACGCGGTCCGGTTCTGATCAATCCCGGTGCGACCTCGGCCGCGACCGATCCGCAGGACAGCGACATGCTGACCCGTGTGGCAAAGCGGGTGACGCGGGCGTGGGGCCGGTTCCGGCTGGCGGCGGTGTCTAGCTTTGCCTTCGTTGAGGCGACGGGGCCTTTGTACCTTGGCAAACTGGTGCGGGATTCGCTCGCGCAGAAGCATCCGAGCCTTGGCGTCGGTCCGGCGCCTGCCTTGTCTGACAGCATCACGCTTGAGGACCGGATTGGCATGGCGGCGACCATTCTGTCGGCAATGTCGATGAAATCTGGCTTTGCCAAGGTGGTGCTGCTGGCAGGCCATGGCGCGGGTGTGGTGAACAACCCCCATGCG
>NZ_SDLH01000115.1:0-405 GCF_013096955.1 Anoxybacillus sp. EFIL | reverse complement strand
CTTTAGCGATGAGAGAGCCTTCCTTTTCTTCAAATTCAAGGCGTTTCAGCTTTGCCTGATAAATTTTTTCTGCGGTCTTAGCCTTGTTGAATTGCACCGCAACACCGGAAGTACCACCAGCTAATCCGGCATCATCAGCGGGTAACTCTGGTTGTTCCGAAGATATCCCATGCCCTCTTTTTCCATTTTCAGCAGATACCTCACGACCAACCTGTCGGCTCGCTTCATAAGCCGCACTGGCTTTATCAAAATCCAGCTTGCCGCTTTTCAGCACTGGAATGCGACCGGAACGACAGAGCTTCGTAACCATTGCCGGAGAAATACCTTTCCGGCGGGCAAACTCTGACTTACTGACGATGGCCATTACTTGCAACCATTAGCAAGATACTGAACAAATCCCTCATG
>NZ_SDLH01000114.1:0-405 GCF_013096955.1 Anoxybacillus sp. EFIL | reverse complement strand
AATCACATCTGCGTATTTCGCAGTCTCAGAAATAAACAAATCGATTGCAACAAAGAATGTCAGTTTCCTTAAAGCCTTTTTCACGAGATTCGCATTTGGGCTGGAGACAGCAGGATTGGAGCACATGAGGAACAATCCTTTGATGTCGCCGTCATTGATTTTTTCCATCATTTCATAGGCTGAGACACCTTTTCGCGGCAGATCATCCTGATGGATTCCCCACACTTTCGCAACATGTGCCCGGTGTTGTTCGTTTTCAATAGATCGATAGCCCGGAAGCTGATCGGCTTTTTGGCCATGCTCTCTTGCACCTTGCCCGTTGCCTTGTCCGGTGATCGCCCCGTAACCTGAGTAAGGCTTGCCGATTTTTCCTGTGATCAGCACCATGTTTAAGAAGCCTTTCAC
>NZ_SDLH01000113.1:0-406 GCF_013096955.1 Anoxybacillus sp. EFIL | reverse complement strand
CATAATCCGATACCCATCTGTAAAAAATGACTGAACGCCATAAAGAAGCTCCTTTGAATGAAGAAGATAGAAAAAAACAATGTAAAAGATCGATATCATTTGTACAAGCATAAAAACTTCATGTCGCAATTGCCAATACGCTTCCATATCATACGGATCTGAAAAGAACAAAATGAGTCTAACAATCAACAAAACAAAAAATAAAATGCTAGCACTGGCGTATAACTTACTTTTGAACATGCGCTTCAAATAAAATACAAAAAGACATTTCCATCTCATGACTGCTCACCCTCTTTCCTTGAAGAGTGTATACTAATTTTGGATATGGAACAAGTAAAATCAGGGAAGTGCCGTCATACACATCCCTGATATTTATAACGCTCATAACTATCCTTGACTACTTAAC
>NZ_SDLH01000112.1:0-406 GCF_013096955.1 Anoxybacillus sp. EFIL | reverse complement strand
GGTCAATGCTGACCTGAACGGTTTGGGCGGGCAAGCCGCGCTCGAGGCTGAAGGTCGCGGGGAGACTCAGAAAGTGCGCATCATCGCTCACCTGTCGCGGGTCATTGTCGAAGAACTGACCATTCCGGAAGGGCATGTGACCGCCAAGCTCGGCCTCTTGCAGGCGATCAACGATCTCTGAGCTGAAAAAGACGGCTTCCCCCTGTGAAGCGAGGGGCGTAAAGGGGGCGGTATGACACCATCCCCATTACCTGTGATCCGCCTGTTGCCCAAAACCAAACCGCAAGCCATTCGGCGCGGCTATCCTTGGGTCTATGCCAACGAGGTCGTCACCGACCGCCGCACCCGCGCGATGACGCCCGGCACCATTGCCGTTCTCGAAGATGCCGAGCGCAGTCCGCTGGCC
>NZ_SDLH01000111.1:0-407 GCF_013096955.1 Anoxybacillus sp. EFIL | reverse complement strand
GAAAGGCGACAGCATCATTGAGCGGGAAGTGCGGCCAGACGGTCAGCGAGCGGTGACGCATTATGAAGTATTGCAGCATAAAAACGATATGACGCACGTGTCGATTCAATTAGAGACGGGGCGAACGCATCAAATTCGCGTCCATTTTTCTTATCTCGGTCATCCGCTCGTTGGTGATGATTTGTATGGCGGTTTTCGGGAGCAAATCGACCGCCAAGCGTTGCATAGTTGTGAGCTGACGTTTTTTCATCCGTTTGTTGAACGGATGATGACGTTTCATTCGCCGCTTCCTGACGACATCGCCCGTTTGCTTTAGTCAAACGGGCGAAATTTTTCTGCGACATATGGCATCGTTGATGGGACGGAGACGGTTTCCATTTCCGGATAGCGAAGCGCTGTTAATTGTC
>NZ_SDLH01000110.1:0-408 GCF_013096955.1 Anoxybacillus sp. EFIL | reverse complement strand
GAGGTGAAGAGCCATGATCGTGTCCCCCTGATCTAAATTGGTTCTGGGGCAGGTTAGGCCGAAAAGTTCTCAACCGGGTAGCGGTTTCATGGCAGCGGCATGAAGTCGCCGGGGGTGTGGTGTGCGTCAGATGTGCAGGTCTCTCGAATAGGTGACGAATTCTGCGATCTCGTCGGGCAGGTGGGTGATGCCGAGGCCCGGGGCGTCTGAGAGGGTGAGCGTGCCGCGATGCGTGGCACCCTGCCATGTGTCGAATGCGTCGCGCAGCGGGTTCGGGTTCACGTCCACTTCGAGCAACCCGTCGCCACCGGCTGCAGCAAGCAGATGCGCCGAGGCAATCAAGCCGATGCCGCCGCCAAGATAATGTGGACAATAGCGTTGACCTGCCGCGCGGATTGCTTGGGCCAC
>NZ_SDLH01000109.1:0-408 GCF_013096955.1 Anoxybacillus sp. EFIL | reverse complement strand
TTGAAACCATGAAGCATCGGATTTTTCAGTTCTTGGATGCTTCAGTGTTGCCAGACAATAAGTTGATAGTGCTTTGCGTGTCAGAACCTGAGCGTTTGGCTATACTTTCTTCTCGCCTTCATGTTTGTTGGTCGCTCGCCGCCGGAAGTTGGTTAGGTGTGGGAAACGATCCAGTTTACGCAAAGACAAGATGCTTCGATCCGTTCCCCTTCCCCGAGCTCACCGAGGGCCAGAAAACTCACCTCTGCCAACTGGGCGAAGACCTCGACGCGCACCGCAAGCGCCAACAAGCCGCTCATCCCAAGCTGACCCTAACCCAAATGTACAACGTACTGGAAAAGCTACGCGCGGGGGAAACCATCGAGGGGAAGGACAAAGAAATCTATGACCAAGGCTTGGTCAGTATCC
>NZ_SDLH01000010.1:0-93181 GCF_013096955.1 Anoxybacillus sp. EFIL | reverse complement strand
CGGGATGGACGCACCGCTGGTGTACCAGTTGTCCCGCCAGGGGCACAGCTGGGTAGCTATGTGCGGAAGGGATAAGCGCTGAAAGCATCTAAGCGTGAAGCCCCCCTCAAGATGAGATTTCCCATCGCGTCAAGCGAGTAAGATCCCTTGAAGATGACAAGGTAGATAGGTCCGAGGTGGAAGCGTGGCGACACGTGTAGCTGACGGATACTAATCGATCGAGGACTTAACTAAGCACACACCTGTTATCTAGTTTTGAAGGAATAAAAAAATGCTTGACAACAAAAAATATTCCGTTATAATAACATTTGTCTAAAGCATTATTGCTCGGTGACGATGGCGGAGAGGTCACACCCGTTCCCATACCGAACACGGAAGTTAAGCTCTCCAGCGCCGATGGTAGTTGGCGGGACACCGCCTGCGAGAGTAGGACGTTGCCGGGCAAGATGATGAATGAATCACTTTTGTTATTATTCCGCAGTAGCTCAGTGGTAGAGCACTCGGCTGTTAACCGAGCGGTCGTAGGTTCGAATCCTACCTGCGGAGCCATTTACGGAGAGCTGTCCGAGTGGTCGAAGGAGCACGATTGGAAATCGTGTAGACGTGATGAGCGTCTCAAGGGTTCGAATCCCTTGCTCTCCGCCAGCCACTTAGGAAATGATATATGGCCCGTTGGTCAAGTGGTTAAGACACCGCCCTTTCACGGCGGTAACACGGGTTCGAATCCCGTACGGGTCATCTTTTGGAGGATTAGCTCAGCTGGGAGAGCACTTGCCTTACAAGCAAGGGGTCGGCGGTTCGATCCCGTCATCCTCCACCATATGTTATTATCGCGGGGTGGAGCAGCCAGGTAGCTCGTCGGGCTCATAACCCGAAGGTCGCAGGTTCAAATCCTGCCCCCGCAACCAATATTGGTCCCGTAGTGTAGTGGTTAACATGCCTGCCTGTCACGCAGGAGATCGCGGGTTCGAGTCCCGTCGGGACCGCCATGTATGGCTCGGTAGCTCAGTCGGTAGAGCACGTTTGAATCGACTTCTTTGGCAAGGCTACAGCGTACCGCTCGAGCCACATCTTGAGTAAGCAAACTGAGAGCGGGACGAAGGACGTTGTGCTTCTGAATAATTTAAGGATGAAGCTACTATCTATATGGCTCGGTAGCTCAGTCGGTAGAGCAAAGGACTGAAAATCCTTGTGTCGGCGGTTCGATTCCGTCCCGAGCCACCATTTTGAATGATGTCGGCTTAGTTTGTTTCATCTAAAAGTTTGATGCACTTCATATTATGCCGGCTTAGCTCAATTGGTAGAGCAACTGACTTGTAATCAGTAGGTTGCGGGTTCAAGTCCTGCAGCCGGCACCATCCGCGGAGGGGTAGCGAAGTGGCTAAACGCGGCGGACTGTAAATCCGCTCCCTTTGGGTTCGGCGGTTCGAATCCGTCCCCCTCCACCATTTTAGGGGCATAGTTTAATGGTAGAACAGAGGTCTCCAAAACCTCCGGTGTGGGTTCGATTCCTACTGCCCCTGCCAAAAAAACATGGCGGCTATGGCGAAGTGGTTAACGCACCAGATTGTGGCTCTGGCATTCGTGGGTTCGATTCCCACTAGTCGCCCCATATACATTTTAAAACGTTGGGGTATAGCCAAGCGGTAAGGCAACGGACTTTGACTCCGTGATGCGTTGGTTCGAATCCAGCTACCCCAGCCATATATGCGGAAGTAGTTCAGTGGTAGAACACCACCTTGCCAAGGTGGGGGTCGCGGGTTCGAGTCCCGTCTTCCGCTCTTCGTTTTATGGCGGCATAGCCAAGTGGTAAGGCAGAGGTCTGCAAAACCTTTACCACCGGTTCGAATCCGGTTGCCGCCTCCATTTTTTTATGCGCCGGGGTGGCGGAATTGGCAGACGCACAGGACTTAAAATCCTGCGGTAGGTGACTACCGTGCCGGTTCGAGTCCGGCCCTCGGCACTGAAAAGTCTTGACAAAGCAAGTTTGCATGATACAATTTAATTGCCTCATGCCGATGTGGCGGAACTGGCAGACGCGCACGACTCAAAATCGTGTGGGGTAGCCCCCCGTGTGGGTTCGACTCCCACCATCGGCACTGAATATTTGAGGATTCCTGTTGCACACAGGGATCCTTTTTTTATTTCTTCTTATACTTTTTCTTTTCTCCAGGACGCTCCAGCTTTACTTTTTCATCCTTTTAGCTTTTATATTTTACGAAAATTTTCGTGGAAGAAATATATTTATTTCATGTTTTATTATAATTTTTCGTTTAGGGCGAAAGATTTTATTGACTTATGCGTCAATTGTTATTATGATTAAGTTACGAAACAAATGAAAGAAAGCGCTTTTTTGATTTGTTTTTTACGAAAAATTTCGCAGGAGGTTCGAAATTATGCTTCAGTTTCCGAAAGATTTTATTTGGGGAGCTGCAACTTCATCGTATCAAATTGAAGGAACAGCGACTGGAGAAGATAAAATTTACTCGATCTGGGATCACTTTTCCCGCATTCCTGGCAAAGTAGCGAATGGGGATAATGGCGATATCGCAATTGATCATTACAATCGTTATGTTGAAGACATCGCATTAATGAAAGCGCTTCATTTGAAAGCGTATCGATTTTCGACTAGTTGGGCGAGACTTTATTGTGAAACGCCAGGGAAGTTTAACGAAAAAGGTTTAGATTTTTATAAGCGTCTTGTACATGAATTGCTAGAGAACGGTATCGAGCCAATGTTGACCATTTATCATTGGGATATGCCACAAGCTCTTCAAGAGAAAGGTGGCTGGGAAAATCGTGATATCGTTCACTACTTCCAAGAATACGCTGCTTTCCTTTACGAGAATCTTGGGGATGTCGTGAAAAAATGGATTACGCATAATGAGCCGTGGGTTGTCACCTATTTAGGATATGGGAATGGCGAACATGCCCCAGGGATTCAAAACTTTACATCATTTTTAAAAGCAGCACATCATGTTCTTCTCTCACACGGGGAAGCGGTAAAAGCGTTTCGAGCAATCGGTTCGAAAGATGGGGAAATTGGTATTACGTTGAATTTGACACCTGGATATGCGGTCGATCCGAAAGATGAAAAAGCAGTTGATGCCGCTCGAAAATGGGACGGCTTTATGAATCGTTGGTTTTTAGATCCTGTATTTAAGGGACAATATCCAGCAGATATGTTAGAAGTGTATAAAGATTATTTACCAGACGTTTACAAAGAGGGAGATTTACAAACGATTCAGCAACCGATCGACTTTTTCGGATTTAACTATTATTCAACAGCAACATTAAAAGATTGGAAAACAGGTGACCGTGAACCGATCGTATTTGAACATGTGAGCACAGGAAGACCTGTGACGGATATGAATTGGGAAGTGAATCCAAACGGTTTGTTTGATTTAATGGTGCGATTGAAAAAAGATTATGGCGATATTCCATTATACATTACCGAAAACGGTGCTGCATACAAAGATCGCGTCAACGAACAAGGTGAAGTAGAAGATGATGAGCGAGTTGCTTATATACGGGAGCATTTAATCGCTTGCCACCGCGCGATTGAACAAGGCGTCAATTTAAAAGGATATTATGTATGGTCGCTGTTCGATAATTTTGAGTGGGCATTTGGATATGATAAGCGCTTTGGGATTGTATACGTGGATTATGAAACGCTAGAGCGCATCCCGAAAAAGAGTGCATTATGGTACAAGGAAACGATTATAAACAACGGATTGCAAGTAGACAATGACAAATAAAGGAGGTGATGGGGGAAGGGAAGAAGTTTTCTTCGTCATAGCGGGAAGTGTCGGGGATTGGCCGCTACTACGAAGAAAACTAAAGGAATTATAACGTGAAACAAGCAAATGGGCAAATGAAAGGTGTAAACGGTATGAACACATATTGTGAAAAAGCGAGGGGGAAAGAATGATGAAGAAACGAGCTCTCATGTTGTTGTTAGCAGTTGTCTTTATGTTCGCGACAGCGTGCAGCAATCAATCTCAAAGTGAGAACGAATCAAAAGATAAAGGTTCAAGTGAAAAAGTCAAGTTGAACATGTGGGTATTCGGAAGCACTGGTTATGAAAAACTAGCTGAAGAATATATGAAAGATCATCCAAATGTTGAAATTAAAATTCAATCAACGCAGTTTGACGATCATCATAACGCATTATTTACAGCGTTATCAGCAGGAAGTGGCGCACCGGACATCGCGATGATTGAAGTAAACAATATTGAACGTTATCGTGAGGCACAAGATCGTTTTTATAACTTATACGATTTTGGTGCAAAAAACATTAAGGATAAGTATTTAGATTGGAAATGGCGCATCGGTGAAAGCGCTGATGGAAGCTTCTTATTTGGTCTTCCGACAGATATTGGTCCAACAGCTATGTTTTATCGTGCTGACGTGTTTGAAGCAGCAGGACTTCCAACAGATCCAGCTGAAGTTGCAAAGTTAATTCCAGACTGGAATGCATATGCAGAAGTAGCTGCAACAATTAAAGAAAAAACAGGAAAACCAATTGCAGACAACGTTGAACTTGTGTACAACGCATTACGTGACCAAGCTCCTGTGCAATATTTTAACGAAAAAGAAGAATTGCTTATCGAAAAAGAACCGTACATTAAACAAGCGTACGACTATACAGTTAGCTTAATTCAAAAAGGTTACCTTGGCAGCAACGGATTGTGGACTCCAGAATGGGGTAACGCGATGGAAAAAGGAAGCTATGCGACGTTGCTTGCACCTGCATGGATGCAAGGAGTTGTGAAAGGAAACGCACCAAATTCAGCAGGCAAGTGGCTCATTACAAACATGCCAGGTGGAGCAGGAAACTGGGGCGGTTCTTATTTAACGATTCCAAAAGAATCGAAGCATCCGCAAGAAGCATATGACTTCATTCAATGGCTCGTAGCGCCAGAACAACAATTGAAATCGTTTAAAGATATGGGCTTATTCCCATCTGCTCCTTCTGTATATGATGCACCTGAGTTTAAAGATTACAAAGACGAGTACTTTGGTGGAGTAAATACAGCTCAAGTATTTGCAGAAGCAGCACAAAAAGTAAAAACAGTGTATATGGGTAAAAACTACGGACTCGTTCAAGGCGAAATCATTAAGGCGTTGACAAACGTACAGAAGAAAAAAGCTGACCCAGAAAAAGAATGGGAAGAAGCAATTAAACGTATTAAACGTCAACTTGAACGTCAATAAAACACGTGAGGGAGGGATTTATTCCCTTCCCCCTACTATGATTTTTGGAGGGAAATATAAATGGTATCCCATAATCATACAAACGCAACTGTCCGTCCAAAAGGATTGAGTGATAAGAAAAAAACAGCATTAGCTGGCTACTTATTTATTTCTCCTTTCTTTCTTTTATTTGCGATCTTCGGCGCTTTTCCAATGCTGTTTAGCTTTTATTTAGCGTTTCAAAAATGGAATGGGTTCGGTGAAATGACATTTGTCGGAGTGAAAAACTTTTCGCTCATTTTTACTGATCCACTATTTTGGAAATCGATTTATAACACGATTGTAATCGGTTTATTAGGAACAGGTCCACAGTTAATCGCCGCTTTAATTTTAGCCGTTGCTTTAAATTCAGCGATGGTCAAGTTTAAAAGTGTATTTCGTGTCGCTTATTTTGTACCAAACGTAACGTCGATTGTTGCGGTGGCGATTGTTTTTACCGTTTTATTTAGCGAACAAGAAGCAGGGTTAGTAAACGCCACACTTAGCTTGTTTGGAATTTCGCCAGTAAGCTGGCAAACGTCTGAATGGGGAGCGAAAATTGCGATTGCGACGATGATTTTTTGGAGATGGGTTGGATATAACTCGATTATTTTCTTAGCAGGATTGCAAAGTATTCCGAAAGATCTTTATGAAGCAGCCGAAATTGACGGAGCGAAAAAATGGCAGCAGTTTCTTTTCATCACTGTGCCGATGTTAAAGCCAATTATCGTATTCGTCGTATTTACAGCAACGATCGGGTCGCTACAAATTTTTGCGGAACCGCTTATTTTCGGCAGTGGATTTAGAGAAGAAAGCATGACGATCGTGTTGTACTTATGGAGAGAAGCGTTCTCGAATAACGCGTTCGGAACAGCATCTGCGACAGCCGTCTCGCTATTTTTACTCATCATTGTATTTACGACAATTAACTTTTTCGCGTCCAATCGTTTAGATAAATCGGGCAAGTAAAAACATGGAGGTGAATAAAGATGTTACGTAAAAAAGGATTTGTGAATAAAGTAACAATCCATGTGTTGTTAATTATCGGTGCGTTACTATCTGTTTTTCCGTTGTACTGGATGTTTGTCATGGCAACGCAGCCGAACCATGTCATTAACAAATTACCACCAGCTGTTGTACCGGGAGATAAGCTAGTAGAAAACTTTCGAAACGTATTAGAAAACGTCGACTTTTTCGGGGCGATGTGGAACTCTTTTGTTGTTGCTAGCTTAACGACGCTGGGGGTGTTATTCTTTAGTTCTTTAGCAGGCTTTGCATTTGCTAAGTTGCAGTTTAAAGGGCGAGAAAAGCTGTTTGCTGTCATTTTAATTACGATGATGATTCCGCCACAATTAGGATTAATCCCGCAATATTTCATTATTACAAAGTTAGGTTGGTTAAACGATTTAAAAGCAATTATCATTCCAGGTTTAGTGAATGCGTTCGGTATTTTCTGGATGCGTCAATATATTAAAGATGCGATTCCCGATGAACTAATTGAAGCAGCAAAAATTGATGGATGCAGTATATTCCGTGTATATTGGAATATCGTTGTTCCTTCGATTTTACCAGCTTTTGCGACGCTTGGTATTTTAACATTTATGTTCGTATGGAACGATTTCTTATGGCCGTTAACTGTGTTAAGAGACGAGTCAAGCTACACGATTCAAATTGCTATTCGTGCTCTTCAAGACGCATACGTGAAAGACTATGGCATGATTTTATCGGGAACATTTTGGGCAACATTGCCTTTAGTCGTCGTATTTTTAATGTTTAATAAGTTGTTCATTTCAAGCTTGACGCAAGGATCGGTCAAACAATAGTGACATAGCCGCTAACTAAAGCGCATTCATTTTTAACAGAAAATTTATGTTATAATAAGGGCAAGATTAATGAAGGTAAGAAGGGATCGTATGAAAATTACCATTAAAGAAATTGCAAAATTAGCGGGTGTGTCACCAGGTACGGTATCAAAAGTATTAAATAACTATCATGATGTCGGTGAAGAAACAAAAAAAAGAGTGCTGGAAATTATGGAGCAGACTGGGTATGTGGCTGCTCGCATTCAAAAAGATACCGCTCATAAGTCGAGAGTAGTTGGTGTTATTTACGCCGGGGAGATCAATGCCGATTTTAACCATCCATTCTTTATTGAAGTGATGAACTCTTTCAAGAAAACAATGGGAATGTTCGGTTATGACCTCCTCTTCTTTTCAAACGAACAATTTGAAGAAGGGGAGGAAGATTATTATGAGCGTTCGATGCGCTATAAAGTAGATGGAGTAATCATTATTAGTGGTGAAAAAGTGCAGCCATCTATTTATCGTTTAGACATGAGCGACATCCCATGTATCGGGATAGATATTCCGCTTGAAGGGAATCGTTCTGCGTACATTATGACAGATAACTATAAAATTTCTGCGAAAGTAGTAGAGCATTTTTACTTATGTGGCTATCGGAATATCGGCTACATTGGTGGTTTGCCGGGCGCGCAAGTGACAAAAATTCGCGAACAAGGATTTCGTAATACAATGAAGGAATTTGGGTTAACGATTCATGAAGAGTGGTTTGCCGAAGGGGATTTCTTTATGGAAAGTGGCTATGAGGCGATGAAAAAAATATTGCGCTCGTCACATCATCCTGAAGCGGTATTTGCAGCATCGGATTTAATGGCATTTGGTGCAATGAAAGCGGTGAAGGAACACGGGTTAAAAATACCTGAAGATATTGCGATCGTTGGGTGCGATGATATTGATGCATGCAATTATACCGATCCCCCTTTAACTTCCGTTCGTCAAGATAAAGAGAAAATCGGACGGCTTGCTGCATATATGTTAAGGGATATTATACACCGCCAATTTCAGCCGAAAGCGGTTATGGTTGAACCGGAATTGATTATTCGTGAATCTTGTGGGAGCAATCGATTGTACGGATTAATGTCTGGGAAGATGTAAGCAAGGAAAAGCCCCCTATCGTTACAAACATAGGGGGTTACTCATTTTCAACAACATGTTTTAAAATAGATAGTTTATTTTCCCAAAAACGTTCATAAAATGACAGCCATTGCTTTAATTCTGTTAACGGTTCAGGATGGAGATGATAAATTTTTTCTCGTCCTGATTTTCGACTTTGGACTAAATTTGCTTCGGCGAGAATGTTTAAATGTTTAGTAATAGCCGTACGGCTAATTGGAAAATGCGCTGCAATCGCAGAGATCGGTAATTCTTTTTTTTCTGCCAACAAACGTAAGACATCTCTTCTTGTTTTGTCTGCAATTGCTTGAAAAACATCATGCTTTTTTGTTGGCTCCACGTATTATGCCACAACCTTTCGAAGCTTTTCTAAAATTCCTGTCCATCCGTTTGCCATACGATCACGAACAATAGATTGTTTTTCATTTGCTTTCGGAAGGATATCGTCTGCGCTTCCCCATCCTCCATGAACAAGAGTAAATTCTGTTTTGTCGCCTAAGTCTTTCAACATGAAGGAAACGATCCATCCGTCTTTATCCCATGAAAAAGAAAGAAGATGAGGCTTCTCCACTTTTAACACTTTACATGGAGAAAGTCCAAAAGGGGTTTGTAAGTGAAACTCATGTCCTTCAATCGCCTGAAAATCATTTGGCATAAACCATGAGGCAATTCCTTCGGATGTAGAAACAATGTCCCATACTTTTTGAATTGGCGCTTCGATGATCATCGTTTGTTGGATATCTTGCACTTTTTGGCTCATCAATGATCCTCCTCAGATATATAACCTTTTGGTTTCATTTAGATTATATGAAACCTTTAGGTGTTATGTCAAATTTCTTCTTCATTCGTCACATGCACCATGTTTATTATTGTCTCGATATGTATAAATTTTATCGGGAAAATAGATGATGTTTTTGAAAAAGTTTTGAACAGAGTATTGACTTGTCACAGGGGAGTCGATATAATGTAAAACGTAATTAAAAAACAGGGATTCCTGTTTTTTATTTTTGCATCTTATTCGACAAATTTCTACTTTTTCTGCATGTGCGGGTGTAGTTTAGTGGTAAAACCTCAGCCACGAGCAACGCATCGTCGAGTAATCGGCGAGTTGCCTCGACGCATCCATCATCATCGAATAAGCGAGTAGAGGAAGAGGCGTGACAAAGCGTAGAAGTAAAAGATGGTTATGTGAGTGATTTATCGTGCGGGTGTAGTTTAGTGGTAAAACCTCAGCCACGAGCGACACATCGTCGAGTAATCGGCGAGTTGCCTCGACGCATCCATCATCATTGAATAAGCGAGTAGAGGAAGAGGCATAGTTGAGCGTGGGAAAAGTCATAGAGAAAAAGCAAGTTGCTATGCGGGTGTAGTTTAGTGGTAAAACCTCAGCCTTCCAAGCTGATGTCGTGGGTTCGATTCCCATCACCCGCTCCATACATACGGGGACAACGCAGTGTTTCGTTTCGAAGATGAACGGGGCATTGCGTTTTTTTATTTCGCTTGCCCCGCATGCATTATTTAACGAGTTGTGTATGTGCTGTACCGCCGTGAATTTGGATAAACATCTCTTTCATCGCTTGTAGCATTTGTTCGCATTGTGTTTCTGTAAATGATGGGAGAAAGTACACGATTTGAATCGCATGTGTTGTTTGTTCCGTAACCATCGTTCGCTTTGAGTCGACGATTGGACTGCCGAATGCCCCTTTAGCGTCTTTTGAGACAAGTTTTCGTTCAAAATTTGTCGTGCGATCATTGATGCCGATATATTCATCTGCTTGTGTACCGATCGTGATCACGATATCTCCTATGAGATGATCTCGGTCATAAATGCCGATCGGTAGTTTATAATATAAGGAAAAAAAGTTATTGACATCAGCAGCTGAATGAATGGATGGAATAAAAGTTTGCTTTTGTACGCGCCGAAGCAAACTTTCCGATGACGGACGGTATCGGCTTGCATCTGTGCCAATTTGTTTAAATACAGACCGCCATTCTTTCACTTCTGGCCATTCAGCTAACGGAGTTTGTTCCATATCAAAATATAACAGCTCTTGAAATTGACGAAGTTTCCCCTTTAACATGCTAGGAGATGGCCCGGCGACGATGTGTTCATATGTAAGCACTCCGATTTTAAAATGAGGAATATGTTGTTTAATGCTGTCACAAATGGTTAACATATCGTTCACTCCTTTTTCTTTACATTGTAACATAAACAAAGTGGGAAGGAGGGATGGGAGATGGACGTTGAAGCACTAAAGGAAGAAATCATTCAATATAGCCGAACGATCGGCATTGATAAAATCGGTTTTGCAAGTGCTGATCCGTTTTTTGAATTAAAAGAAAGGTTGCGTCAGCAGCAACAACTTGGTTATCAATCAGGATTTGAAGAGCCTGACATTGAAAAGCGGACAACCCCATCTTTATTGCTTCCAGAAGCACGTTCTATTATCGCTATCGCCCTTGCATATCCGTCAAAATTAAAAAATGCTCCACGAAGTACAAAAAAAGAGCGTCGCGGAATTTTTTGTCGAGCATCTTGGGGGCGAGATTACCACGTCATTTTGCGCGAGCGGCTGCAAAAATTAGAACAATTTATTTTAGAACGCGTGCCAGATGCAAAAGTGAAATCAATGGTTGATACAGGAGAATTGGCAGATCGTGCGGTCGCGGAACGGGCAGGGATCGGATGGAGTGGAAAAAATTGCTCGATTATTACACATGAATTTGGTTCATACGTTTATTTAGGTGAAATGATTACGAATATCCCATTTCCTCCAGATACGCCAATTGAAGACGAATGTGGGACGTGCACGCGCTGCATTGATGCTTGTCCGACAGGAGCGCTTGTACAAGGCGGACAGTTGAATGCACAGCGGTGCATTGCCTTTTTAACGCAAACGAAAACGTTTATCCCTGATGAATTTCGCGATAAAATCGGAAACCGATTGTATGGGTGTGATACGTGTCAACTCGTTTGTCCGAAAAATAAGGGAAAAGACTTTCACTTCCATCCAGAGATGGAGCCAGATCCAGAGATTGTGAAGCCTTTATTAAAACCGCTTCTTCGTATGACAAATCGTCAGTTTAAAGAAACATTTGGACATATATCTGGCGCATGGCGCGGGAAAAAACCGATTCAACGGAATGCGATCATTGCATTAGCCCACTATAAAGATGAAAGCGCAATTGATGATTTATTCACGTTGCTTCGCGAAGATTCACGTCCAGTCATTCGCGGAACGGCCGCGTGGGCGCTTGGGAAAATCGGGAATCGTAAAGTTGTGCCGATGCTACAACAAGCGAAACAAAGGGAACAAGATGAAGACGTCATTCGTGAAATCGAAAAAGCATTAGCGATGTTTGAAAACGTGTAGTCGTTTTTCGTCCGTTTATGACATAACGTAATAAAAAACGAAAAAGTGGGGAACGGAATGAGAAAACAACTGCACGATCTTCTTCATGAACGCATTCGTCATTTTTTTGTCAGCGACGTGGCAGATGAAGAAATGGAACGAAAAAGAAAGCTGCTGGCTAAGCGGAATGCAAAGCTTGTGAAATGTGAAGGAAAAGGTACAATTATCGAAAAAAAGTACATTGCTCCGCATACGTTCGTTCGCTATGTTGTTCATTTTCGTTTTTTCATTTGGCAAAGCGGATGGATGTATGTTGAAGAACAACAAGAGGTACGCGAAGCTGTATTCGAGGGGCGGGAACTTGTTAGCCATCGCCTTGTTTTACCAATGATTGAAACAGAACAAATCGAAAAGAAAGAAGAACGTGATGATGATGAACGCATCCGTTATACGTATGATCGACTAGCAGCCGTTCGGTATGCTGAAATATGGTGGAACGATCATAACCCCGCGTTTCATACATTTCCCGTGGATTGTACAAATTTTGTTTCACAATGTTTGCATGCAGGCGGCATTCCGATGATGGGCTATCCAAATAAAACAAAAGGATGGTGGATGCGCAAAAACGATTGGAGCTATACGTGGACGGTCGCACATGCGTTTCGTTGGTATTTAAGCGGATCGAAAACGGGCATTCAAGCTATTGAAAAAAAATCACCAGAACAGTTGTCTCTCGGTGATGTCATTTGTTATGATTTTCAAGGGGACGGTCGATTTGATCATACGACGATCGTCGTCGCCAAAGATAAACAAGGGATGCCGCTTGTAAATGCCCATACGTCCAATAGTCGCATGCGTTATTGGTCGTATGAAGATTCCACGGCTTATACGCCAAATATTCAATATAAATTTTTTCATATTATTGATCATGCATAGGGGTGAAGAACGTGGCTTTACATGTCGTTTTATATCAACCAGAAATTCCAGCGAATACGGGCAATATTGCACGTACATGTGCAGCAACAGGAACGTCTTTACATTTAATTCGTCCACTCGGATTTTCAACGGATGACAAAATGTTGAAGCGTGCCGGATTAGATTATTGGGAATATGTAGATATTCACTATTACGATTCATTACAAGAGCTTTTTGATAAATATAAAGAAGGCGAATTTTTCTTTATTACAAAGTTTGGTCAAACATATTACACATCGTTTGACTATAGTGATCAAACGAAAGATTACTTTTTCGTTTTCGGTCGAGAGACGAGCGGTTTGCCAAAAGACTTAATCGAAAAAAATATGGAACGTTGTTTACGCATTCCAATGAACGAATACGTTCGCTCACTCAATTTATCGAACACAGCAGCCATTCTTGTATATGAGGCGTTAAGACAACAAAACTTTCCAAATGTATTTTAAGCGACTTTCGAATGAAAGTCGCTTAATTTTTTACTTCCGGCTTATCGTTATATCCTGCTGTGAAGATCGCAGCCAAGAAGGCGAAAATGACGCCAAGAACAAGAAGTGTTTTCATATGAAATCTCCTCCCTTATGAAGTGACAATAAAATGTCCACGCTTTCATTATAGCTTAATTGTATAGAGGGATGAAAGTCATACTTTCACGAATGATTACGGACATCCTTGCATACATATGGTATTAATCATGACGCTAGACATCAAAGGTGGAGGAGGTCCGTGTATGGACATTTTAAAAAAAATACAAAAATATAGAGAAGAAGAACAAAAATTAAAGTGGGAAGGGACATTTGCGGAGTACTTGGAAATCGTAAAAGAAAAGCCGTGGGTAGCTCAGTCTGCTCATTCTCGCGTTTACAATATGATTAAAGATGCCGGGGTAGAAGAAATAGACGGAAAGAAAAAATACAACTTTTTTAGCGGGCAATTGTTTGGACTTGAGGAAGCGTTAGAGCGGCTTGTGGAAGAATATTTTCATCCAGCTGCTAAACGTTTAGATGTTCGAAAGCGCATTTTGTTGTTAATGGGACCGGTAAGCGGCGGAAAATCAACGCTTGTGACGATGTTAAAGCGAGGGCTTGAGGCGTATTCATATACGGATCGTGGCGCCGTATATGCCATTAAAGGATGTCCGATGCATGAAGATCCGCTTCATTTAATTCCGCACAACTTGCGCGATGAGTTTTATAAAGAGTACGGTATTCGTATCGAAGGAAATTTGTCGCCATTAAATATGATGCGGCTTGAAAAAGAATATGGTGGGCGCATTGAAGATGTGATGGTCGAACGCATCTTTTTCTCAGAAGATAAGCGCGTTGGAATTGGGACGTTTAGCCCATCCGATCCGAAGTCGCAAGACATTGCTGATTTAACGGGCAGCATTGATTTTTCTACGATTGCTCAATATGGGTCAGAATCGGATCCGCGCGCATATCGCTTTGATGGGGAGTTAAACAAAGCAAATCGCGGCATTATGGAATTTCAAGAAATGTTAAAGTGCGATGAAAAGTTTTTATGGCATTTGCTTTCTTTAACGCAAGAAGGAAACTTTAAAGCAGGACGTTTTGCGCTTATTAGTGCCGATGAATTGATTGTTGCTCACACGAACGAAACAGAGTATCGTTCATTTATTGCGAATAAAAAGAACGAGGCGCTTCATTCGCGCATTATCGTTATGCCAATTCCATATAACTTAAAAGTGTCAGAAGAAGAACGCATTTATGAAAAAATGATTCGTGAAAGCGATGTGGCGGACGTGCATATTGCACCGCATACGCTTCGGGTAGCCGCGATGTTTACGATTTTAACGCGTTTGAAAGAGCCGAAACGTGGCGATATTGACCTTGTGAAAAAAATGCGCTTGTATGACGGTGAGCTTGTCGAAGGATTTAATGAAGTCGATGTAGAGGAATTGAAAAAAGAATATCCGGATGAAGGAATGAGCGGCATTGATCCACGCTATGTCATTAATCGCATTTCGTCTTGTATTATTCGGAAAGAAGTGCCGTCCATTAATGCGCTAGATGTATTACGGGCATTGAAGGAAGGATTAGAGCATCACCCGTCTATTTCAAAAGAAGATCGGGAACGTTATTTAAACTTCATTTCGATTGCGCGAAAAGAATACGACGAAATTGCAAAGCGTGAAGTGCAAAAAGCGTTTGTTTATTCGTATGAAGAATCGGCGAAAACGTTGATGGACAATTATTTAGATAATGTGGAAGCATACTGCAACAAAGCGAAAATTCGCGATCCGTTAACGGGAGAAGAAATGAATCCAGATGAAAAGTTAATGCGATCGATTGAAGAACAAATCGGCATTTCAGAAAATGCGAAAAAGGCGTTCCGTGAAGAAATTTTAATTCGCATTTCGGCATATGCGCGCAAAGGTCAGCGCTTTGATTATAATTCACATGAACGGTTACGCGAAGCGATTCAGAAAAAGCTATTTGCCGATTTAAAAGACATCGTCAAAATTACGACATCAACGAAAACACCGGATGAACAACAACTAAAGAAAATTAATGAAGTTGTCGCTCGTTTAATTGACGAGTACGGTTACAATTCCACTTCGGCAAATGAGTTGCTTCGTTATGTCGGAAGTTTATTAAACAGATAAGCATGCCGCACTTGGCATGCTTTGTTTTATCATCTTAGAAAACAGGCTTGTCCAATGAAAAAGGATTAGAGCAATTTTCGAAATCATTTGTCAATTTTTTTCGTTCGCTGCATAGGATAAAGTAACCAACCATTCATTCATTATTTTTCAAAGCCAACATATTGTATGCGAGGAAAAGGGAAAGTGTGCATCATTATTTTACATGTAGGAGGGGAAAAAAATGAGTAGAAACTTCGTTGTGTCAAAAGAAGATTGGTCCCTCCATCGAAAAGGCCACGATGATCAAAAACGGCACGAAGAAAAGGTGAAAGAAGCGATTAAAAATAATCTTGGCGACTTAATTACAGAAGAAAGCATTATTATGTCAAATGGTCGCGATGTCATAAAAATACCGATTCGTTCGTTAGATGAATATAAAATTCGTTATAACTATGACAAAAATAAACATGTCGGCCAAGGCGATGGGGACAGTCAAGTTGGCGATGTGATTGCGCGCGACGGTTCTGGCGACGGTCAAAAAGGACCAGGAAAAGGTCAAGGAGCAGGTGATATAGCAGGGCAAGACTATTATGAAGCAGAAGTGTCTTTAATGGAATTAGAAGAAGCTTTGTTTAGTCAATTGGAACTTCCAGATTTAAAGAAAAAGCAACACGCAGATCACGTTGTTCAACATATCGAATTTAATGATATTCGTCGAACAGGATTAATGGGAAATATTGATAAGAAAAAAACGATGATGGCTGCGTTTAAACGAAATGCATTAAGCGGTAATCCAAGCTTTTATCCAATTTATCCAGAAGATTTAAAATTTAAAACGTGGAATGAAGTCATCAAGCCAGATTCAAAAGCAGTTGTCATTGCGATGATGGATACGAGCGGATCGATGGGCGTATGGGAAAAGTATATGGCTAGAAGTTTCTTCTTTTGGATGACAAGATTTTTGCGCACGAAATATGAAACAGTCGATATTGTTTTTATCGCTCATCATACCGAAGCAAAAATCGTAACAGAAGAAGAATTTTTCACAAAAGGAGAAAGCGGTGGAACCATTTGTTCATCAGCGTATCGCAAAGCGCTAGAAGTGATTGAAACAAAATACTCCCCGACAAAATATAATATTTATCCGTTCCATTTTTCCGATGGCGATAATTTAACGTCTGATAACGCTCGCTGTGTCAAACTTGTGCAAGAGTTAATGAAAGTATCGAATATGTTTGGATACGGGGAAGTGAATCAGTACAATCGTCATTCTACGCTCATGTCAGCGTACAAACATATTAAAGATGAAAAATTTCGCTATTACATTTTAAAACAAAAATCGGATGTGTTGCAGGCGATGAGAAACTTTTTCCGAAAAGAAGAACAGAAAACGCTTGTTTAAACCCTTGTGTGATACAAGGTTTTTTTTTGCGAAAAAACAGTTGACAAACGGGTGGGGGTTTTGTAATATACTCATAGAGGTAATGGTAATAACTTATTTTTTTACGACGAAATATACCCTTATGAGTATAGAGAGGTGAGGAAAATGAAACATATCTCCCCACAAGAACTAGAGCAACAATTAAAAGAGGGGCGTGCACTTAGCATTATTGACGTGCGCGAATATGAAGAAGTGGCGCATGGGAAAATTCCAGGCGCACGCCACATTCCGCTCGGTCAATTGCTTGAGCGAATGAATGAATTTGATAAAAATGAGGAGCATATTCTCGTTTGTCGCTCAGGAAATCGAAGTGGTATGGCTTGTCAGTTGTTAGAAAGCTACGGATACCAAGTCGTGAATATGACGGGTGGTATGCTTGAGTGGACAGGTGAGATCGAACGATAGGAGGGAATCGAATGAATGTAGATCTTGTCGTTGATGCGCGTGGGCTATCTTGTCCAATGCCGATCGTTCGCACGAAAAAGGCAATGGAACAGCTACAACCTGGCCAAGTGCTGGAAGTGCAAGCAACGGACAAAGGATCGCTTGCCGATATTCAAGGCTGGGCAAAAAACACAGGGCATCAATATATCGGCACGATTGAAGAAGGGGATGTACTCAAACATTATCTTCGTAAAGCGAATCCGACAGAAAGCAAAGAGGAAACGAAATATCCTCACGTTGTCGCGTTAGACGAATTGCAAAAGAAAGTAGAAAACAATGAACAAGTATTTATTTTAGACGTACGCGAAGAAGCGGAATATGTGTTTGGACATATTCCAGGAGCGTATCATATTCCGCTCGGACAGCTGTCCGAACGAATGAATGAATTAAATAAAGATGAGACGATTTACGTCATTTGTCGAACAGGCAATCGTAGCGATCTCGCTGCGCAACAATTAGCCGAAAAAGGATTCACACATGTATTTAACGTCATTCCGGGTATGACAGAATGGAAAGGAACAATGATTAAAGGAGGAAATGAACAATGAACAAACGTGTAGCAATTATTGCAGCAAATGGTGGATTATTCGATGCATACAAAGTATTTAACATTGCGACAGCAGCGGCAGCAACAGAAGCAGAAGTAGCGATTTTCTTTACATTCGAAGGATTAAATTTAATTCATAAAGAAGCGTATAAGCAATTGCCACTTCCAGAAGGAAAAGAACAAATTCAACAAGGATTTGCTCAAGCGAACGTTCCATCGATCCCTGAGCTTGTAAGCATGGCTCAAGAAATGGGTGTGAAATTTATCGCTTGTCAAATGACAATGGATGTCATGGGATTAACAAAAGAACATTTTGTAGATGGCATCGATGTTGGTGGAGCTGTCACATTCCTCGATTTTGCAAAAGATGCTGACATTACGTTAACGTTCTAAGGAGGAAAAGCATGAAAGCAGATCTTGTCGTTGATGCAAAAGGATTGGCGTGTCCAATGCCAATCGTTCGTACAAAAAAAGGAATGGATACATTACAATCAGGTCAAGTATTAGAAATTCATGTGACGGATAAAGGAGCTAAAAACGATTTGTCCGCATGGGCAAAATCAGCGGGTCATGAAATGATTGACATGGCCGAAGAAGGCGACGTATTAAAATTTTGGATTCGTAAAGCGTGAGAAGCATCGGGCGTATGTCCCGATGCTTCATACAAGGAGTGAACTAGCATGGACATCGGCTTTATTGTGACGATTTTTCTCATTGGATTTATCGGTTCGTTTATTTCGGGAATGGTTGGAATTGGCGGATCGATCATTAAGTATCCGATGTTGCTCTACATTCCACCGTTGCTTGGCTACGCTGCATTTAGCGCCCATGAAGTATCCGGAATTAGCGCCATTCAAGTATTGTTTGCTACTATTGGGGGCGTTTGGGCGTACCGGAAAGGTGGATATTTAAACAAAACGTTAATTATTTACATGGGAACGAGCATTTTACTCGGTAGTTTCATTGGTGGTTATGGTTCAAAATTAATGAGTGAAGGCGGCATTAATATCGTTTATGCAGTGTTGGCAACAATTGCGGCCATTTTGATGTTCGTTCCGAAAAAAGAAATTGATAACATTCCACTCGATCAAGTGACATTTAATAAGTGGCTCGCTGCTGCATTAGCATTTATTGTCGGAGTGAGCGCTGGAATTGTTGGAGCCGCTGGTGCATTTATTCTTGTACCAATTATGCTCGTCGTACTAAAAATTCCAACGCGTATGACGATTGCTACATCATTAGCTATTACGTTTATTTCATCAATTGGGGCAACCGTAGGAAAACTGACGACTGGTCAATTTGATTTTTGGACTGCGTTTATTATGGTTGTTGCAAGTTTAATTGCTTCTCCGATCGGAGCAAACGTTGGTAAAAAGGTCAATACAAAACTATTGCAGTTTATTTTAGCTGCACTTATCGTGGCAACAGCTATTAAAATTTGGGTGGACATTTTGTAAAAGATGTTGAAAAATTCATCCTTTATGTTATAATACTCATAGGGGTATATAAAATATCGGAACATAAAGGAGGAATGGTAATATGAAACAAGTAACAGTATATACAACAACGACATGTCCGTATTGTACATTGCTAAAAAACTTTTTAGCTGAACGAGGTATTCCGTTTAAAGAAGTAAACTTACATCATCACCCTGAAGCTGTTAATTACGTTGTTCGCTCGACTGGACAAATGGGCGTGCCACAAACAGAAATTAATGGACGTTGGGTCGTTGGATTTGATCCACAACGAATTATGCAATTGTTACAACAATAATTTTTTTACCTATATAAATACCCTATGAGGTATAAGGAGAGGTGGATATGAAATGACAGTACATGCGTTAACAGCACAACAAATCAATGAGATGATTGTTCATAAAGAACCGTTTTTCTTATTCGATGTTCGCAATGAATCAGATTTTGCAGATTGGAAAATTGAAGGGGAGCACATTGAATATTTAAACGTTCCTTATTTTGAATTAATTGATGGCGTTGAGCCTGTGTTAGAACGCTTACCGAAAGATAAAAAAATTGTCGTCGTTTGCGCAAAAGAAGGATCTTCCATGATGGTCGCTGACATGCTTGCTGAAAAAGGTTTAGAAGTATTTTATTTAAAAGGCGGCATGAAAGCATGGAGTGAATATTTATATCCAGTTGTTGTGTACGAAGATGAAAATATGAAAGTATATCAATTTATTCGTGTCGGTAAAGGGTGCCTTTCTTACATGGTCGTATCAGGCAAAGAGGCGCTTATCGTTGATCCATCTCGATTTATTGATGTATATAAAGAAGTGGCGCAAAAAGAAAACGTAACGATTACACATATCGTTGACTCTCATTTACATGCCGATCACATTTCTGGCGGATATGAATTAGCAAAACAAACAGGAGCAAAATATTATTTAATGAAGAGTGAAGGTGCGGTCTTTGAATTTGAGCCGTTAGAAAATCATGATCGCATCGAATTTGAAAAAGTAAGCTTAGAAGTATTAGCAATTAAAACGCCAGGTCATACCCCAGGTAGTGTATCATTTTTCGTAAACAATAAATTGTTGTTCTCTGGCGATACGATTTTCGTAAGCGGTCTTGGTCGACCAGATCTTGGCGGAAAAGCGCGCGAGTGGGCAAAAGATTTATACGACACAGTGTATAACAAAGTAGCACAAATTGCTGATGATGTTATCGTCCTTCCTGCTCACTATGCAAACTTTGATCAAGAAGTGAATGAACAAGGATATATCGGAAATACGTTAGGAAACATTCGCCAAATGAACGAAATCATGCAAGGGAAAACGGAAGAGGAGTTCGTTGAACATGTGGCGCAATCCGCTTCTTCAGAAACACCACCGAACTTTGAAGACATTATTGCCATCAATCGTGGTGTGAAAGATGCAACGCCAGAGCAACAACAAGAACTTGAAATTGGTCCGAACCGTTGCGCTGTTCATCATACACACTAAAAACAATTTTATTTAGCCTCGCGATTTGCGAGGTTTTTTTCGATTTTGTGAAACTTTTTGGACACAATAGTCGTATATAACGTATGTAGAGGTACTCTCTTTCATTTTCGGCTATTTTCCATTAAAATATAAAATAACGGAGGGATGATATTATGTTTTTTCACCCAATGGATTTCCTCATTTTAATCGCTTTCGCCGTGTCGATTTGGGCGCAATTTAAAGTGAGAGGAAACTTTAGCAAATGGTCAGATGTACCTGCTTCCTCTGGTTTAACGGGAGCAGAAGTGGCGCGTCTCATTTTAGATCGCAACGGACTATACGATGTGCCAGTAGAGCTTGTCCCAGGTACGTTGACGGATCATTACGATCCAATTGCTCGGGCCGTTCGTTTATCAGAGCCGGTTTACTATGGCCGCTCGATTGCAGCGGTGTCGGTAGCTGCCCATGAAGTGGGTCATGCGGTGCAACATCAACAAGCATATGGTGCGCTCGTTTTGCGCCATCGTATGTTCCCAATTGTGAATTTGACATCTGGAATGGCTCCATTCCTTCTTCTTGGCGGGTTTTTATTGCAACAGTTTTCGTTAATTGGTTTAGGGATTATTTTGTTCTCGTTTGCTGTAGCGTTTCAAGTCATTACATTGCCGGTTGAGTTTAACGCAAGTTCACGTGCAAAAGATTTTATGATCGCAGAAGGCATTATTCGCAATGAAGAAGAACGTGGGGTAAATAAAGTATTAAATGCCGCGGCATTAACGTATGTTGCTGCAGCGCTTATTTCGGTGTTAGAATTAATCAAGTATGTACTTATTTTTGTGCAAGGAAGTAATGAAGATTAATAAATAGGAGGTGGCATCCGCACGCATGTATGCGTGCGGACGTTCGTTGGACATATTTAGTTTATGGATGATCGTTTTTCTTATTGCGCTTACCGGTTTTTTTGTCGCTTCGGAATTTGCCATTGTAAAAGTGCGCCCATCGCGCATTGATCAACTGATTGAAGAAGGTAACAAAAAAGCGGTGGCAGCAAAGCATGTCATCACTCATTTAGATGAGTATTTATCTGCAAATCAACTTGGGATCACCATGACTTCGCTCGGTCTTGGTTGGCTCGGAGAACCGACGGTAGAACGAGCGCTTCGTCCGCTTTTTGACGAATTTCATGTCCCGCCATCATTTGCCCACGGCGCTTCTTTTCTTGTCGCATTTGCGGCGATTACGTTTATTCATGTCGTTGTTGGTGAATTAGCACCGAAGACGATTGCGATTCAAAAGGTCGAAACGATTACGTTATGGGCAGCGCGCCCACTTATGTTATTTTATCGCGTCATGTATCCGTTTATTTGGTTGTTAAATGGGTCTGCGCGTTTCGTCGTTCGTTTATTTGGTTTTCAGCTATCTAATGAACAAGAATTGGCCCATTCTGAGGAAGAGTTGCGTCTTCTGCTGTCGGCCAGTTATAAAAACGGAGAAATTAATCATACGGAATATAAGTATGTGAATAACATTTTCCGTTTTGACGATCGTGTCGCAAAAGAAATTATGGTTCCGCGCAAAGAAATTGTTGCGTTAGATGTCAATGATTCGATGGAACATGTATTGCAAACAATCCGTGAAGAAAAATATACACGTTACCCTGTTATTGATGGCGATAAAGATCATATTCTCGGATTAATAAATGTCAAAGAGTTGTTTACGGATCTTGTTGTAAACTGTCAAGAGCGAAGGGAACTTCGTGAATATATACGCCCGATTATTCAAGTTATTGAAACGATTCCTATTCAAGATTTACTTGTGAAAATGCAAAAAGAGCGCATTCATATGGCAATTTTAGTTGATGAGTACGGCGGGACATCCGGTTTAGTAACGGTTGAAGATATTTTAGAAGAAATTGTCGGGGAAATTCGGGATGAGTTTGATACAGATGAAACTCCGCTTGTTCAAACGATTGATGAAAATCGAACAATTGTGGATGGAAAAGTGCTTATTAGTGAAATTAATGATTTATTCGGCTTAGAAATCGATGATACAGACGTTGATACAATCGGGGGATGGATGTTAACAGAACGTTACAACATTCGCCCAGGAGAGCAAATTGATTGTGGTGATTATACGTTTACAGTCATTCAATTAGACGGTCATCATGTAAAAAAAATTGAAGTGACACGTCGCCCTCGAGCAGTAGATGTAGTGACGGACATGAACGAAGAGGCTGCGTTATAGGAACGCGCCTCTTTTTATATTGCCGAAAATCGTTTCATCAGGTAGGGAAGAACAGGTGATCGGCTCGTTTGTAAACGGATGTGGAAAAGAAAGTGAGATTGCGTGTAACGCTTGTCGATCGATCCACGGTTTTCCCCTATATAACGTATCCCCAACTAATGGATGTCCGATATAGCTCATATGGACGCGAATTTGATGCGTTTTTCCTGTATCAAGCGTCAAGCGAACGAGCGACACATTTTTTTGTTTGTCATATTGGAGACGTTCATAGTGCGTGATCGCCGTATCTCCTGTTTTCGATACGCGACGTCTCGTTGGATGATGACGATCGCGACCGATTGGAGCGTCAATCGTCCCTTTTTTTGTTTCACATATCCATGAACAAGCGCAACGTATGTGCGATGAATTGTTCGTTCCGCTAAATATTTATCGAGTACAGCGCCAGCAAGCGCATGTTTAGCAAATAAAATGACGCCGCTCGTATCGCGATCAAGGCGATGAATATGCCGAACTTTGCTATAAATTCCTTCACATTGAAAGTGAAAGGCGACTGCATTTGCTAACGTATTTGTTTGGTTTGGCTGCGTCGGATGGACGTCCATATGTGCGGGTTTGTTAACGACAAGCACATGATCGTCTTCAAATACAATATGAAGCGGGAAGTATGTTGGAATCGGTTCAATCGTTTCGTCTTTTATATGTATCCCAATATGATCATTTGGTGAAATGATTGTGTGTAAAGGAACGATCTTCTTATTTACTGTCACTCCTTTTGTCATTCGCCATTCATGCAACATTTTTTTAGGAACGAACCATTTTGTTTGAAATGCTTGTTCAAGCGATAGGCCAATCCATGATGATGGCGCTTCAAACATCAGCCAATTTCCTTTTTTTTGTACATTCATTCGTCTCACTCTTTCTATACAATAAATTACCAACACCATAAAGTGCGTTGATATGTTACAATTTCGTTATAGATTAGGAAATGAAATGGAAAAAGGTGAGGTCAATTGAAAACCGTCTATGTTGCTACGGAAGAGCAAAAGCAATATATTCAATCGCTCATTGAGCAATTTTATACATGTATTTTTCCAAAATATTTCACAGATCATGAAATTGAAACATTTCAATCGCTCGGTATATTACAGTTTCAATCTTCCACATACGATGGAACGTTAAAAGAGGCGTTTGAGATTATTTCTGCATTACAATCGTTGCAAGCGATTATTGAATTTGCTTCGTTCCATGGCGTTTCTTACTACAATCATTTGTTTCAACGCAATGTGGAGCAATTAGCGCGACACGGAATAAGCTTCCCACTTACACCTGAACATTTTTCACATGAAAAAGATCATTACGTAAGCATATATATGAAACCTGCTCATTCTTGGGTGATGTAAAAAAGCCTTCACAACGAAGGCTTTTATTTTGTTTGTTCAAACCATTTTCGAAATACGTCTTCTTCATAATATCCTTCAATACGTGCGACTTCTTTTCCATTTTTAAAGCGGACAATTGTTGGTGTCGCTTCAATGTGATATTCATCCCATCCTTCTTCAAATTCAAGGAGGTTAAATTGCTTTAAGTCGATACCCATTTCTTTCGCTAATGGCACAACGATTGGCGTTGTTTTTTTACAAAATTCACACGTTGAGCTGTAAAAGTAAACGGTCATCGTTTCTTTATTGTTTAATGCTTCTCTTAATTCGTCAGGCAAAATAATGTTTTGATAATTCGGGTCGTCAAGAAGGTCGATCGTAGCTGGATGTAGTTCTTCCTTCCCGAACGGATTTCCTTCCGCTTTTTGTTTTTGCGTATATGATGTAATCCAAGCGAGTGCGCCAAATAAAACGATAATGATACCGCCGAAAATAAGTAATTTTTTCATCGAATATTCCCTTCTTTCTCCATTTTTATAAGACGATAGCTGATGACGCTAATAAAAATAAAAGCAACAAGTGCTAAAAAGGGAATCGTGATAAACCCGAGCCAGTTTAAATAATCGCCTGTACACGGTACAATACCGCATGATGGAGCAGTATTTCGGAAAAATGTCACTTTTTGAATGAGATAATGATAAGAAGAAATCGTGCCACCGATAACAGATAGCATAAGCGTATAACGAGCGATGTTAAATTCTTTGCGCACAAAAGCCATGCCAAGCAAAAATACTTGCGGATACATAAAAATGCGCTGATACCAACAAAGTTCACATGGGATGAACTTCAGCACCTCGGAAAAATAAAGGCTACCGAGTGTAGCGATGAATGCAACGATCCAAGCGGCTAACAAATGATTTTCTCTCTGCGCCATAATTCCACCTTCTTATTTTTTACTCTTTGTTCATTATAGTACATCGAAAGAAATGATGTAAATTGCGACGATATTTTACTTACATAATGAACAAGCGAACGTGCACAATAAAAAGCGAAAGGGGAGGATCATATTGAATCATACAGTTGAATCGATTATGACGCGCCAAGTAGCAACGGTCACACCAGATCAATCTGTTCAAGAGGCAGCACAATTAATGAATGAACATAATGTTGGCGCTATTCCTGTTGTTGAAAATGGAAAAGTAAAAGGGATCATTACTGACCGTGACATTGCTCTTCGTACGACGGCGCAAGGATTAACCCCTTCGACACCTGTTTCACAAGTGATGACAAGTGATGTCGTCACAGGTGCGCCAAACATGAGCGTTGATGAAGCAGCGAAAGTAATGGCCAAAAACCAAATTCGCCGCTTGCCAATCGTACAAAATAATGCGCTTTGTGGCATTGTTGCTTTAGGTGATATCGCCACAAACCAAGCATACGATGAAGCGGCAGAACAAGCGTTATCCGAGATTTCCGAACCTTCATATCATTAAACAAGAAAGGGGCTTCTTTATGAGGAGCTCCTTTTTATAATTAATTAAAGTATAAAATTTCGGATTTAGGGAGCTGTCTAGCTCCAAGCGCCATCGGCTCGAGTCGCTCCGCCCCTTCTTTCGGCGGCGACACATTGAGATGCTTCGGTGATGTTGCACACGCAGAACCAAGCGCCCGCTTGGTTCGAGCTCTCCTCGGTGGGGCTTGTGCGCTCTTCGCGGAGCCAAGGATGGCGACATTTCGCCGTTGCCCGCAGGATGCGGGCTGCCTTTAGGCGAAATTGGGGCGCTTTGCGCTTTTCGTATTAAAAAAGGAATTTGCATAAAAAAGCGAGAATAAGTTACAATGAGCAACGATATGGAGGGATAAACGTGACTTGGAAAATAATATATGAACGTTGGAAAGAAGCGCAGTTAGATGAAGAGCTACGTGCTCATTTGCAACAACTAGAGCAAGATGAAAAACTGTTAGAAGACTGCTTTTATAAGACGTTAGAGTTCGGCACAGGGGGCATGCGCGGGGAAATTGGACCAGGGACGAATCGAATGAACATATATACGGTGCGAAAAGCATCGGCAGGACTCGCTCGATACATTGCGTCGTTCGGTGAGGAAGCAAAAAAACGAGGGGTGGTCATCGCATACGACTCGCGCCATAAATCGCAACAGTTTGCGATGGAAGCCGCCAAGACGCTTGCGACCTATGGGATTCAAACGTACGTGTTTGATGAGCTTCGCCCGACGCCAGAACTTTCATTTGCCGTACGTCATTTACGTGCCTTTTCGGGTATTGTCATTACCGCAAGCCACAATCCACCGGAGTATAACGGGTATAAAGTATATGGGGAAGATGGGGCACAGTTGCCGCCACATATCGCCGATGTCGTCATTGAGCACGTCGATGCGATTGAAAATGAATGGGAGCTTCAGATTGAGCAAGAAGACGTATTAAAAGAAAAAGGGCTCATTCAAATCATCGGAGCGGAGATTGATGAGGCATACATACAAAAATTAAAGACGATTTCTCTTTCCCCACAACTGGCTCATGAAGTCGATGTAAAAGTTGTATTTACACCGCTTCACGGCACAGCAAATAAGCTCGTTCAACGAGGATTGAAGGAATTTGGTTATAAACATGTGTTTGTAGTAAAAGAACAAGAGCAACCTGATCCGAACTTTTCAACGGTAAAATCACCGAACCCAGAAGAACATGCCGCGTTTGAATTAGCGATTCAGCTTGGAAAACAAGTGGATGCGGACTTGTTAATTGCAACAGATCCTGATGCCGATCGTTTAGGGATTGCGGTAAAAAATGAAAAAGGGGAATACGTCGTTTTAACGGGCAATCAAACAGGTGGATTATTGCTTCATTACATTCTTTCACAAAAGAAAGAAAAAGGGATATTGCCGCCAAACGGGATTGTATTTAAAACGATCGTAACGTCTGAATTTGGTCGTGCTATTGCTGAGTCGTTCAATATAAAAACGATGGATACGTTAACAGGATTTAAGTTTATCGGTGAAAAAATTAAACAATATGAACAAACAGGGGAGTACGTATTCCAGTTCGGCTACGAAGAAAGTTACGGCTATTTAATCGGCGATTTTGCGCGTGATAAAGATGCGATTCAAGCCGCCGTTTTAGCTGTTGAAGTGTGCGCGTTTTATAAAAAACAAGGCGTATCTTTATATGAAGCGCTTATGCAATTGTTTGAGCAATATGGATATTATCAAGAAGGATTACGTTCACTTACATTAAAAGGAAAAGAAGGAGCGGAGCGAATTGAGGCGTTATTAGCGACGTTCCGTCATGAGCCGCCAACAGTTGTCGGAAAGCAACGTGTCGTTATTCGCGAAGACTATAAAGCGAGCGAACGAGTGTATGTGGATACAGGAAAAAAAGAAACGATTCATTTACCGAAGTCGAACGTATTAAAATATGTACTTGAAGATGGATCTTGGTTTTGCGCGCGTCCATCTGGCACAGAGCCGAAAATGAAATTTTATTTTGGAGTGAAAGGGCGAACGTTGACGGAAGCAAAACAACAACTAGAGCAATTAGAAACAGCCGTCATGGAGCGGGTATATATGTTAACAACTGATAAGGCGTAATGCCTTATCAGTTGTTTTTGAAGGACTTTAATAATCATATTGCATTGTCATTGTTGGCTCTTGTTCATACACATCTAACGCATGATCGATGTAACGTAACAATGCATTTAGCCGCTTTTGAACGACAGTGTAATCTTTTTCGAAATTATATGCATGAAGAAACTGTTCAATTTTTTTTGAAAGTAAATCGTCTTTTGTGCGCACCATAAGAATGAGTAAATGATCCCATTCCGATCGGTACGTATAATAAAGCGCTTTATCGTAATCAGCTGTATGCAACGCAAACCCTCCTTATCGTGAGGAGCTATATGTAGTTTATGAAAAAATGGCCGTTTTTTTTCGCTGTAAATGTTGTGCGATTTGGCAGAGGAGAGTTGGTCATGGAGAAGCACATCGCATATTATGAATCGCCAATTGGTTGGTTACAAATCATTGGAACAGATGAAAGCATAGAGCGCATAGATGTTGTGGAACAATGTGGAGGGCGAAATATTCCAACTAGCTTTATGCCATGGATAGAGGAGCTTGAACAGTACTTTCAAAAGAAACGGACATCGTTTTCGATTCCACTAAAGCTCATAGGTACACCGTTTCAAGTTCGCGTGTGGGAAGCGTTGCAAACGATTCCTTACGGACAAACGGTTTCGTATGCTCATATTGCAAAAGAAATTGGACGTCCGAAGGCAGTGCGAGCAGTTGGGAATGCTGTCGGCAGCAACCCAATAACGATTGTCATTCCTTGTCATCGCGTGATCCGTACTGGCGGTGGACTTGGTGGATATGCGTGGGGAATAGAGCGAAAAAAATGGTTACTTGAGCACGAAACGCGCTGAAAATTCAGCGCGTTTGACCGAGCAGCCATTTGGCGTACGGTGAATTGGCTGGTAAAATAACGACCGTATCTTCGCCGATCGTCGTTTTGTATGATTCAAGCGTACGGTAAAACGAATAAAATTCTGGATCTTTTGCAAAAGTTTCGTTATAAATGCGCGCCGCTTCTTGTTCACCTGCTGCGCGAATACGTTCAGCATCCGCTTGTGCTTTGGCGAGCATTTCTTTTACTTCGCGGTCTGTTTGGGCGATAATGCGCTGCTTTTGGGCATCTCCCATTGACAAATATTCTTGTGCTTTTGATTCGCGCTCTGAAATCATTCGTTTGTAAACAGACTGTTCGTTTTCTTCCGGTAAGTCAATGCGCTTCATGCGCACATCAACGACGCGAATGCCGTAACGGTCTTGTTGTAACAGCTCGTTTACTTTCGCTGTTACTTCATCGTTTAAACTGCCGCGCGATGACTTTTCATCGTTAATAATTTCATCGTAATTTAACCGTCCAAGCTCGGTGCGGACAATGGAGAAAATAAATTCATCCATTTTTGATTCTGCATTTTCTAATGTGCGAGCATTTTGAATCATTTCTTTCGGATTTGTAATTTCCCAAATGGCGTAATGGTTGACGAGAATTCGCTTTTTATCTTTTGTATTAATTTCTGCTTCGGCTACGTCGTAAAAAATTTGTGCTTTCGGCAGTGTTGTGACGGTTTGAATAAACGGAATTTTAAAACGTAATCCCGGCGTTTGATCGATGCGAACAATTTCACCAAATTGGCGGACAACTTTATACTCGTTTTCATGAACGATATATACGTTTGTTAAGGCGATAACAAGTAAAACAAGTCCAATGACGCCACCGATGATAAAACGAAACCATTTCGTTGGAAGTTTATCTTTAAAGTGAATGATGTTTTGATCGTCTTGGAAGTTTGTCATTCGTTACCACTTCCTTTCTCCGTCTTTTTCTCTGTCGTTTGTTTTTCGATCGGTTGAATTGGCAAATATTTTAGCGTATTCCCATCGTCATTCATAATGTAAATGCGCGTGTATGGCAACACTTGTTCAAGCGTTTCGATCATTAGTCGTTGCTTTGTAATGTCTTTTGCGTTTTTATATTCTTCATATAAAGCGTTAAATTTGGCGACATCTCCATATGCTTTTTCAATGCGTGCCACTTTATCAGCTTCCGCTTGGGAAATTAATGCGTCTTTTTCTCCTTCGGCTTCTTTCGTTCGTTTATTTCGGTATTTATTTGCTTCGTTAATTTTCGTGTTCATCGTTTCGCGTGCATCTGTGACGTTTGTAAATGCTTTGCGCACTTCATCATTTGGCAAATCAACATCTTGTAACTTCACAGCTAAAATAGAAATGCCGATATCGTATTTTTTCATTAATGCTGTGAGCGATTCGCGCACATCCGCTTCGATTTTTGCCTTCCCTGACGTTAAGGCATCGTCGATTTTCGAACTACCGATGACGCTGCGCAAGGAGGCAGATGTCGCATTGTATAAAATTTGTTCCGGCTCGTATGAACGATAAAGAAATTTCGCAGGATCGGTAATTTTCCATTGGACGACCATATCGGCGAGCACAATATTTTCATCGCCTGTAATCATTTTTGTATCCCCTTGATTTGAGGCGACGACTTTTCCGTTTTCTTCTTTGTACCCGAATTGTAAACTAAACGTTTCTCGCGATAACGTTTCGACCGTTTGAATCGGCCAAGGGAGTTTAAAATGTAGTCCTGGTGTTGTCACTTCCTCATCAATTTTCCCAAATGTTAAAATAATGGCTTGTTCCGACTCATCAACGGTGTACCATGACGTTAAGGCAATAACGAGAAGAAAAATGCCTAAAATGGTACCGATGATGATGCCGATAAAGGAACGCTTTTCCATATAAACCCACCTTTCTTGTTATTTATATGTATGTACGGAAAAAACAGAAAAAAGTTTCATTAAAAAAGCTACTGATGTGTTCATTGAATTCAGACAGTTAAAAAAATATTTGAGACAGATACTTTGATTTGATAATTGCCATTAAAATAAGGCCAACCTAAAAATTTAGGTTAGCCTTATATAGGTTGTAATATAAAGATTTCTGAGATCTATGCCTCGTTCTTATCACCAGACAAACTAGCACGCTGATAAGCAGAGAAAATAATGCCATCTAAAACAAAACCACAAGTTGCATTGTATTTAATAGATGACAGCTTTCCACTGAACACCTGTATATAATGAACCGTAGTAATTAGATGTTGTGCTTACAGTGTATGTAGCTGTCCAAATTGTGTTAGCACCCGTTGTTCCAGTATGGGTTACGGTAGTATTATTGTAAAAACTTCCATTTACAACGTAATAATAACCAGTTGGCTCTAAATCGACCTGTATTGTTCCTTGGAAATACTTGCTTCCTGCTTGAAATTCCTGTAACATCGGTTTAGTATTAACATCTACCCACCCAAAAGAGCCATTCCTGCACGCTTTTACTATAACAATTAATTTGGCATTATAGCTGTAAACTTTGTGGGTAGTTGAAGTTTCATGCCAAGTACATGTTGAACTAGCGATTTTCATTACATGCTTTTTATCGATAAATTCGGTTTCAACATTTGGATTTTCTTTCATAACCTGTTCGACTGATTTTCCAGTTATTTCGGCTGTTCTCTCAACAGCTTGTTCATATGTTAACTCGACATGATAGTCTTCATTAGAATTCCTAATCTTATCTAATTCTTCATCAGTCATAGAAGTGAATACATCACTATCCTTTAATTCAACAAATTTTCTAACATCACTATTTTCTTCTGCATAAACTTGGCTGTTGATTGGAGCTAGACTTGATAAAGTGAATAATAAAAAAAGTGATAATAAAATCTTTTTCATTATGTACCTCCATATAATAGAAAATTGACTTCTTACGCTATCGTTTGGATAGCAACTAATATAATACTAACAAACAAAATCCAAAAAAAAACTATTTTTTATAATTATGGTTTTGGTATAATGTAGTTGTTTTAATTATCATTCATTAGGAGGAAATTATGAGAAAACTATTCATAATGCTGATATTAGTATTCTTCATTGCGTACTTGACCCACAAAACAAATGAGGGAGCAAATTTTCATTCTCCAGTTTATTCAGGAAATGAACTAAAAATCGGAATTGTTGGGGATATTCCTAAGATTAGGGAAAAAAACGTTTCTTTCATTCAAATGTCGATGGAAGACGTTTTGCAAAAAAAATTCGCAAACGTGGATAGTGTATTTATTACTAAAAAGCACTTAAAAGAGGCAGCTGAGCCACAGTATGCTAAAATTTATTGGGAATCCCCTATTCCGTTTGTTTTTATTGATTCTGAAAAGGTCTATTTGGCGTTTCTTGATGATCAATTAAGTTATGAAGACGCTCACATCATAAAATCAGGAGACTATGTAGTAGGATTTTATAAAGATACGTACTTTGGTATAGGACTTTACAATAATATTAGGAATGAGAAAACTATCCAAGACTGCTATTCTCGACTATTTGTTATTATAGAACGTTTTAAGAACACAGGTAAAATTTTAATTAAATAAGTGATGTGACACAAGTTTTATGTAATTACTGAGCAGAGAAAAACAAAAAGTTTACATAAAATGTAAACTTTTTGTTAGTTGCGCACTCAGTAGCTCATATATATTTTCGTTGTACGTTTCGCCCGTCGTATGTGAATAGCGTCGGTTTGTTTTCGATCACTGTTTCGATATGAACCGCACGGCCCAAAAGTTGATAAATGTAAGGAAGCACTTTTTCTAAATATTTTACGTCTAGTTCAATACCTTCGTACCAATGTTTTAAATATAGTTCCCCATTGCGCATATAGTCGCCATCGTTCACTGTAATGTATGGGAAGCCGCCGTTTACGCGCATGTTCACAAGTTGATCGCGTATATGTTCCCAATGTTTATCAACAATTTTGTAGTCTTTTCCTTGTTTTTGGAATAAATACATATCTTCGCGCATGACGAGTTCTTTCGTTAAATAGTTGCGCAAAAAAGAAATGTCGGATTCTAATTCGCGTACTTCAAATATTTTTGCGCGTCCCGAACCCGGTTTGACGCCAAGTTTTTTCATTTCTTCCGTCGGATTGTCCCATCGTTTTTCGATATCTTCAAAAATTTTCAGTCCTAAATAGTACGGATTAATGCCTGTACGTGAAGGTTGCACAACACCTGCATTTAATTTCGCAAATTCAATCGCTTCATCGCTCGTTAAATCCATTTCGCGTAAAATACGTTGATGCCAGTACGTCGCCCATCCTTCGTTCATAATTTTCGTTTCGAGCTGTGGCCAAAAATAAAGCATTTCTTCTCGCATCATCGTTAAAATGTCGCGCTGCCACTCGTCGAGTTCACGACTATATTCTTCGATAAACAGCAATAAATCTTTCTCAGGATGGGGAGGAAACTTTCTTCTCTTTTTTCGAGCGGGCGTTGTTTTTTTCTTTTCACCAAGAGACCATAAGTCGTCATACGGAGAAGGTTTTGGCGTTTCATGATCGTCTTCGTATACTTCCGTATCAGCGATCGTCCATGAAAGTTTTGGACGCAGAAGGGAAGGATCAATATGTTCTTGAATGGCTAATACAGCGTCTAAAAACTTTTCGACTTCTTGTTTCCCGTATTCGTGCTCGTAATGTTTAATTCGTTCAGCTGTTGCTGCCATGCTTTCGACCATATCTCGTTTTGTGTTGCTAAAGCGAACGTTATTTTTAAAAAAGTCGCTATGGGCAAGTACGTGTGCGACAATTAATTTATTTTGAATAAGCGTATTTGTATTTAATAAAAATGCGTAGCACGGATCGGAGTTAATGACAAGTTCGTAAATTTTACTTAATCCGAGATCGTAATGGAGCTTCATTTTATGAAATTGTTTGCCGAAGCTCCAATGGGAAAACCGTGTCGGCATACCGTATGCTCCAAATGTGTAAATAATATCAGCTGGACAAATTTCATAACGCATTTCATAAAAGTCGAGTCCAAACCCTTCAGCAATTTCCGTAATTTCCGCAATCGCTTTTTCTAATGCTTTTTGTTCATCTCGTTTCATCGCGCTCCCTCCTTATGACAATGTATGAACGAGCGCGTCATTTGATACGTCAGGAATGATTCATTGACTTTATATTTTCTTTCGTATATATTTAACTATGTTAAATATTTATATAGTTAAAAAAGGTGGGGTGGGTATGGAGCAAACGCCGTTTCCTACGCTTGTTGAGCGATTAGAGCATGCGTTTTCGTTAGCCGTTCGCAAACTGGCAGCCGATTTAGCGAAAGAAGAAATTGGTTTAACGAAACCGCAGTTTTTTATTTTAAATTTGCTGTCAAAGCGTGAAAAATGCACAGTGAGCGAATTGGCGGATGAAATGTTTGTCAAACCGAGCGCGATTACAACGATGATCGATCGCTTATATAAAAGCGGGTTTGTCTTGCGCGAACGGGATGAGGAAGATCGTCGCGTTGTGTATGTACAGTTGTCTAAAAAGGGGAGAGAAATGCTTGAACATGCGCGTGCGGAGCGAAGAAAAATTATTGAACGTTATTTAAAACAATTGCAACCCGATGAGCTTGAACAATTTGTCTGTACGATCGAAAAAATTGTTGCGACAAATGAAAAAGAGGAGAAGTGATACACATGAAAGAACAGGCCGCGATACAAGCGAGCATGGCCGATATACAACAAAAGCGAGGCATTTTAATTACAGGACTACTTGTTGCGATGTTGTTCGGGGCGCTCGATGGAACGATTGTTGGCACAGCGTTGCCGCGCATCGTTGGGGAACTTGGTGGACTAAGTATGATGGCATGGTTAACAACAGCGTACATGCTCACATCAACAACGATTGTTCCAATTGCCGGTAAGCTTGCTGATTTGTTTGGAAGAAAGTCGATTTATGTGACAGGATTAGCGATTTTTATTATTGGTTCAGCGCTATGTGGCATGGCAGATACGATGACGCAGCTTATTATTTTCCGCGCCATTCAAGGAATTGGCGGTGGCATTATGATGCCGATGGCGATGATTGTCATTGGTGATTTATTTACGGGGGCAGAGCGTGCAAAATGGCAAGGTGTGTTTGGCGGCGTATTCGGATTAGCGTCTATTCTTGGTCCACAAGTTGGGGGATGGATTGTTGATTCGTTAAATTGGCGTTGGGTGTTTTATATTAACCTTCCCGTCGGCATATTAGCCATTGTTCTCATTTCTCTTGGTTTGCATAATCATCGTATGGCTGAGCGCGTAAAACTTGATTTGGCCGGCATGTTTACAATGGTTGTGGCCGTTGTTTCGTTGTTGTTAGCGTTAACGTTCGGCGGCGACAAATACGATTGGCTATCATGGCAAATCATTTCTTTACTAGCTAGCTCGGTCGTTTTCTTCAGCTTATTTGTGTTTGTTGAGCGTAAAGCTGAGGAGCCAATTATGCCGATTCATTTATTAAAAAATAAGACGTTTGTTGTGCTCAATAGTGTCGGTTTTTTTATGTCTGTTGGCATGTTTGGAGCGATTATGTTCGTGCCGCTCTTTATGCAAGGCATTATCGGGATGAGTCCGTCAGAATCGGGAACGATGATGTTTCCGATGATGTTTGCCCTTATTATCGCAAGCATGATTGGTGGACGGCTTGTGCAAAAAATTGGCGTCCGTCCGCAAGTCATTGTTGGAATGGTGCTCGTAGCGCTTGGCTTTTTCTTATTGTCAACGATGGATGTCCATACAAATAAATGGACAGCGATGTCATTTATGGCGACGCTCGGTTTTGGGCTAGGATTCGTCAATCCAGTCATTACGCTTGCGTTGCAAGAAGTGTTTCCAAAATCGCAGCTTGGCATCGTGACATCATCGAGCCAGTTTTTCCGTCAAATCGGTGGGACGTTTGGGGCAACATTGTTAGGGGCAATTATGAACCATCGTTCGAAAGATTTATTGGAAGCGAAGTTTCTTCCGTTATTACAACAATTGCCGGAACAAGCGCATGCGATGATGGATTCATTTAAACAACTCGTTGAATCGAATCCGCAAAGCGTATATTCGGTCATTTTAAATCCAGAGACGTTGAAAAAAATTCCTGAACAAATGCAACAAATGTTTGTGCCTGTATTAAAACAAACGCTTGTGGATGCGTTAAGCGATGTGTTTTTGTACGGATTGATTTTTGTTGGCATTGGCTTTATTTTTGCGATGTTTATCGGTCGCATTACCATTTCAAATCGAACGAATAAAATGAATGAAATGGAATAAATTATAAGTATATAGTAGGCAACGATGATGCATCGTTGTCTATTTTTGTTCGTATTTAAACCGTTTGCACAACAAAAACGAAATTTTTTATGAAAAAGTGCAACTTCCTCTTTAAACGAAGCCGTTTGTATATTAACATGAAAGAGTGAAGATCATTGAAAGCGATTTATTTTGATTGGATTGAGGAGGATTTTACGTGAAAAAAGCTTGGTGGAAAGAAGCGGTTGCATATCAAATATATCCGAGAAGCTTTATGGATTCAAACGGAGACGGGATTGGTGATTTACAAGGGATTATTCAAAAGCTTGATTATTTAAAAGACCTTGGAATCGATGTCATATGGATTTGTCCAATTTATAAATCGCCAAACGCTGACAACGGCTATGACATTAGCGACTATCAAGACATTATGGAGCAGTTTGGCACGATGAAAGATTTCGATCAGTTGCTTGAAGAAATTCATAAGCGCGATATGAAAGTCATTTTAGATCTCGTCATTAACCATACGAGCGATGAGCATCCGTGGTTTATTGAATCGCGCTCATCACGAGATAATCCAAAACGCGATTGGTACATTTGGCGCGATGGAAAAAATGGAAAAGAGCCAAACAACTGGGAAAGTATTTTTGGCGGTTCTGCTTGGGAATATGACGAGACGACGGATCAATATTATTTGCACGTTTTTGCGACGAAGCAGCCCGATTTGAACTGGGAAAATGAAGATGTTCGTCGCGCGTTATACGATATGATCAACTGGTGGCTTGACAAAGGAATTGATGGCTTCCGTGTTGATGCGATTTCACACATTAAGAAAAAAGAAGGTCTCCCTGATTTACCGAATCCAAAAGGTCTTGATTACGTTCCTTCGTTTGATGGCCATATGAATCAAGAAGGAATTATGGAGTATCTTCGTGAACTTAAAGCGCAAACGTTTGCGCGTTATGACATTATGACGGTTGGAGAAGCAAACGGAGTCACTGTAGAGGAAGCGGAAGATTGGGTCGGTGAAGAAAACGGCATTTTTAATATGATTTTTCAGTTTGAGCATCTTGGACTTTGGCAAAAAGGAACAGACGGCGGTGTCGATGTTCGGAAATTAAAACGCGTATTAACGAAATGGCAAAAAGGGTTAGAAGGCGTTGGATGGAATGCGCTATTTCTTGAAAACCACGACCAACCGCGTTCGGTGTCAACGTGGGGAAATGATGAGCAATATCTTGCCGAAAGCGCAAAAGCGTTAGGCGCATTATATTTTCTTATGCAAGGGACACCGTTTATTTATCAAGGGCAAGAAATTGGCATGACGAACGTACAGTTCGAAACGATTGATGAATATGACGATGTCGCTATTAAAAATTACTATCGCATTGAACGCGCCAAAGGTCGTTCTCATGAAGAAGTGATGCGTTGGATTTGGAAAAATGGCCGCGACAATTCGCGCACACCGATGCAATGGTCCGACGAAAAAAATGCCGGCTTTACGACAGGGACGCCTTGGATTGGGGTGAATGAAAACTATAAACAAATTAACGTTCAAAAGCAGCTAAACGACCCGAACTCTGTTTTAAACTTTTACAAGCGCATGATTCAACTTCGTAAACAACATGACGTATTCGTTTACGGAACATATGATTTAATATTAGAAAACCATAAAGCAATTTATGCGTATACGCGCACGTTAGGCGATGAAAAAGCGGTCGTCATCGTGAACTTAACAGACCGAAAAACGATGTATCGCTACGACTCGTTAAAATTAAATAGCGAGCAACTTGTGTTAACAAACTACGATGTCAAACAACATAAACATGCGACACGTTTTACATTGCGTCCATACGAAGCGCGCGTATATTTGATGAAATGATGATGAAATCCCCTTTTCCGATATGGAAGAGGGGATTTCACATTTTTTTTGCAATCATTTCATACTTTTCACATCTCTTTTTTGTACATTCATGACAAGCACATCTTTTTAAATGGAGGGGTTTTTGTGAAAAAAACGCGCAATTTGCATTTATGGATCGGACTTATTTGTTCTGTATTTTTGCTTTTGGAAGCGGTCACAGGCTTATTGTTAACAGAGCGATGGTTAATGGGAATGGGTGGTCATTCTCACGGCAGCCATGAACATGCGCACGGGGATGGACATGGACATGGGAAGTTAAATATGATTGATGCGGTGAGAAAAGCGAGTGAGTCTGGTGCATTTTCAATGGACGAAGTTGGTGTCGTGATGAATCACGGTATGTATATGGTACGGTTAAACGATAAAGATGGGACGCTAGTAACGATTGCGCCAGACGGCACAGTTGTGAAAAAAGAAGTGAACAAATTCGCCTCGTTTGTCCGTGCAATTCATGTTGGGAAACTTGGGATTTGGAATCGTCTCATCATCGATGCGGCTGCGATTGCGATAATCATTTTAACGGGAACAGGGATTTATTTATCTGTGAAAATTTTGCGAGCGCAGGCAAAAGCGAAACAGCGAAAATCCGTGGCATAAACGAAAAGCACTTCGCATCCATGGTTGGTGTGAAGTGCTTTTTAACTAATTCGTTTCGTTGGTGTTTGTTGAATTTTCCCTGTTCCGTTGCAAAACGAGCATGTTTTATACAGCGACAAACAAATTTTTATTTTCTTTTTCCCGAAGCACTTGGGACAAATCGTTTTTAATGACATATCGATCACCTACACAAAAGTAAGCGTTTTCAATTATAGTATACACCATCTTGTTGTCGTGTGTGAGCAACAATTTTGTCCATTTTCAAACAGGTTGGCGGACGCCAACCTGTTTTATTTGCGTGAATGTACTTCGTAAATCGCAAACTTCAAATAATCCCCTTCATCGGCGGCAAGCAGTTTCGGATGGTCATATCCTGCGCCGCTCCAATGAATTTGACGTAAAATTTTCTTTGCATCAAACGCTGCTTCTGCGACCATCGCTTGGAACATATCGGGATGCACATGATACGAGCAACTGGCTGTTACGAAAAAGCCGCCGTCTTTGACGAGCTTTAAGCCGTTTAAATTAATATCTTTATAGCCGGCAAGCGCTTTTGGTACCGCATGAGCGGACTTAGCAAACGCTGGAGGATCAATAATGACTACATCCCATTTTTTCCCCTTTTGTACACACTCTCTTAAATAATCAAACGCATTCGCCACGACGAAATCGACGTTTGTAAATCCGTTTAGCTCAGCGTTTCTTTTTGCCGTTTCAATCGCATGTTCAGAAATGTCGACAGCGGTCACATGTTTTGCCCCGTATAAGCAGGCGTTTAACATAAATGAGCCGGTATGCGTAAAACAATCGAGCACAGTCGATTCGCTTGTAATGAGCGGCTTGATCGCGGCACGATTTTGGCGCTGATCGAAGAAAAACCCTGTTTTTTGCCCGTTTTCAATGTCGACAATATATTTCACGCCATTTTCTTCAATTTGTACGTTCGTATCGCACGTGCCGTACCAAAATCCTTTTTCTTGTTTCAGCCCCTCTAATTCACGCACGTGGACGTCGTTGCGCAAATAAATGGCTTTCGGCTGAAAGACGTCAAGAAGCGCTTGTAAAATCCATTCTTTTCTTTTTTCCATGCCGAGCGATAAAATTTGGACAACGAGCACATCTTCGTATTTATCGACGATGAGCCCAGGTAAAAAATCCGCTTCTCCATAAATGGCGCGACATGAACGAACGCCCGGAATCATGCGCTCGCGATACGCCCACGCTTGCCGAATGCGATTCATAAAAAATTGCGCATTTAATTCATCATTTGGATTTTGCGTTAACACGCGCACGATCATTTGTGATTTCGGGTTAATGTACCCTTTCGCTAAAAAATGACGTTGATGGTTATATACGTTGACGAAATCACCTGGTTCAACGTCCCCCTCAATATAGTCAACTTCGCTTTGAAACACCCACGGATGTCCAAGCTCGAGCCGCTTTTTTCTTTTTCGTTTTAAAAATACATTCGCCATACATTCCACTCCTGAACTATATATTCGCTACTTTAGCATACAGGAAGAACACGATGTGCGCAAATAATGGAGAAAAATATTTGACAAAACAATGAAATATGCTAATATTAGTGACAAAGTGAATAACGCAAATGCATTCCACTAGGGGGGCCTTTAGATAGGCTGAGATCAAAGTGTGCCTTTGAGACCCTTAGAACCTGATCTGGATCATACCAGCGTAGGGAAGTGGAGACGGTGCGAAGTGTGTCTATATGCCAATTTCCATCGTTTACAAACCACTTTCTTTGCGCAAAGAAAGTGGTTTTTTATTTTTCATGAGGGGGAGAGGAAATGTTGTTTTCAGAACAGTTGCGCAAAGCTGTCGATCCGATTTGGGAAGCGAGTTTTCAACATCCGTTTGTGACAGAGCTAGGAGAAGGAACGCTAGATTTACGTTGTTTTCGGTATTATGTATTACAAGATTCATATTATTTGACACACTTTGCGAAAGTGCAAGCGCTTGGCGGGGCGATGGCTGACGATTTACAAACGACCGCAAGCATGGCGAATCATGCGCAAAATACGTATGAAGCTGAGCTTCATTTACATGAAACGTTTATGAAAGAGCTCGGCATTACAGAAGAAGAAAAGGCGTCATTTGTTCCCGCCCCAACCGCGTATGCATACACGTCACATATGTATCGGGCAGCGTTTGCGGGGCACTTTGGTGATGTGTTAGCGGCCATTTTACCGTGCTATTGGTTATATTACGAAATTGGCGAGAGGTTGAAGCATTGTAAGCCGAATCATCCAATTTATGCGAAATGGATCGAAGCGTACGGCTCCGATTGGTTTAGACAGCTTGTCGAACAACAAATTGCGCGCTTAAACGACATAGCGAAAACAGTAAGTGAAAAAGAGTTGGAGCGAATGAAGCAACATTTTTGGACCAGCAGTCAGTATGAATATTTATTTTGGGACATGGCGTACAAATTAGAACGTTGGCCAATGGAAGAGGAGGATGTTTATGCAAACGAAAGGGCTTAAATTAACAGACGTATTAACGACCGTTGTTGTAGCGATTGTGTTTGGGATTGTGTATAAAGTGTGGGGACCGCTTTACTATGCGGTGAAACCGCTTGGGCTTCATCTCGATCAGCTTATTTATGGCATGTGGTTTATTGCTGCGACAGTGGCATATTTGTTGATTCGTAAGCCAGGAGTGGCGTTGCTTGCGGAAGTCGCTGCCGCCTCAGGGGAGTTTTTAGCTGGATCTGAGTGGGGACTAGAAGTGTTATTTTACGGTTTTGTGCAAGGATTGCTCGCTGAGCTTGTTTTCGCCGCTTTCCGTTATAAACGTTTCGACGTGGCGGTTGTGTCGCTTGCTGCCGTCGGTTCAACCATCGCTTCGTTAGTAGTTGATTTTTACAAAGGATATATCGATCAATTAGCGTGGTGGAATTTAACGTTATTTATCGGTGCGCGTTTCGTTGGAGCGATCATCATTGCGGGGGTATTTGCTTATTCGCTTGTCAAAGCGCTCGAAGCGACAGGTGTGACGCAACTGTTGCGCCCGACGACAAAAGAAGATTACGACTCGCTTGATAAATAGAAGGTGACATCGTTGATACACATTGAACAATTGCGGTTAAAGTTTCCGGGGGCGGAAAAACGGTTATTTACCGATGTATCGCTTTCGATCAAAAAAGGAGAAAAAGTGTTGCTTTTAGGTCCATCAGGGTGTGGAAAATCGACGTTATTACAAGTGATGGCGGGCATTATTCCACGCTCGATCGATGTGCCGATGAAAGCAAAAGCGCTTCATATTCCAAAGCAAGTCGGCTATGTGTTTCAAGATCCGGATGCGCAGTTTTGCATGCCGTACGTCGATGAAGAAATTGCGTTTGTCCTTGAAAATCTCGGTGTGCCACGTGCGGAGATGAAAGAAAAAATCGAGCGCGTTCTTCAACGCGTGCGCCTTCGTCTTCCGCACGTTCATGTGCCGATTCAAACGTTATCGGGAGGAATGAAACAGCGGTTAGCGATTGCCTCTGTCTTGGCGCTTGACCCGGATGTGTTATTTTTAGATGAACCGACAGCGCTTCTCGATGAAGAAGGAACAAAAGCAGTATGGGAAACGTTAAAAGAAGTAGCGGACGACCGAACAGTTGTTATCGTTGAGCATAAAATTGATCATATTCTCGATTTTGTTGAGCGCATCATTTTGTTTAACGAATGTGGTGAAATGATTGCCGATGGCCCAACGGATCATATATTTTCGACGTATCGTTCGTTTATTGCCGAACAAGGCATTTGGTATCCAGAAGTGTGGGAGATGTACGAAAAGCCAAAAACAGCGCAGCAGCCGTATCATCCGTCAGACGTGCTTTTACATGTGCAGTCGCTCCGCGGTTTTCGACAAAAAGAAGAAAAAATCACAGTCGATGATGTCGTCATTCGTGCAGGTGAATGGATTGCGGTCACAGGAGAAAATGGGGCAGGAAAAAGCACGTTGCTGCAAAGCTTCATGAAGTTAATTCGAACAGAAGGCGATATGTATTGGCGAGGAGAGCTAGTAAAAAATGATGGGGTATTATACGACAACATCGCTTTTGTATTTCAAAATCCAGAGTTTCAATTTGTTACAAATCGTGTAGATGATGAGCTAGCTTATTGTTTACGTCTTGAAAAACGCTCGGAATATGAAATAGAAGAGGAAGTAGAGAGGTTGCTTAGGCGGTTTCATTTAAGCGCCCAACGGCATTTGCATCCGTACCAATTGTCGATGGGACAAAAGCGGCGATTAAGTGTTGCCGCTTCAGTAACGGAGCGTCATCGCATATTGCTTCTTGACGAGCCGACGTTCGGGCAAGATGCAAAAAATACGTTTGCGTTGCTCGAATGGCTTGAAGCGTATCGACAACAAGGAAAGGCGATTGTCATGGTGACGCACGATGAGCGCATTGTTTCTCAATTTGCGACGAGACGATGGATCATTGAAAACGGAAAGCTTGTCGCCGATGAAACGATCGTGCCACGGACGCTTGTGCGAGGTGGGATATGATGAGATGGAGCATCGAACATAAAGAGACGTGGTTGCATGAAACGAACCCAACCGTAAAATTATTGTTATTTTTGCCGATGTTTATCGTTATTGTTTTTGTCCATAACCCAAACGTGCTCATCAACTGGACGATCGGCTTTACCGCATTATTTATGTCGTTTAGCGGTTATCGAATGAAGCATATGCTTTTGTTTTTCGTGCCGTTTTTCTTTATTTTCATTTCTACGTCGTTGTCCATGATTTTGTTTGGCAAGGGAGAGACGACGTGGTTTCGCTTCGGGCTCATTCATGTGACGGAAGAAAGTTTTTATCGCGGCGTTCATCTCGGATTCCGTACGCTTTTGTTTGCCATTTTTGGATTAATGTTTGCGCTTACGACAAAGCCGGTGTTTTTGTTTTATTCACTTATGCAACAAGCAAAATTGAAACCGAAATATGCGTATAGTTTTTTAGCAGCCATTCGTTTGCTGCCGATCATGCTGGAAGAATTTCAAACGGTGCATCAAGCGTTAAAGGTGCGCCGAGCGGCTAAAGCGAAAGGCTTTCGCGGGAAGCTTGAACTCATCAAACGATACGCGATTCCGCTTTTATCACAAAGCATTCGCCGCGCCCAGCGCATTGCGGTGGCGATGGAAGCGAAAGGATTTACAAATGAACGAGCGAGAACGTTTTATTATGAACTGACGCTCGGAAAATATGACGTGTATTTATTTGTTGTCATATGCATGATTGTTGCGATGGGGTATTACGTTGCCGATGCGTTTCCGTATGTTCCAATAAAGGATGTGCGTTAAGATGAAAGAGCTCCATCTCATCTCAACAGGAAAACAGTCAATTGAAACGTTTGTTCATATTTCATCGCTCGTACATTCATATGCCCACTTTATTCATATTCGTGAAAAACATCGTTCGGCAAAAGAGATAGGGATGATTGTGGAAAATTTGCTTGAAGTAAGTGTTCCACCACAAAAAATAATCGTCAACGATCGGGTGGACGTCGCCGTCGTTTATGGCGTTGGCGGCGTTCAGCTCGCCCATCATAGCCTATCTCCCAAACGAATAAAAGAAAAGTTTCCTTTTTTGCGCGTCGGTTGCTCCGTGCATACGTTTGAAGAAGCGAAGCGGGCGGAAAAAGAAGGAGCGGACTACGTCATTTTCGGACATATATACGAAACGAATTGTAAAGAAGGACGAAAGCCACGTGGGCTTTCATCGTTGCGTCAGTTGACAAGCCACGTACGCATTCCTGTCGTTGCTATTGGAGGCATTAAACCTTTCCATGTTCGTGATGTGTTCATGACGGGGGCAAAAGGAATTGCCGTCATGTCGACGGTGTTTGAGGCGGATGATCCGCTATATATGGTTCAACGATATCGGAAACAAATGGGGGCGAATACATGGACGTTTTAATTGTTGGGGGAGGCATTATCGGTAGTAGCATCGCTTTTGAGTTAGCGAAAAGGGGAGCATCAGTCGTCGTCATTGAACGGGGAGAGTTAGCGCAAGAAGCATCGTCGGCAGCAGCCGGGATGCTCGGTGCACACTCCGAGTTTTCGGCAGACCATCCGCTCATTCCGCTTGCTTTGGCGAGCCAAGCGGCATTTCCAGCCGTTATTGCCGAACTGCGAGAGTTAACAAATATTGAAGTCGGATGGAATGAAGCGGGAATGTTAAAGCTCGCGACAACAGCAGAAGAGTACGGAGAATTAACGGAACATTATGAATTTTGGAGGCGTATACAACCGCAGCACGTTCGCTGGTTAACTCCTGAAGAAGTGGTAGATATTGAACGAAACGTTCGGAATGAATATGGTGCGATGTACACGATCGATCAACAAGTGGACGCGAAACAGCTCTCGCTCGCTTTTGCTCATGGAGCGATGGCGAAAGGGGCGCGTTTTTTACCATATACCGAAGCGTACGATTTTATTTTCGATGGTGAACGTGTTGTAGGAGTGAAAACGACGAGCGGAACGTTATATGCGGAACGTATCGTCATCGCGTGCGGTGCATGGACGCCGATGCTCGCAGAAAAGTTGCGGTTATCGCTACATATGTATCCGGTCAAAGGAGAGTGTGTTTCGGTGACGACAGAGACACCGCTTTTACAAACAACTGTATTTGCGAAAAACGGCTGTTATATTGTGCCGAAAGCGAACAATCGCCTTGTCATCGGCGCTAGCGCCATCGCGCATTCGTTTGCCAAAACGGTGCAAGCAAGTAGCGTGCATCATTTGCTAGCGCGTGCGATGCAAATCGTTCCGGCTATCGCTCATTCCACATTTGAAAAAGCGTGGGCAGGCATTCGCCCACAAACAAAAGATGGCATGCCTTATATCGGAGCGCATCCACAATATGAAAACGTATTCGTTGTGACAGGGCATTATCGAAACGGCATTTTGCTAAGCGCCATCACAGGAAGAGTTGTAAGCGATATGCTTGAAGAAAAAGACGTGCCATTTCATATGATGCCGTTTTCGCTAACGAGAAAGGGGGAGGGGCATGCGTTGCATCATTAACGGTGAGATGATTGACTTGCCAGCTCACATTCGTACTGTCGCTCAACTGTTACAACATTTTCGCATTCATGAAAAGATCGCGATCGTTGAAATCAATGCGAACATTATTATGAAAGAAACATATGAGCATACAGCCATTGCGGACGGTGATCGTATTGAAATCGTTCATTTTGTAGGGGGAGGATAATATGTTACAAATCGGTCCGTATACATTTCAATCTCGTTTACTGCTTGGGACAGGGAAATTTCCGAACATCGATATTCAAAAAGAAGCGGTTGAAGCGTCAGGGGCAGAAATTTTAACGTTTGCGGTGCGACGAATGAACATTTTTGCACCCGATCAACCGAATTTTTTAGAAAAAATAGATATAACGAAATATAAGTTGTTACCGAATACAGCTGGGGCAAAAACGGCGGAAGAAGCGGTGCGCATCGCCCGTTTAGCGAAAGCTTCTGGACTTTGTGATATGGTGAAAGTGGAAGTGATCGGGTGCGATCAAACGTTATTACCTGATCCGATCGAGACGTTGAAAGCAACAGAAATGTTATTAGAAGAAGGATTTATCGTTTTGCCGTACACGTCTGATGACGTCGTGCTAGCGAAACGACTACAACAGCTCGGTTGCCATGCGATTATGCCCGGCGCCTCACCGATCGGCTCAGGGCAAGGAATTATGAATCCGTTAAACATTCAATTCATTATTGAACAAGCAACTGTTCCTGTCATTATCGATGCAGGCATTGGCGGTCCAGCTGATGCAGCATTGGCGATGGAATTAGGTGCGGATGGCGTATTGTTAAATACAGCGGTTGCTTCAGCGAAAGATCCCGTAAAAATGGCAAAAGCGATGAAGCTTGCGATTGAGGCAGGAAGACTTGGATATGAAGCGGGACGCATCCCGAAAAAGAAATATGCAACAGCGAGTAGCCCAAGTGAAGGGATGAGCATCGTCTAATGGATCGCTATTCACGCCAACAATTGTTTGCGCCAATTGGAGAAAGAGGACAACAACATATTCGTGAAAAACATGTGCTCGTTATTGGTTCAGGAGCGCTTGGAGCGGCAAATGCAGAAACGCTTGTACGGGCAGGGATTGGGAAAATAACGATCATTGATCGCGATTATGTCGAATGGAGCAATTTACAACGCCAACAGCTATATACGGAAGAAGATGCAACAAACCGATTGCCGAAAGCCATTGCTGCTGCTATGCGTTTGCGAGCCATAAATGGCGATGTGGTCGTTGAACCGATTGTAGCTGATGCGGACGCTTGCTTGCTTGAACAAGTTGTTGCACGTGAGCGTCCGCACGTCATTATTGATAGTACGGATAATTTCGACGTGCGTATGATCATCAACGATGTGTCGCAAAAGTATGATGTGCCGTGGATTTATGGGGCGTGCGTAGGAAGTTACGGTTTAAGTTATGTCATCGTTCCGAATGAAACGCCATGTTTGCGTTGTTTACTTGAAGAAGTTCCGCTTGGCAACGCGACGTGCGATACCGTTGGGATCATTAGTCCGGTCGTCCATATGGTCGTTGCGCATCAAACGGCTGAAGCGTTAAAAATATGCGTGCACGCTCAAGTGAATCGAAAACTCGTTTCATTTGATATATGGCACGGACAATATCGCATGATCGATGTGCATAAGTTAAAAAAAGACGATTGTCCGTCGTGTAGTGAAAGACGAACGTATCCAGCCCTTCAATACGAAAATGAAACGAAATTTGCGGTGTTGTGTGGGCGTGAAACCGTACAAATTCGTCCTGCCCATCGAGGAGAGCGAGAGTGGACAACGCTTCTTTCATTTTTAACAAAACGTGGAATTCAAGTGGAACAAAACGACTATTTACTTTCGTTTACGGTCGATTCGCATCGCTTTGTTGTTTTTTCCGATGGGCGTGTATTGATTCATGGCACAAATGATGTTCAAGAAGCAAAGCGGCTATATTATCAATATTTGGGGTGAAAGCATGGTATATAAAGCGTTGACGATTGCTGGTTCAGATAGTGGCGGGGGAGCGGGTATTCAAGCGGATGTAAAAACGTTTCATCAATTACATGTGTTTGGCATGTCAGCAATTACTGCAGTTACTGCGCAAAACACGCTCGGTGTACAAGGGGTATACCCGCTTCCTGTTGAAGCGGTTGAAAAGCAAATTGATTCGATTGCTACCGATTTGCCGCCAGATGCTATAAAAACGGGAATGTTATTTAGCGAAGAAATCATCGAATGTGTTGCTTATAAAATGAAGCAACATCGGTGGACGCGAGTAGTCGTCGATCCGGTGATGATCGCGAAAGGTGGCTCGCCGCTATTGAAACAAGAGGCGGTCGAAGCGTTGCAACGGCATATGTTGCCGCTTGCTTATGTGTTAACACCGAACATTCCAGAAGCGGAAGTGTTAACAAATATGCAAATTGACACATTGGAACATCGAAAAGAAGCAGCGAAAAAACTTCATGACATGGGTGTGCGATATGTCGTCATGAAAGGTGGACACGGGGAAGGAAATGAACTTGTCGATCTTTTATACGATGGGGAACAATTTTACGAATGGAAAAGCAAACGCGTTCATACGAAACATACGCACGGGACAGGATGTACGTTTGCTGCCGCCATTACAGCACAACTTGCAAAAGGAAAAACGATATATGAAGCAGTAGATGTGGCGAAACGATTTATTCAAGCGGCGATTGAACAAACGCTACAAATTGGCGGTGGGCATGGACCGACAAACCATTGGGCATTTCATGAATAAAAAATGTTCACATCATTGACAAACACATTCGTTCTCACCATTGTTAAAATGAAAATGGGGAATATATTGATGGAGGGGACGAACGAGTGGAAGAACTTTCAATTACGCTCAATATTACGTACGTGTTGCTTTTAACGTTTTTTATCGGTACAACGCTAATCGAGTCATAAGAACGGCTGTGCATATGTACAGTCGTTTTCTTTTTCAGTTAAATTTGGTATCATTAACGTATATATTTATGATAACCAATACTTTTTATTAGGAGTGTGAATATTCATTGGGAGATTTGCCTCTGAGTTTAATTTTTTTACTCATTGCTTTAATTTTATTATCCGCCTTTTTTTCAGCTTCAGAAACAGCGTTTTCGAGCGTCAATAAAATTCGCTTGAAAAACTATGTGGACGAAAAGCGACGTGGCAGTAAAAAAGCACTATATATTGCAGAAAACTTCGACAAAGCCCTCTCTACCATCTTAGTCGGGAATAATATCGTGAACATTGCCGCAGCGTCCATCTCCGCCAAAGTGGCGACAGATTTGTTTGGCGGCAACACAGGTCTTGTTATTAGCACGGTCGGTATGACAATTTTAATTTTAATTTTTGGCGAAGTATTGCCGAAGTCATTGGCGAAAGAACATGCGGAGTCGTTTTCACTTCTTATTTCCGATGTGCTATATATGCTTATTCAACTATTTACTCCCGTTACAGCATTGCTTGTCATGTTGAAAAAACTTGTATCGAAATTCGTTGGCCATCAACCAGATACTCCTTCTGTCACAGAAGAAGAAATTAAAGTCATGGTCAATTTAAGTGAGGAAGAAGGGGTAATTGATAATAAAGAGAAAGAACTCGTCCATCGTTCGCTCGATTTTAACGATATTTTAGTTGGTGAAATTTTTACACCACGTATCGATATGGTCGCAGTGGAAGTGAACCAACCAGTTGAAGAAATTCGCGATATTTTTTTGCATGAACGATATTCACGCGTGCCGGTATATGAAGGAGATATTGATAACGTCATCGGCATTTTATCGGAAAGCGACTTTTTTAGTCAACTCGTACAAGGGAAAGAGGTCAACGTTCGCGCATTGTTGCGTACGCCACTATTTGTTGTTGAATCGATGCGCATCTCCACATTGTTGCCTGAATTGCAAAAAAGCAAAGTACATATGGCGATTGTCATCGATGAGTTTGGCGGCACATCGGGATTGATTACGTTAGAAGATATTTTAGAACAAATTGTCGGCGAAATATGGGATGAACATGACGAAGCGGTGAAAACGTTCCAGAAAATTAACGATTACGAATATGAATTTAATGCCGAATTACCGCTTGATGAGTTTTGTGACATTTTAGGAATTGATGAATTAGAAAGTTCTTCTCATACGCTCGGAGGGTGGGTGTTTGAAATGTTTGAACGCATCCCCACCGTTGGAGAATCGTTTGAATACGAATCATTAACCGTCACCGTTCGCCAAGTGGAAAACCGTCGTATTCGCAAAGTGCTCGTTCGCATTCGTGAACCAATTATGGAAAATGTGTAAAAAGGGAGCGATTCGCTCCTTTTTTGATGAAGGAATGGTCATCCGGAGAAAATTTTTACAAATCCAACACATGAACGAACGCAAAACCCCCAAGCGTTTGCTTGGGGGTTTTCAGCCATGTTATTTAGTTGTGTAAGATCCGCCTAATTGTTGTTGCGCCATTGCAACAAGACGTTTTGTAATTTCGCCACCAACTGAACCGTTTGCGCGTGAAGTTGCATCTGGTCCAAGGTTTACACCAAATTCTTGAGCGATTTCATATTTCATTTGGTCGATAGCTTGTTGTGCACCGTATACTAATAATTGATTTGTGTTTGCCATGTTCAATCATCTCCTCGTTACAAGTTTTTATGGTTGGGTTAGCTGGATTTGCACCAGCAACGCGTGATGATTTTCACGCTGCCAAGCTTGGCTTAACCCATCGAATGTTGTTTGCTTGTTTGTACTACTATTTTGGGGAAAAAACATTTTATTATTCTTTTTTTTGTGTGGTAATTTTTTGTGTAGTGGGAAAGATAATGGAAAATTACGAAGCGAGGGATGAATATGCACATTTGTCCGTTATGCAACGGTTTGCGAACAATCGTTTTTTATTGTGATCAATGTGGAGAAAAGTTAAAAGACGAAGGAAAATTAACGGATTATTTTGATGATTATAGTCCGTATATGGATGCAGATATGATGAAAATGGTTGATGGCTATGCACATACAAGAAAACAACACGTCTGCGTTCATTTGTTTCATTGTAATAATTGCGATGACGATGTTGTTCGTTTTATTCAAGAGTAAAAGCCCGCTCAAACGAACGGGCTCTGTTATTATTTCTCACTATTTGAACGAATACGTAATTCTGTGTTGACGTCGAAGAAATGTGCTTTATTCATATCTAACGCAAGATCGATCGTTTGACCTGCTTTGACGTCTGTGCGTGCATCGACACGTGCAACAAATTCTTGGCCGTTAATTTGAGAATATACCATAATTTCTGCGCCGAGCAATTCTGCCACTTCGACATGCGCGCGCACTTTTGTGTTTTGTGATGCTTCAAGAAATACTGGCTCGTCATGGAAGTCTTCTGGACGAATACCTAAGATGACTTCTTTACCGACGTAACCTTGGTCACGAAGCACTTTCATTTTTCCTTCTGGTACCGCGATTTTGACATCGCCGATGACAAATACACCGTCTTGAAGCACACCACGGAAGAAGTTCATCGCTGGTGAGCCGATAAATCCGCCGACGAAAATATTTTCCGGTTTTTCATATACTTCTTTCGGTGTACCAACTTGTTGGATGACGCCATCTTTCATAACGACAAGGCGCGTGGCCATCGTCATTGCTTCCGTTTGGTCGTGCGTGACGTAAATGGTCGTTGTTCCTAAACGTTGATGAAGTTTTGCGATTTCAGCACGCATTTGTACACGCAATTTAGCATCTAAGTTTGAAAGCGGCTCGTCCATTAAAAACACTTTCGCATCGCGCACGATTGCACGTCCTAACGCTACGCGCTGACGCTGACCGCCTGATAATGCTTTCGGTTTGCGATCTAAATATTGCTCAAGACCGAGAATGCGCGCAGCTTCCCGAACGCGACGGTCGATTTCCTCTTTTGGAAACTTACGCAATTTCAATCCGAATGCCATGTTATCATATACGCTCATATGTGGATAAAGGGCATAGTTTTGGAATACCATCGCGATATCACGATCTTTTGGCGCAACATCATTCATTCGTTTCCCATCAATGTAAAAATCACCTTTTGAAATTTCTTCAAGACCTGCGATCATGCGAAGCGTTGTTGATTTTCCGCAACCCGATGGGCCGACGAAAACGATAAATTCTTTATCTTGAATGTGTAAGTTGAAGTCTTTTACAGCTGTTACGTTGTTGTCATAAATTTTATACACGTGTTCTAAACGAAGCTCAGCCATGTGTATGCCTCCTCATGTAATCGATTTCATTTGATTTAAGCATATATAAAAACGAACGAACGGTAAATGGACATCGTGCACAAAAAAAGAAAACGTTTTCGGGCAATGTGCCTAGTGGCGTTCATAAAGTAAAATCGCTAAATAAACAGTCAGTGCCCCTTTAAACTGCTTTATATCAATGCCTGTTTTTTCGATGAGTTTATCAATGCGGTATTGTAAGCTGTTGCGGTGCATATGAAGCTTTTTTGCCGCAAGAGAGACGTTTAAATTGCATTCAAAAAACGTCTTCATTGTTTTCATCATATCATCATCTTGCTTGATCGCTTGTAAAAACGTCGTCGCATACGTGATGTCCTCATTGTTGATCAGCAAAAGAGGGAAGACGTCTTCGATGCAGTAGACGCGTTGCTCAGGCTTATGCTTTATGCCGATTTGAAAATACCGTTTTTCTGCAGCGAATATGTGCACAAGTTCAACAGCATGTGGGCACTTTTGTCCAATATATGCCCGCAATTGAATGTAAAAATCACTACATAACGTATCAATTAGTTCAGGCAAAGTAGAAGCGACGCTCTCTCCTTGTTGTTCAATGACGATAAAGTGCTGTTCTGTTTCTGAAATCATCGTCACGTCATAAGGGAAGAGCGATTGAATCGCTTCCATAAAATCATGTGCATCAACCGTTCCTTTTTGTATGTAAAAATAAATGAAACGTGTATGTGCCGAGCAAGGTAATTGTTCAAATGATTGTTTATCGTTTTGAATTAAAAAACGATGCCATGCTCGTTGTTGTTCGCTCATCCAAGCAGGCATAGGTTGATGAGATGTAAATAGGGTTGCTAAAAGTTCCCGTTCTTTCACGGTAAGCGCTTCTTTTTTTATGCCAAACAGCTCACCGTGGTCTGTGGCAAACCATTCATATTCCTCTTGCTTGCTCACATGCCCGTGTTCAATAAGCGCTTCTCGATAATATGCTCGTAATTTTTCTAACATGTATGCCCATTCCTTTCGTCTCCCATCACGATCATTATACAAAAAGCGGCGAGAAAATGCTCGCCGCTTTATTTCACTTCATGTGGCGGTTGTTCCGTTTGGACATCGCGCGCCTCTTCAATATTTGTTGCTTGATAGCACGAATATACGTATCCTCCTGCCATGCCTTCGTTAATCATTCGGTCAATATCCCATTCATAATTATCGCGTTCTTTCATGATCCATGCCCCCTTATTCGTTATTTTGTATAAATGAAACAAAAGTATGCATTGTTCATTGGTTGTCCACATATATTCATGACGAGAGGTGAAAAGGATGATTGTTCAGTTTTTACACGCATTAACGAATTACGATTTAGATAAAGAGGAAGAAGCACTCGTTCGTTATTTATATGTGTTGCATATGGGAAAAGAATGGGAGAGAAAACAGGAAGAAAAAAAAGATGGATGGTGCGAGCGGTTCGAGAAAATGAATATATATAAAGAAGCGTGGCTTTCGTCTGAACATGCGACAGAACGGGAACTGTTTCGCATCTTGTTATGTAAAAGTTTGAAACAGTTGCACAAACAATTATCACACGTTTGCACTCATAACGGACAAGCCCTATAATGAATGGTTAGAACAGCTTATGGACAGAAGGGAGATCATTATGGGGCTTTTTCTTTATTTATTGTTTATGATCGCGGTTGGCGCATTGATCGGAGGAATGACGAATTCACTTGCGATTAAAATGCTGTTTCGTCCGTATCGCCCAATGTATATCGCAGGAAGAAGAATCCCATTTACACCGGGATTAATTCCGAAGCGGAGAGAAGAATTAGCGGAACAACTTGGGCGCATGGTCGTTGAACATTTATTAACAGCGGACGGACTGCGTCGGAAGCTAAACGATGAAGCGTTTGTTCGGGATATGACAAACTATGTGCAAGAAGAAATCGAACGCTGGCTACAATCGGATCGGACGGTTGCCGATTGGCTTGAGCGATTCGGTGTTAAGCATCCTGAGCAAATCGCTGAAATGTGGATTGAAAAAAAATATAAAACGATGATGTCACAATATAGTGAACAACCGCTTTATCATATCATTCCAAGTGAGTTATTACAAAAAATTGATCATGCCATTCCTTCCATCGCCGATCGTTTATTGTTTCGTTTGCGCACGTATGTAGAGAGCGAGCAAGGAGAGCGGCAAATTGAACAGATGATAAATGAATTTTTACAAAGCCGCGGCATGTTTGGGAATATGATTCAAATGTTTCTTGGCAACGTCAGCTTAGCGGACAAAATTCGCCCGGAAATCGTGAAATTTTTACAAAGTGACGGGGCAAAACAATTACTCGTGCAACTATTTACAAACGAATGGGAAAAAGTGAAAGCGATACATGTGCAAGACGTGGAGCAAATGATCGGCCATGAAAGAATTGTGTTATGGATCAAGCGACTGACAGTAGCCGTTGTGCAAGAGCCGCTTCAGCAGCCGCTCGGTCCGCTTGTCGCTTCTCATGTGCGCGCTTCATTGCCGACATTCGTTCGTTTTCTTTTACAGTTCGCTTCTGAACGCATTGAACGATGGATGAAGCGACTTCATTTGCAAGACATCGTTCGAGAAGAAGTGGCATCGTTTTCTGTGGAACGGCTAGAGGAAATGATTTTAACGATTTCGCGCCGCGAGTTTAAAATGATTACGTATTTAGGGGCTTTGTTAGGTGGAGTCATCGGACTCATTCAAGGTTGCATTACGTTTTTCATTCAATTGTAGACATACAGCGACCGCTTCGCTCATATCGTAAAAAGAGAGGGAAAAAGGAGAGGAGCGTGTCGCATGGACGTCTTTCAAACTATTCACGAACTTTCGACAGCGATTCGTATGAGTGAACCGTTTGCCGAACTTCGTCGCGCTTATGAGCAAGTGCAACGCGACCCGACAGCACATCAATTATTTGCGAAATTTCGCACGTTGCAAAAACAGCTTCAACAAAAACAAATGAGCGGATTTCCGGTCAGCGATGCAGATGTCGAATTGTTGCAACAACATTTGCACGTCATTGAAATGAACGAAAATATCGCGCGGCTTATTCAGGCAGAGGAACGTTTAAACGAATTGTTTGCTCAAGCGATGGCCGCGATGATTCAACCAATTGAGCAGCTATATGACGGACACTCATGAAAATGGGTGTTCTTTTTTTTATACCCTTGTCATACGTATGAATGAAGCCATGACATCGAGGGGGGACGATCATGTATAAATTGCTTGCGCTCAACATTGACGGTACGTTATTAAAATCAAACGGAAAATTAGAGAAAAAAACGAAAGAAGCGATCGATTTTGTGAAGAAAAAAGACGTATATGTTACGTTGCTGACGTCAAGAAACTTTTTGTCAGCCAAAAAAGTGGCGAAAGCGTTGAAATTAGATTCGTATTTAGTGACATTTCAAGGCGCGCTCGTCGCGAAGTCGTTAGAAGAAAAGTTATATGAGTCGGTCATTCCGGCGCAAAAAACGTTTGATATTGTGCACGTGCTTGAACATTTTAACTGCAACGTTCGTTTACTTCATGAACGGTATTCGATCGGGAATCGAAAAAAAGTAAAAAACAATATGATTGCGAAAACGATTTTAGGGGATCCGTTTTTTTACCCAGCGCAATTTGTTGATTCATTAAGTGATGTGCTGCGCGATGATCCGATTGATGTCATGAAAATTGACGTCTTTTATTCAAACGAAGACGAATGTGATGACATCGTCGAAACGATGGAACGCGCGTTTCCAGAGATCTCCCTCACCATTAGTGACGGGAAAATCGAATTGTTGCCAAAAAACGTTTCAAAACTAAACGGGCTCATTCGTCTCGGAAACGAACTTGGTATTTCGTTAAAAGAAATGGTTGTGATCGGCGATCATATGGATGATATGCCAGCCATTGAAGCGGCTGGTCTTGGCGTTGCGATGGGGAATGCGCCAAATGAAGTAAAAGCGGTTGCTGATTGGGTGACGCGCTCAAACGAGCAACTAGGTGTGGCTTATATGATTAAAGAACATTTTCGAAAGCAACATCGCCCGCAATTTTTACGGCAAATTCGCACGACAGAGAAAAAATAATTTCCGTTTCTTGACGAGCTTTTCGCTTCTTCTGTACACTTAAATGAGTTTAATACTTTGAAGCGAAAGGTGATTTCATTGCGTATTGACATTTGCGGACTTGAGCCGGTTGATCGTTTTCAACGTTCTTTAGAGGTTATTACCGGTCTATTTTTTGAAGAGCAAACGCTCTCTTTCGCACGAACAGAAGAAGCGAATGTGCGTGTGACGATTCATGTGCAACAAGGAGAACAGCTCGTCGTTGTTGGTACGTTGCAAGATGAACATAGTCACACGTATGCGGCTCATTACGAACGGTTTTGGAAAACAGAAGAAGAAAAAGGACGCATGAAGCAAGTAAAACATGCCGTTTCGTATATATATTTATCACTATTACAGCAATATACAGGCGTTGTGCAACAGTGGGGGATTTTAACAGGAGTTCGTCCGGTAAAGTTACTTCATCAAAAATTACGTTCCGGTTTCACGAAAGAAGAAGCGCATCGCACATTGCGCGAAGATTATTTAGTGACGGACGAGAAAATTGAGCTTATGCAACACATTGTTGATCGTCAGTTGACGGTTGTGCCGGATTTATACGATTTATCGAAAGAAGTGAGCATTTATATCGGTATTCCGTTTTGTCCGACGAAATGTGCGTATTGTACGTTTCCAGCCTATGCGATTCAAGGAAAACAAGGGTCTGTCGATTCGTTTTTATTCGGATTGCATTATGAAATGGAGAAAATTGGACAGTTTCTGAAAGAGCGCAACATTCCAATTACGACAATTTATTACGGTGGAGGCACACCGACAAGCATTACAGCGGAGGAGATGGATGCGCTATATGCGCATATGTATCGCGTTTTTCCAAACGTCGAGCGCGTGCGTGAAATTACAGTTGAAGCAGGAAGACCAGATACAATTACATCGGAGAAGCTAGCGGTGCTGAAAAAATGGAACATCGACCGCATTAGCATTAATCCGCAATCATACATTCAAGAAACGTTGCGGGCGATCGGTCGTCATCATACGGTTGAGGAGACGATTGAGAAGTTTCATCTTGCTCGCGAAGCAGGCATGAACAATATTAATATGGATTTAATTATCGGTTTGCCAGGGGAAGGTGTTGAGCAATTTCATTATACGCTCGAACAAACAGAAAAATTGATGCCGGAATCGTTGACGGTGCATACGCTGTCGTTTAAGCGCGCTTCGGAAATGACGAAAAATAAAGAAAAGTATAAAGTCGCGGATCGTGATGAAATTAGTGAAATGATGAAGCGCGCGGAACGATGGACGAAGGAAAAAGGATATGTACCGTATTATCTATATCGTCAAAAAAATATTCTCGGCAATTTAGAAAACGTCGGTTATGCTTTGCCTGGTCAAGAAAGTATTTATAACATTATGATTATGGAAGAACAACAGTCGATTATCGGATTAGGATGTGGGGCATCGAGCAAATTCGTGCACCCAGAAACAAAAGCGATTACGCATTTTGCGAATCCGAAAGAACCGAAAGTGTATAACGAACATTATGAACATTACACGAACGAAAAATTAAAAATGATGGAACAATTATTTTAGCCCCGAGATGATCGGGGCTTTATCGATGAAATAAAATAAGTTTACCGCTTGATGTTGTGCAACGATGCGTTTTATGTTCTAACTGTTTTTCTTTTAATTTTTGTTCGCCAATTCGTTTTGCTTCGTCATCGTTGGCGGCAGTAAATGTTTCATCAAGCAGTTTTTCTCCTGTCTTTTCAAAAACGGTTAACGTATATGTTTTCAATTTCTCCACCCCTTTCCTTTGCATGTATTCGCTCCTTCGTAATCATTTCCTTCTTTTATACGTCTATTTTTCCGATTGTTCGCATATGTGTAAAGTAAGACAAGCTTAAAGGGGGATATGTATGCTTATTACATTGCTTCTTGCTGGGATTATAATTAGCGGATATATGGCCATTCGCACGGCGAGAGAAGAGCGAAAAATAGATGAAAAGTTGCTAGAGAAAGAAGGAGAAGTGTACATGGAGCGTATTCGTCAAGCGCGTCAGCAACGACAAAAGGCCTTGGAATAACAAGGTCTTTTTTCTTTTTTAAAAATTCACAAAAATTTTTCTTCATTTTTTTGCGTTTCGTGTTAGGATATATATTATTACATGACATGAGGGGGAGAAAAGTGTGAAGCGAGCGTACAATTTTAATGCAGGACCGTCTGCTTTGCCGCTAGCCGTGTTAGAGCGAGCACAAAAAGAATTGCTCAACTTTCAACAAACAGGCATGTCAGTCATGGAACTGAGCCATCGAAGCAAAGAATATGATGCGGTGCATGAGCGCGCAGAAATGTTGTTGCGTAAGTTGATGAACATTCCTGATACGCATGATGTGCTTTTTTTACAAGGGGGAGCAAGTTTACAATTTTCTATGGTGCCGATGAATTTGTTGAAGGAAGGGGAAGTCGGCAACTATGTGTTGACGGACTCATGGTCGGATAAAGCGATGAAAGAGGCAAAAAAAGTAGGGGCGACGCACGTAGCAGCTTCGTCGAAGGAGGAACAATATACATACATTCCGACGAATATCGAGCTGTCCGAGCGTCCTGCGTATTTGCACATTACGTCAAACAATACGATTGTAGGAACGCAATGGCGTGAATTTCCGAACGTGTCCGTTGATTTAATTGCCGATATGTCAAGCGATATTTTAAGCCGTGATATTGATGTGAGCCGTTTTGCGCTCATTTATGCAGGAGCGCAAAAAAATTTAGGACCTTCAGGCGTGACGGTCGTCATTATTCGGAAAGATTTGTTGGCGAAAGGGGACGACCGTTTGCCGACGATGTTAAACTATCGGACTTATAGCGAAAGCCGTTCGTTATATAACACGCCACCGACGTTTGCGATTTATATGTTATCGCTCGTGCTCGAATGGGTAGAGGAACAAGGTGGCGTGCAAGCGATCGAAAAGAAAAATGCGGAAAAAGCCGCGATATTATACCGTTGTATTGATGAAAGTGAAGGATTTTACAAAGGGCATGCAAAAAAAGAAAGCCGTTCGCATATGAATGTAACGTTTACGTTGCCGAATGAGGAGCTCACAAAGAAGTTTTTAGCGGAAGCAAAAGAAAAAGGGTTCATTGGATTAGCAGGTCATCGCTCTGTCGGTGGATGTCGCGCATCTATTTATAATGCGGTTGACATCGAAGCATGTGAAGCGTTAGTGCAATTTATGGAAACGTTCCGAAAAAATATTTTTTGAAAATTTTTATTTTACGTCGACACTTTAAAGTGCTATAATATTGTTAAACTTGTTTACAAGCTGAGAAGAGAAAAGAATGAGATGAGGAGAGATGAGAAATGAATACGAGAACGTTAGTATTATTATCGCTTTTTGTTGGGATCGGTGCGGTGTTGCACGCAGTCATTCCGGGATTTTTCTTTGGGATGAAGCCAGATATGATGTTGACGATGATGTTTTTAGGCATGATGCTCTTCCCGAACAAAACAGCCGTTAGTTTATTAGCGATTGCAACAGGGATCATTTCTGGGGTGACGACAAGCTTCCCTGGGGGATTTATCCCGAACGTCGTTGATAAAATTGTGACGGCTACACTCTGTTTTGGATTGTTAATGCTGTTTAAGACGAAAGTGACGCCAGTAAAAGCGGCATTGCTTACTGCGATTGGCACGTTTATTTCTGGTGCGACGTTCTTGGCCGTTGCTTTAGCGGTTGTCGGTTTGCCAGGAGGAGCAACGTTTGGCGGATTGTTCGTTGCTGTCGTCATTCCAACAGCGTTTGTCAATACGATTGCGATGGTCGTCATTTATCCGATCGTACAATCGCTGATGAGACGAACATATACCGTTCCGCAACAATAATAAAAAGAACCCGATCGTTTATGGTCGGGTTTTCCTTATATCGTTGTTACTGCTGCATGCGTAAAAGTAAAAAGGTAATGGCGATAAAAAAGAGAGCAAGGCTTCCAAATACACTCATGCGTTGCTTTAATACTTTTTTCGGGGGATACATGCGCGCTTTATTCAACATAGAAAACGTGGCAATCGTCAAATACAAAAAGATGAACCCAAGCGTCGCCGTCGCGATGACCATGTTTGTTCCTCCTAGTTCGAAAATTCTATATTTCAATTTATTAAAAAATTCTAATATTTAATACTTTATTATTTATTGTTTTACTGGCATAATAAAAGATAAAAAGAAAGAAATACGAAAAAGTGGGTGGAGAGATGAAAAGCACGGAACGACATTATTCTGTTAAAGAGGCGATGTTATTTAGTCAAAGGGTGGCCCAATTAAGTAAAGCGTTGTGGAAATCAATCGAAAAAGATTGGCAACAATGGATTAAACCATTTGACTTAAACATTAACGAGCATCATATTTTATGGATTGCATACCATTTAAAAGGAGCATCGATTTCTGAAATCGCAAAGTTTGGTGTCATGCACGTATCGACGGCATTTAACTTTTCGAAAAAATTAGAGGAGCGCGGGCTATTGTCGTTTTCGAAAAAAGAAGACGATAAGCGAAATACGTACATTGAGTTGACGGACAAAGGGGAAGAGATTTTATTAAAATTAATGGAGTCGTATGATCCGAAACGGACGTCTGTTCTTCAAGGGATTCAGCCGCTGTACGAATTGTATGGTAAATTTCCAGAAATGTTAGAAATGATGTGTATGATTCGAAATGTGTACGGCGACGATTTTATGGAAATTTTTGAACGTTCCTTTCAAAACATCGACCAAGAGTTTGTTGAAGAAAATGGAAAGTTAAAAAAGAAAGATGAGCAAAAAGAAGAAGTAGCTTCATTCGTTGAGCGTATGTAATAAACGTTGAAACTCTGTCATAAGTGGAACGAATAATTGTTGTTTTTTTAACGCGTCGATCGTCTCAGCAAGTGGAAGGTTCGGATGAAGCGCACCCGCAAATTCATGAAAAAGCGAGGTGAAAATGACGAATCCTTCCTCTTTTTGTTGTTTATATTGTTCACTTAATTGTTCGCAAAGGCGCAACGTATGTTCAACTTCTTCTTTTGTTAAGCCATACCGAATGACGAGCGCATAAAACGGCCTCGTTTCTGGTGCGATCATGTCCAACATGAGCGAACAATAATATTCGAGTTTTTCCATGCGTTGTTCGATGCTCATCTTTCGAAACTCCTTTTGTGTGCTTGTGTGTATTATTTTACAGGAATTGTTGCATAAATGAAATGTCCATTATTGATTTCTCGAAAAAATCGTTGTAAAGTAGGGGAGTAAATACATAAAACTAGGAGGGGAATGTTTTGGCGCTTTATTTTATACCCCTTGCGACAATTGTGCTTTTCATGATTAATCAGCTCACGAATTCACTTTGTATTCAAAAAGAAATTCCAGAAGAAAAACAACCGAAAGTGTTTCGCACAATTAACGTCCTTATTACGATCTTACTTATTTCTTCCTACATCGAAGTATTATTTGCGTAAAAAAGCTGACAGTGTCCCTGTCAGCTTTCATTCGTTTAGTATAACCAAGCTGCACCAACGATAATTAATAAAATAAACAACACAACGATTAACGCAAATCCGTTTGCATATCCTACTCCTGCACCCATAGACGACACCTCCTTTCGTATATGAAGGCGTTGCGACGCTTTGACAATGTATTGTATGTCAAAAGAAGCAAAAAGGTATGGGCGCATACGTGCTTTATTTTAGCTTTCGGAAAAAATATGGTATAGTATGTTTTGTGTATATTTATAGATAGGAGTTGTGAGGAAATGAAAAAATGGACAGTTGCAATGTCGGCAGCGGCCATGCTTGCACTTTCGGCTTGTAATAACGGATCAGACGTTGTCGTCGAAACGAAGGCAGGTAACATTACAAAAGACGAGCTATATAACGAAATGAAAGAGCGTTTCGGGAAAGATGTGTTGCGCGACCTTGTGCATGAGAAAGTGTTAAGCAAAAAATTTAAAGTAACGGATAAAGAAATCGATAAGGAAATCGAAAATTTAAAAGAGATGTATGGCGTTCAATATGATTTAGCGGTGCAACAAAATGGAGAAGAAGCGATTCGCAACATGGTAAAACTTGATTTGTTGCGACAAAAAGCGGCGATGGAAGATATAAAAGTGTCAGATGAAGAATTGAAAAAATATTACAATGAATATAAGCCGAAAGTGAAAGCGAGCCACATTTTAGTAGATGATGAAAAAACAGCAAAAGAAATGAAAGCGAAATTAGAAAAAGGCGAAGACTTTGCAAAATTAGCAAAAGAATATTCGAAAGATACAGGTTCTGCTCAAAACGGTGGCGATTTAGGTTGGTTTGGGCCTGGAAAAATGGTTGAAGAATTTGAAAAAGCAGCGTATGCGTTAAAAGTCGGTGAAGTAAGCGACCCAGTGAAAACGCAATTTGGCTACCATATCATTAAAGTGACAGATAAAGAAGAGAAAAAGTCGTTTGATGAAATGAAAGAAGAAATGGAATATGAAGTGAAAAAGAGCAAACTCGATGCATCGAAAGTGCAATCGAAACTCGATAAGCTTATGAAAGAAGCGAATGTCGACATTAAAGACAAATCGTTAAAAGACGCATTAAAAAGCGAATAAAACGTTTATAAGAAAAGCGCAAAGCGCCCGCCTATCGGCGAAGAGCGCACAAGCCCCACCGAGGAGGCTGTTGCCGCCGCAGTGTGGGGCGAAGCGACTCGAGCCGATGGCGCTTGGAGCTAGACATCAACTCCAAATTTTATACTTTCTTATCTTCGAACGGAAGAAGGTGCCCACGAGGACACCTTCTTTTTTATAGAGCTTGTTTAATTTGCGCAGCGATGTGTTGTAATTCATCAAACGTGTAGTCGCTCTGATGTGATTTCCACACAGCCCCAAATCCATCCCCTTTACCGTATCGCGGAATGATGTGCATATGATAATGGAAAACGGTTTGTCCCGCAATTTCTCCGTTGTTGCTTAAAATGTTGATGCCTTCTGGGGAAAATTGTTCACGAATCGCATTGGCGATTGTCGGAACGACCTCAAAGACACGTTGGGCGATGTCTGAAGTTAATTCATAAATATTTTCTTTATGTACTTTCGGTACGACGAGCGTATGTCCTTTCGTCACTTGACTAATGTCTAAAAAGGCGATGACATGCTCATTTTCAAATACTTTTGCAGCAGGAATGTCTCCGTTTATAATTTTACAAAAAATACAGTCGCTCATCATCACGCCACCTTTCTTTCCATTTTGTCTTTATTTTACCACAAGATTGTCGTTTCGAAAACGGAAAGAGCAGGATGCGCATCGCATCCTGCCCATTGAAGAGGGAGCTTCATGATTACGTGTCTTTTGGGAACACCTCATTTACGAGTAGAGTCCGTTACGCGTTTGTGAGTACGACGTTGTTCAAGATGACCATCCCCTTTTTAAGGGAGTGCTTTCGTTGTTACAGGCTAGCTTAATGTGCGGCCCGTAGACACCTCATTTCATCGTGTTCTTGAACTTGCTTTGTTGCTCACTGCGACTTGCTACTTGTTTGTCCCTCTTCGCTACTTATCATAACCCGTTTTTCTTTTCGTTATTCATTTGTTAAAATAAAAAATAATGATATGAAGAAAGGAAAGCGACGATGGTGCTATTACAAGTTCAACACATATTCGGGGGCTATACGAAACAAAACATTTTAGATGACGTATCGTTTACTGTACAAAAAGGAGAAGTCGTTGCGTTAATCGGGTTAAATGGGGCAGGAAAAAGCACGACGATTAAACATATCATCGGATTGATGCAACCGCGTAAAGGAACGATTACGATCAACGACATGACGTTTCAAGACGACCCGGAACGATATCGGGCACAATTTACATACATTCCCGAAATGCCTGCTTTATACGAAGAATTAACGTTAGAAGAACATTTACGTCTCACTGCTATGGCTTATGGTGTATCGGATCAAGCGTATAAACAGCGCGTGCCAAAATTGCTGAAGGCGTTTCGGCTTGAAAAAAAATTAAGTGCGTTCCCTGCGTTTTTTTCAAAAGGGATGAAGCAAAAAGTGATGATTATGTGCGCTTTTTTAGTGGACGTGCCGCTTTATATCATTGATGAACCGTTTGTTGGGTTAGATCCGCTCGCCATTCAAGCGTTGCTTCAGCTTATTGAGGAAAGAAAACAAGAAGGAGCGGGGATTCTTATGTCGACGCACATTTTAGCGACGGCAGAGCGATATTGTGATTCATTCGTCATTTTGCATAACGGACAAGTAAAAGCAACAGGATCATTGCCAACGCTTCAAGAACAGCTACATATGCCTCATGCGACGTTAGATGATATATATATCGAATTAACGAAGGAAGAGACGAACGATGATTGATGGAAAACAGTTATGGAAACAGCGAATGATCGCTCATATGGCGGAAGTGAGACGATACGGTCGATATATGTTTAACGACCATTTATTGCTCGTCTTATTTATTAGTATCGGGGTGGGCGCTGTATTTTATAAGCGAGCAGTCGATGAACTGACGTTGTTTCCTTACGCGATCGTTGCCTCGCTTCTGATCGCTTTTGCGGTGACGCAAGGCGGGGTGCGGACGCTTGTCAAAGAAGCGGATGCGGTGTTTCTTCTTCCGGTGGAAAGACGGCTTCGTCCTTATTTTTGGCGCGCGGCAGGATATAGTTTTTTTCTTCATTTGTATGTTTCGCTCATCGTCTTCGTCGTTCTTTTGCCCCTTCACGTGAAGTTTTCAACGCAGCCACTTTCAGTTGTCGTGATGGCAATTGTATTATTAACAGGGTGGAATACGTTCGTTCAATGGCAAGAGGAGTCGCGAATCGGGCGAGATCGTTTTCACACATTCGTTCGCTTTTTAGTAAATGTGACGTTGTTTTATTTTTTATTATTGAAACAATATGTATGGATGCTTGTCCCTTTATTGTTTATGGTTATCATTTCGCTTTATGTGGAGCGAAAAGGAAAAGAAAACGCAATCCAATGGGAGCAGTTGCTTGCGGATGAACGAAAGCGAATGCAAGCATTTTATCGGCTCGCACATGCGTTTGTCGATGTTCCATACATCAAACATACAGTCAAAAAACGAACGTGGCTTCGGTTCTTTTTCCGTTTACTTGATCGTTTCCATATGCGACCGTATACGTATTTGTATGCACGCACCTTTTTCCGTGCAGGCGACTATTTCGGCTTGTTCGTTCGCCTAACAGCGATCGGTAGCGTCTTTATTTTTACGTTGCCTCGCGGTGTGGAGTGGTTCGCTCTTTTGTGTGCTTATGCCACAGCGCTTCAACTGCTTTCGATCCGTTCGTATCACCGAGGCCATCCGATTTTGTTTCTTTATCCGTTGTCGCCTGCTGAGGCGCATCGGTCGTTCATGCGCGTGTTACTTTCTATTGGGATGAGCCAAGCGCTTATTTTTGCGATGGTTGCATATATCGCTCACGGCGTTTTTGTTATGTTATGGACGTTTTTTATTGTTTTCGTCTGTTATGTCGCGGTGATGTTTTATGTGGGAAAAAAACGAGAAGCGGATTAAAACTGCTTCTCGTCTTTTTTCATATAACTGATCGCTGTAAGACCAAGCGTTTTTGCTGCAATAAGCATGGCGCGTTCATCGAAATCAAATTTCGGATGATGGTGCGGATAGGCGATCGTTGTTGTTTCGGCTTTTGCGCCTGTAAAGAAAAACGTTCCTTTTACATGTTGTAAATAATAAGCGAAGTCTTCCCCGCCCATATGTGGCTGAATTTCAACGACATCGGTCACATCTTCTATTTCACGAGCGGTAGCGATGAGAAATTTCGTTTCTTCTTCATGGTTTACAACGGGCGGATAGCCGCGCATATACGTGTATTCGTACGTACAACCGTTGGCGATGCAAGTTCCTTTGACAATTTGTTCAATTTCTCTTTCAATGTCATTGCGCACTTGTTCAGAAAATGTGCGCACCGTCCCGACTAATGTCGCGCGATCAGCGATCACGTTAAATGCGTTGTCGGAAACGAAAGAGCCGATCGAAACAACAGCAGGTTCAAGTGGATCGACGCGTCGGCTGACGATTTGCTGTAAATGTAGGACAAGCTGTGATGCGGTAACGATCGCATCTTTCGTTTTGTGAGGTTCCGCGCCGTGACCGCCAGAACCTTGAATAACGATTTGAAAACGGTCGGCAGCTGCCATGATCGGTCCTGTACGATATTGAATGACTCCTGTTGGCTCTGTTGCCCATAAATGTGTGCCAAAAATGGCGTCTACTCCTTCTAAACAACCGTCTTCAATCATCGCTTTTGCCCCGCCTGGTGCGTATTCTTCTGCATGTTGATGAATGCACACGATCGTGCCGCTCCAATGCTCGCGCAATTCATAAAGCGCCTTAGCAAGAACAAGTAACGTCGCCGTATGCCCATCATGTCCACATGCGTGCATGACACCCGGAACGGTCGATTTGTAAGGGACATCTTTTTCATCTTGAATAGGGAGAGCATCGAAGTCCGCTCGAAGTGCCACCGTTTTTCCGCCTTGTTGGCCATGAATGGTGGCGACTACTCCATTTCCTCCGACGTTTGTTCGAACAGGAATGCCGAGTTGTTTATAGTAATTCGCAATATACGCGGCTGTTTTATACTCTTGAAACGATAGCTCAGGATGTTGATGGAAATGGCGACGAATCGCTACCATGTCGTCGTAATATTCGTGAAGTTTAGTAAATAACAACGTTTTCATATGCACCGTCCTTTCTGTTTTTTCCATTATACCATCGTTGACAAACGTCCGAAAACAATGTAATATACCCATATACGTATTTAGGAGGAGAACATATGGGCACATGGATCAATGCTGTTTTCATTATTTTACTCATTTACTTTGTTGCGACGAAAATGTTGCCGACAAAAGGTGTCGAACATATCACGCCCGATGAGTTAAAAAGCAAACTAAAAGAAACGAAAAATCGTCAATTCATCGATGTGCGCACACCAGCAGAATATCGAGCGCGCAACATTCGTCAGTTTAAAAACATTCCCCTTCATGAGCTATCTGCCAAATTGAACGAACTTGATCGGGAAAAAGAAACGATTGTTATTTGCCAAAGCGGCATGCGCAGCAATCAAGCGGCAAAAATATTAGTGAAAAATGGTTTTAAGCGCGTTTTCAATGTGCGCGGCGGCATGAACGCTTGGAACGACTAAAGGCTGACGACATGTCAGCCTTCTTTTACAACCGTATATGTTGTCACATAGGATGGACGCGGGAAAATGGATCGTTGTTGATCTATTCCTTCTTCTGTGCTGCGTTTTTGATGCGCTTTTTCATACGCTTTTGATTGTTGCCAACGGCGAAAGGCACTTTCGTTTTCCCACATCGTCATAATGACGTACGTATCGCTTTTTAACGGACGTAAGACACGAATGGCGACAAATCCTGGTTCTTGTTCAATTAAGCGCGCCCGCTGTTGAAACCGATGTTCAAATAGCGGTCTTCCTTCGTCAGTGACCGGAATGTTATTACACACGACAAACGTCCCTCCGAATGATCCAACAGCATCAAGCACTTCATACGGACGCGGCTCATGAAAGACGCTTTTTCCTTCCGTCTCATGAATGAGCATTCCGTTTTCCTCATCGCATACGAGCAACATTTGTTCACTCGGATATTGACTGCGCAATCGTTGTAAATAGTCGATCGTACCATTTGTCATAAATACGTACACGAACATCCTCTCCTTTCATTCGTTGCTCATATTTTACCACTTTCTTTTCTTCTTGGCGATTTCATGAACGTTGCGTATTATTACTACCCAGACGGTGAAAAAATCGGTATAGTTGTGTTAGTGGAAACAAATGAGTTATTTCGCTACACTATAATATAAGCGATTACATAATGTGAAAGGATGGACATGATGATTAAAAACGATACATTTTTACGCGCTTGTCGCGGAGAAGCGACAGAATACGTTCCAGTTTGGTATATGAGACAAGCAGGACGTTCACAACCAGAATATCGGGCTTTAAAAGAGAAGTACTCCCTTTTTGAAATTACTCATCGACCAGAGCTATGTGCGTACGTGACACGTTTGCCTGTCGAACAATATAACGTCGATGCGGCGATTCTTTACAAAGATATTATGTCACCGCTTCCAGCCATCGGGGTTGACGTCGATATTAAAGCGGGAATTGGTCCGGTCATTGCGAATCCGATTCGCTCTCTTGCCGATGTCGAACGTCTCGGTGAAATCGACCCAGAACATGATGTACCGTACGTCCTTGAAACGATTCGAATATTAACGAAAGAGCAACTGACTGTGCCGCTGATCGGTTTTGCCGGTGCGCCGTTTACATTAGCGAGCTACATGATTGAAGGTGGTCCTTCGAAAAACTATAATAAGACGAAAGCGTTTATGTACGCAGAACCGAAAGCATGGTTTGCGCTTATGGATAAACTAGCGGATATGACGATTCGTTACGTCAAAGCACAAATTCGCGCTGGGGCAAGTGCGATTCAAATTTTCGATTCATGGGTTGGAGCGGTAAACGTTGCCGATTATCGACAATTTATTAAGCCGACGATGGAGCGCATTTTTACAGCGCTTCGCGATGAAAACGTGCCGCTCATTATGTTCGGTGTCGGTGCAAGCCATTTAGCGAAAGAATGGCATGACTTGCCGCTTGACGTCGTCGGTTTAGATTGGCGTTTGCCAATTCGTGAAGCGAAAGAGATGGGACTAACGAAAGCGCTACAAGGCAACTTAGATCCAGCCGTATTGCTTGCGCCATGGGAAGTCATTGAAGCGCGCGTGAAACAAATTTTAGATGAAGGAATGGCGCATGAAGGTGGGTACGTATTTAATTTAGGGCATGGCATTTTCCCGCAAATTCAGCCAGAGACGTTAAAACGGCTCACAGCGTTTATCCATGAATATTCAGCAAAAAGAAAAGGATGAATGAACGATGTCAAAAAAAGTCATGGGACTACTTGTCATGGCGTACGGTACGCCATACAAAGAGGAAGATTTAGAGCGATATTATACGCATATTCGACACGGTCGTAAACCGTCGGAAGAAATGTTGGCCGATCTTCGCGAACGCTATGAAGCGATCGGGGGGATTTCTCCGCTTGCGGCCATTACGAAACAACAGGCGGAAAAGCTTGCTGAACGGCTGAATGAAGTGCAAGATGACGTTAAATTTCGCGTATACTTAGGGTTGAAGCATATTGAACCGTTCGTTGAAGATGCTGTTCGGCAAATGCATGAAGACGGCATTGAAGAAGCGGTTTCGATCGTATTAGCCCCACATTTTTCGACGTTTAGCATCAAATCGTACAACGGACGAGCGAAAGAAGAAGCGGCGCGTTTAGGTGGACCGACATTGACGTGTGTGGAAAGTTGGTATACTGAGCCAAAATTTATTCAATATTGGGCCGACCGAGTGAAAGAAACGTATGCGGCGATGTCTGAACGAGAGCGCAACAAAGCGATGTTAATCGTGTCAGCGCATAGCTTGCCTGAAAAAATTATTGCTATGGGCGATCCGTATCCGCAACAGCTACAAGAAACGGCGGACTTGATTGCGAGAGAAGCAGGCGTTTCTGACTATGTGATCGGATGGCAAAGTGCAGGGAATACGCCAGAGCCGTGGCTAGGCCCTGATGTGCAAGATTTAACACGGCAATTATACGAAGAAAAGAAATACGAGGCGTTTGTATATGTTCCAGCGGGATTTGTCGCAGATCATTTAGAAGTGTTATACGATAACGACATTGAATGCAAGCAAGTAACGGACGAATTAGGGGTAAGTTACTATCGTCCACCGATGCCGAATGCGCATCCACAGTTTATTGACGCCCTTGCAACCGTTGTTTTAAACCATTTACGTAAAGAAGGCTGGTCGTTATGAAAAAGAAAGTCGTCATTATTGGCGGTGGAATAACGGGATTAACGGCTGCGTATTACTTGCAAAAAGAAGCGCGAGAAAATAATATACCGATTTCGTGTGAATTAATTGAAGCGAGCCATCGACTTGGCGGAAAAGTGCAAACGGTGTATCGCGACGGGTTTGTTATTGAACGCGGTCCAGACTCTTTTTTAGCACGAAAAATGAGCGCTTCTCGTCTCATTCATGAAGTCGGGCTTGAAAAAGAGCTTGTGCATAACACGGCCGGGCAATCGTACATTTTAGTGAATCGAACGCTACATCCGATTCCGGGCGGAGCGGTGATGGGGATCCCGACAAAGCTTGCCCCGTTTGTCGTGACGCGTCTTTTTTCTCCGGTTGGCAAGCTTCGTGCCGCTGCTGACTTTGTGTTGCCACCGTTAAAAGCGGAAGGAGACGTGTCGCTCGGTCAGTTTTTCCGTCGGCGTCTCGGCAATGAAGTTGTCGATCGATTAATTGAGCCTTTATTATCGGGTATTTATGCTGGGGATATCGATCAGTTAAGCTTAATGGCGACATTTCCTCAATATTTCCATTTAGAACAAAAGCACGGAAGCCTCGTGCTAGGTATGAAACGATCAATGCCAAAGCAAAAAACGAAGCAAAAGAGCGAAAAAGGCATTTTCCAAACGTTAAAAACAGGGTTGTCATCGCTCGTTGATGCCATAGAGCAAAAGCTCGAAAAAGGAACCGTGCATAAAGGGATACGTGTCGAGCGGATTGAAAAGGTAGATGACCGATACGTGTTAACGTTAAGCAATGGGGAGAAAAAAGAAGCGGATAGCGTCATCGTTGCGGTTCCGCATCAATCGTTGTCATCGCTTTTTCCAAATGAAACGATGTTTTCTTCTTTTGAAACGATGCCATCTACATCTGTGGCCACGGTCGCATTAGCCTTTCCGAAAGAGGCGGTAGCAAAAGATATGAACGGAACGGGATTTGTCGTCTCGCGGGATAGCGACTATACGATTACTGCATGTACGTGGACGCATAAAAAATGGCCGCATACGACACCGGAAGGCTACGTGTTGTTGCGCTGTTATGTCGGGCGCCCTGGAGATGAAGCGATTGTCGACCAAACAGACGATGATATTGTTCAAGTGGTGATGGACGATTTAAATAAAGTAATGAACATAACGACGAAACCGATGTTTTCGATCGTGACGCGTTGGAAACAATCGATGCCGCAATATATTGTCGGCCATCGCGAACGAATCGAGCGCGTCAAACAAAATATGCAACAACAGCTTCCTGGCATCTTTTTAGCAGGAAGTTCGTATGAAGGTCTCGGTCTTCCAGATTGTATCGATCAAGGGGAAGAAGCGGTAAAAAAAGTGTTGCACTATTTATGTTACGCGAAGGAAAAGGTGTCTTCTTAAATAAGGCACCTTTTCTATTGCAAGTGCATGTGATGTATGTTATGATTTAAAACGAAATGACCAAAATGTTCATTTAGTCAAAATAAAGGATGAACGCCTATGTCAGAAAAAAGAAAACAAATTATTGAAGCGGCAGCGAAGTCGTTTTCGCTGTTCGGTTATAAGGCGACAACGATGGATCAAGTAGCGAAAATGGCGAACGTTGGGAAAGGAACGATTTATACGTTTTTCAAAAGTAAAGAAGAGCTACTTGAAGAAATCGTCTCTTCCATCATTTCTGAAATTAAGCGTGAAGCAGATGTAGCGATTGATCAGCGCTTATCGTTTAACGAAAACGTACAACGCGCTTTGCAACGTATTTTTACGTTTCGCAAAGAGCATGAGCTGACGATAAAACTTTTACAAGAAGTTCGTGATATTGGCACGCCAGCTGTACGAGACGTCATGAAGCGGCTTGATCGTGAAATGATCGCTTACGTTCGTGAAAAGATTGAAGAGGCGATGACAAAAGGGGAAATTCGTTCGTGCGATGCGGAGTTAACGGCGTTTTTAATGTTTAAAATGTATATCGCTTTAAACGTTGATTGGGAGAAGGAGCACGAGCCGTTATCACAACAAAAAATTGCCGAACTGTTTCATTTGTATTTGTTAAAAGGATTATCTCGGTGATGATCCTTCTCTTTTTTGTAAGAAATGACTAAATGAACAAATTGGTCAATATTTTAAAAAAGGGGGTTGAGCATATGCATACATTTCAATTGTTGATGAAAGAAATAAAAGCGGTCACGTCCAATCGGAAAGTGCTCATTCCGATTATCGCTGTGTTGTTTATTCCGCTTTTATATAGCGGCATGTTTTTATGGGCGTTTTGGGATCCGTACGATCATTTAGATGATTTACCTGTCGCCGTTGTAAACAAAGACAAAGGAACAACGTTTGAAGGAGAAGAGCTTCGTATTGGTGACGATCTTGTTGACAAGTTGAGAGAAAAGAAGAAGTTTGATTGGCATTTTGTAAGTGAACAAGAAGGAGAAAAAGGGTTAAAAGAACAACGATATTATATGCTCATTGAAATTCCTGAACATTTTTCACAACATGCCACAACGTTACAAGACGATCATCCGAAAAAACTGCAACTCATTTACAAACCAAATGAAGGATTTAACTTTTTATCTGCCCAAATTGGCGCAACGGCGGTTGAAAAAATAAAAACGGAAGTCGCAAAAACATTAACTGAAACGTACGCAGAAAACATGTTTGACAAAGTAAAAACGTTGGCAGATGGACTAACAAAAGCGAGCGATGGAGCAGAAAAGTTGCATGATGGACTCGTTGATGCAAGCGAAGGAACGAATAAACTGTACGATGGCATGAAACAAGCGCAAGATGGTTCAAATGAATTGTATCGCCATTTAGCGACACTTGCGGAGAAATCGATCGCATTTACCGACGGATTGCATCAAGCAGCTGACGGTTCGATGCAAGTGGAAACAGGTGTTCAAACGCTTCATGACGGAATGAAGCGCATGGTTGATGGGCAAGGACAGCTAGTTGTTGGAGCGCAACAAGCAAAAGAAGGGACGGCAAAGCTTGCTTCTGGGGCCAATCGTGTGCTTGAAGGAGTGAAAGCACTTGATGAACGTATGCCGCAGCTGTTGCAAGGTTCGGAGCAATTAAGCGGGGGAGCAGAAAAATTAGCGACATCGCTTTCCGGGTGGCAACAAGGAGCTACGCAAGTTCAAACAGGTGCTACTCAAGTGGCAGGAGGGTTAGAGAAGTTAGCTGTTCAACTTGATGCCCTCATTGCGCAAACGTCAGATCCAGCGCAAAAAGCAGTATATGAGCAACTAAAACAAAACGTTGTGCAATTGTCGTTAGGAAGCAAGCAAGTGGAAAACGGAGTGGCACAGTTAAACGATGGCGCCAAGGCGTTGCAAGCAGGAGCAACATCGTTAAGTCATGGAGCAAAGCAGTTGCATGAAGGGCATATCGCTCTCGAAGGTGGCGTGAATCAACTGCTTGCGGGACAACAACAGTTGGCAGATGGTGCGAATGCGCTTGCGAGCGGTCAAGAAAAGCTTGTTGTAGGCATGACTACGTTACATGAAAAAATGAAAGAAGCGGAGCAAGGAACAGCGAAGCTCGCTCACGGTGGCAAAACGCTCGCTTCTGGATTGCAAGTTCTTGCGGACGGTGCCGATCAACTTCAAGATGGTGCGCATCGATTGGCTGACGGTTCGCAACAATTGGCCGATGGGATGAATGAGTTAACAACCGGGACAGGAAAATTGCAAGATGGTATGAATCAATTAACAGACGGTTCAGAAGAACTAGCAAGTAAATTAAAAGAAGGTGCGGAGAAAGCAAGCGATGTGAAGGCAAATGAAGATGTATACAACATGTTTGCTGAACCGGTGAAAGTAAAAAATGAAAAAATGAATAAAGTGCCAAACTACGGAACGGGATTTACGCCATATTTCTTATCATTAGGATTGTTTGTTGGCGCTCTTTTACTTTCAATCGTCTTTCCACTTCGCGAGCCAGCTGCAGCACCGCGCTCACCATTTAGTTGGTTTTTTGCAAAATTTGGCGTACTCATCGGCGTAGGTATTTTACAAGCGCTCCTTGCTGATAGCGTATTGCTGTTCGGGCTCGATTTACAAGTGAAAAGCGTTCCGTTATTTATCATCTTTAGCATTGTGACAAGCATTGCCTTTTTATCGGTCATTCAATTTCTCGTTACAGTTTTTGGGGATCCTGGACGATTTATCGGGATTGTTGTATTAATTTTACAATTAACGACAAGCGCTGGAACGTTCCCGCTTGAGTTAATTCCACGTTCGTTGCAACTATTTAATGCATGGTTGCCAATGACATATTCTGTTTTCGGATTAAAAGCTGTCATTTCAAGCGGTGATTTCTCATTTATGTGGGAAAACGTCGGTAAACTGCTTATGTTTATCGTCGTCATGATGGCTGGAACAATGACGTATTTTACAATTCAACATCGTCGACAGTTTACAACGATTGTTGAACAAGCTTCTGAGGCGTAAGACGCTTCAGAAGTTTTTTTGTAATGAAAAAAATTTTAAAAAAATTAACTTGCATATACAAGATGATGTGAGTATAATATAAACATGAAAACGATTTCATTCGTTTCTTTTCGATTGAAATAAGGGGGAATGGGAGGATGGCGACGATTGAAGATGTCGCCAAGCTAACGGGGCTTTCACGGACGACCATTTCGCGCGTCATAAACAATCACCCGTACGTGTCAGAAGAGAAACGAAAGCTCGTGCTTGAAGCGATGGAGAAGCTAGGATATGTGCCTAATTCTTCGGCGAGAAGTTTGCGGAATCAAAAAACGAGCATTTTAGCATTATTTATTCCTCGTATTACAAACCCATTTTTTAGTGAGCTCGTAGAAGCGACAGAAATAGCAGCAGCGGAGCATGGCTATCAGCTCATTATTTGTCAAACGCGCTACTCGCCGGAAAAAGAATTAAACTATATGAATTTATTAAAAACAAAGCAAGTAGACGGAGTCATTTTAGCTTCTATCCAAAATGAGTGGAAACAGTTGAAGCCTTTTTTACAGTATGGACCGATCGTTCTTTGCAACGAGTTTGACGATTGTGCAAACGTTCCAACCGTTCGGCTCGATCAAGTGTACGGGGGATACATAGCGACGAAACATTTGCTTGAACAAGGCCATACGAAAATTGCGTATTGTTCCGGTGGCTATCGAAGCAATGTAGCCAAATCGCGTGAGATTGGCTTTAAAAAAGCGTTAGCGGAATATAAGCTTACGTTTGATGAACGATACGCTTTTCGCGATGCGTTTCACATTGCGGACGGAAAGCGTGTATTCCGACAAATGATGGCGCTTTCCAATCGTCCGACTGCCGTATTTACCGGAAGCGATGAAGTGGCGGCTGGCATTATATCTGAAGCGTTGGCGTGCGGCTATCGCATCCCTGAACATTTAGCGGTCGTTGGCTTTGATAATCAAGCGATTACGGAGTTAACGAATCCGACAATTACAACGGTGCATCAACCTGTGAAACAAATGGCACAAAAAGCGGTTGATGTGATGATAGAAAAAATTCAAACAAAAAAATATGATGTGCAAGAAATTTACGAATTTCCACTTCAACTGATTGTTCGCGCATCGACAGTTGGTAGCGAGCTTCACCAAAGTGAAGCTTGACATACATTTTATTTTAAAAATAAGGGGGATTTTTTCATGAAGAAAGCAACGAAATTTTCTTCTGCATTGTTAGCGCTTACACTCGGCTTAACTGCTTGTTCTGGCGGTCAAGACACAGACAAGAAGGAAACAACGGATAAAAAAGACGATGCAAAAAAATCTGAAGAAGTTGTAAAAATTGTGTATGCTCGCGGGAAAGATGCGACAAAAGCGACAGAAGAAATCGTAAAAGCGTTTGAAGCAAAATATCCAAACATTGACGTCGAATTTCGTGAAATGCCTTCCGACACAGGAGCACAGCACGATGCGTACGTTACGATGTTAAACGCGAAATCATCGGAAATTGACGTCATGGACTTAGACGTTATTTGGCCAGCGGAGTTTGCGCAAGCTGGATATGTTCTTCCACTCGATCGTTTCATCGAAAAAGACGGCATTGATTTAAGTGCATACAACCAAGGTGCACTTGCAGCTGGAAACTTTGACGGAAAACAATGGGCGATGCCAAAATTTATTGACACAGGACTATTATTTTATCGTAAAGACATTGTACCAGAAGATAAAGTGCCAAAAACATGGGATGAATTGTTAGCAGCTGCTCGCGAGTTTAAAGGACAAGGCGGCACACAATTCGGATACTTAATGCAAGCGAAACAATACGAAGGATTAGTATGTAACGCGATTGAATTTATTGCGGCATACGGTGGAAAAATCGTCGATGAAAACAACAACGTTGTCGTCAACAGCCCTGAAACAATTAAAGGGTTAAAGAAAATGGTTGAAATTGCAACGTCTGACGTTGTGCCAAGCAACATTACAACATTTACAGAACCAGAATCTCATACAGCGTTTATTGAAGGTCAATCGCCATTTATTCGCAACTGGCCATACCAATACGCATTAGCAAACGATCCAGAGCAATCAAAAATCGTTGATAAAGTTGGCGTTGCGCCACTACCTGCTGGTGATAAAGGTTCAGCTGCTGCATTAGGTGGATGGATGACAGCGATTAACGCATATTCAAAAAATAAAGAAGCAGCTTGGGAATTTGTGAAGTTTATGACTGGTCCAGAAGGTCAAAAAATTTCTGCGATTTACGGCGGTTTAGCGCCAACGCTTCCAGAACTATTTAAAGACGAAGAAGTGTTAAAAGCGAACCCATTCTTTGCAGAAGAAGGATTTGTTAACGGATTAAATGCAGCGGTACCGCGTCCAGTTGTACCAAACTATCCAGAAGTATCTGAAATTATTCAAATTAACGTATCAAAAGCAATTGCAGGACAAATTACAGTAGAAGAAGCTGTTGCGAATATGGAAAAAGAAATTAAAGCAGTGATGCAGTAGTTACACGTTAGCCTTCAGCCTCATATGAGCGCTGAAGGCTAAATCCTTTGCATAAAGGGGGAACAACGAGTGAAAAACGAAAAAAAATCGGAGCGCCGTTTAGCGTATATTCTTGTCGCTCCATCGCTTTTGCTTATTTTAGCTGTCGCCATTTGGCCGGTTATTCAGTCGTTTTATTTCAGCTTATTTGACTATCGTCTGAACAACCCAGCGAAATCTTCTCTCCATCTTGATTACAGTTTAAACTTAGAACGATATTTAGAAAGTTATCCGTTTTTAATGAGCGCATTAAAACAAGAAATAACGCAAGCGACGGGTGATGAAAAAGAGCAGTTAACATCAATACAACAAAAACTGCAAAAAGTAGATGAAGAAATTCGGGCGGATGAAGAAGTAGCGAAACGATATGAGCAAATAGATGAAATTTTAAACAATTTTGAAGTGCCAAGCGAAGACATAAAAATCGTTTCTATTGATGAACAAGCGGCACAACATTTAACAAAAACGATTAACGAAACGAAACAAACGTTAAAAACGTTAAACGAAAACGGACAATTGAAGCAAGGGGACAAATTGACAGGGCTTGCAAACGGGCTAAGCGGAGCGGTCATTGAACCGAACTTTGTCGGTCTCGCTCATTATAAAAACTATTTAAGCGATGCTCGTTTATGGAAAGCGCTTTGGAATACAACGGTATTTACCGTCATTTCTGTTTCGATTGAATTAGTGCTCGGTTTAGCGATTGCGTTGCTTATTAATAAAGCGTTTTTCGGCCGCGGACTTGTCCGGGCAACGATTTTAATTCCGTGGGCGATTCCGACAGCGGTGTCTGCATTAATGTGGAAGTTTTTATATGACGGACAAAATGGGATTGTCGCAAAATATTTTGCGGATATCGGCATCATCAATAATATGAGTGAACTATTAACGACAGGTGCGGGAGCGATGTTTGCCGTCATTTTTTCTGACGTATGGAAAACAACACCGTACATGGCATTATTGCTGCTTGCCGGATTGCAAACGATTCCGAGCTCCTTATACGAAGCAGCATCGATTGACGGAGCGACAAAGTGGCAACAGTTTGTCAAAATTACGTTACCGCTTTTGAAATCAAGCATTCTCGTTGCGCTTTTGTTCCGTACGCTTGATGCGTTCCGTGTATTTGACTTAATTTTCGTATTAACAGGTGGCGGACCAGCGAACTCGACAGAAACGATTTCGATTTTAGCGTATAAAGTGATGTTCTCGCAAACAAACTTCGGTGGCGGTTCAGCGTTAGCGGTGATCGTGTTCATTTGCGTAGCGATCATTTCGACGATTTACATTAAATTTTTAGGTGCTGACCTCATTTCTGATCGAAAATAGGAGGTGCAACGATGCAAAAGAAAGCCGGTCCATTGTTTTATGTGTTTTTATTTGTTTTCGTTTTTTTAGTCATGTTTCCATTTTTATGGATTTTATTAAGTTCGATTAAGCCGTTAAGCGAATTGTTTGGTGAAGAAGCGTTTAACTGGTTTACGAGCCATCCGACGTTAAAAAGTTACGTCTCTGTTTTCGTCAATTATCCGTTTGTAAAATATTTATGGAACAGCACAGTCATTGCGACGATTACGACTGTATACACCGTCTTTGTCGCTGCGTTTGCCGCGTATGCGATTGCGCGCCTAGATTTTAAAGGGAAGTCGATCATTTTAGGTATCGTGTTATCGGTATCGATGTTCCCGCAAATTGCGACCATTTCGCCGATTTACATGTTTGTGAAAAAGTTTGAGTTGACGAATAGTTATTTAGGATTAATTATTCCGTACACGACGTTTGCGTTGCCGCTTTCCATTTGGCTATTAGTGACGTTTTTCCGTAAAATTCCGTTTGATTTAGAAGAAGCAGCGAAAATGGACGGGGCAACACCGCTACAAACGTATTTTAAAGTGATTTTGCCGCTCGCTGTACCAGGCATTTTTACAACGTCGATTCTCGTTTTTATTGCGGCGTGGAATGAATTTTTATTTGCGTTAACGATTAACACAGCAGAAGACTATAAAACGGTGCCAGTCGGTATCGCGATGTTTCAAGGGCAATATACAATTCCTTGGGGCGAAATTTCAGCAGCGACAGTTATTGTAACGATTCCGCTCGTCATTATGGTATTATTATTCCAACGTCGTATTGTTTCAGGTTTAACGTCTGGTTCAGTGAAAGAATAATGGAGAGGGGAAAAGGAAATGGAATCGATTCCAAAAACGAAACAATGGTGGAAAGAAGCGGTCGTGTATCAAATTTATCCGCGCAGTTTTAAAGATTCAAACGGGGATGGGATCGGTGATTTGCGCGGGATTATTGAAAAGCTAGATTATTTACAAGAGCTCGGTGTCGATGTCGTTTGGTTGTCACCTGTTTATCAGTCGCCAAACGATGATAACGGCTATGACATTAGCGACTATCAAGACATTATGGACGAATTTGGCACGCTCGCTGACTGGGACGAACTGCTGCGCGAAATGCATGCACGCGGGATGAAATTAGTGATGGACTTAGTCGTCAACCATACGTCCGATGAACATTATTGGTTTGTTGAATCACGCAAGTCGAAAGATAATCCGTATCGCGACTATTACATTTGGCGTCCGGGGAAAGATGGGAAAGAGCCGAACAACTGGCAATCGTTTTTTAGCGGCTCGGCATGGCAGTACGATGAAGCAACAGGGGAATATTATTTGCATTTATTTTCGAAAAAGCAACCAGATTTAAACTGGGAAAATGAAAAGGTGCGCGAAGAAATTTTCAACATGATGACATGGTGGTTAGATCGTGGCATTGACGGATTTCGGATGGACGTCATTAACTTATTATCAAAAGTGGAAGGATTGCCGGATGCTCCGATGACGAATGCCAATGATCGTTATCAATGGGGCGGACAATATTTTGTGAACGGACCGAAGTTAATGGACTATTTGCGTGAAATGAAAGAGAAAGTGTTAAGTAAATATGACATTATGACGGTCGGAGAAACGCCGATGGTGACGACAGACGATGCCATTCGGTTTACGAACGAGCAAGATGGCGTAATGAATATGTTGTTTCAATTTGAGCATATGGACGTCGATTCGAAACCGGGTAGCCATCTTGGCAAGTGGGACATTCAACCGTGGAAATTAACAGATTTGAAAAAAATTATGAGCAAGTGGCAAGTGGAACTTCACGGAAAAGGGTGGAACTCACTCTATTTAGAAAACCATGACCAGCCACGCTCTGTTTCGCGTTTTGGCGATGATCAAACGTATCGGGTAGAAAGTGCAAAAATGTTGGCGACATGGTTGCATATGATGCAAGGAACGCCATACATTTATCAAGGGCAAGAAATCGGGATGACGAACGTCGCTTTCCCGTCGATTGAATATTATCGCGACGTTGAAACGATTAATTTATGGAACGATGTTGTTGTCAATAAAGGGGAAGACGCAGAAAAAATTTTAAAAGCGATTCATTACCGCGGTCGCGATAATGCGCGCACACCGATGCAATGGGATGCGACAGAACATGCAGGATTTACGACGGGGACGCCGTGGATTGACGTCAATCCAAACTATCGCGATATTAACGTCGAGCAAGCATTAAAAGATGAAAATTCCATCTTCCACTACTACAAAAAGCTCATTCGTCTCCGAAAAGAGCATCCAATTATCGTGTACGGATCATATGAACTGTTGCTTGAAGATGATGAACAAATTTACGCATACGTGCGCAAGTTGAACGATGAGCAGCTGCTTGTCATCACAAACTTTAGTAGCGAGCAGCCAACATTTACGCTGCCGTCACACATCACGTTTACGGAAAAACAACTGCTCATTAGCAACTATGCGGTTGATGAAAACGAATCGATTGACACGATCGTACTAAAACCGTATGAAGCACGCGTTTATAAATTAAAGTAAAAAGCAGCCACACGGGCTGCTTTTTACTTTAACAAGAAACGTTTAAGCATTGAACGCAAACATTGCCGTAACATTCATGTTGCTCTTCCATTTCTTTGCCGCACTCGCAACATGTTTTTGGTGGCAACTTTTTATAAAATTCAGACATTTTTTCTAACATAACTCCCCATCCCCTTCGCTTTTGTTGATTTTATTGTATTATAACAGATATATATTTGTCAATAGTTGTTTTATAACATTTACGTATGTGAAATTTGTTCAGAAATTTGGTATCGTTTAGTTGTACACATTTTTGCGAGGAAGGTGAATACATATGAAAGTGACGGTTATCGGTTATTGGGGAGCGTTTCCAAAAAAGAATGAGGCGACGTCATGTTACTTATTTGAACACGACGGTTTTCGTTTATTAGTGGACTGTGGAAGCGGAGCGTTAGCCCAACTGCAAAATGTCATTGATATTGAACAAATTGATGCGGTTATCATATCGCATTATCATCACGATCACGTGGCAGATATCGGCCCGCTTCAATACGCGCGACTCATTAAGAAAAATTTAGGCGCACATTTGCCTGAGCTTCCTATTTATGGACATTCGTTTGATCGGGATGGATTCGCACGCCTTGCTCATAAAGGAGTGACGAAAGCGGTGGCGTACGATCCGAACGATATGCTTCATATCGGTCCATTTACGATTACGTTTATGCCGACAGAACATCCAGCTGTTTGTTATGCGATGCGCATTTGCGCAGGAGAAAAGACGGTCGTATACACAGCAGATTCTAGCTATTTGCCTGAGTTTGTTCCTTTTGCAAAACATGCAGACTTACTGATTTGTGAATGCAACTTTTACGCAGGACAACATGCGAAACAAGCAGGGCATATGACGAGCGAGGAAGCGGCAACGATCGCGCGCGACGCTGGCGTTAAAACATTACTACTAACGCACTTACCTCATTTCGGTAACGTTGAACAACTTGTCGACGAAGCAAAAACGATTTTCCATGGCGATGTCCAACTAGCAACAACAAGATGGACGTGGGAGGGGTAGCGAATCGCTGCCCTTATTAATGTTTTAAGGAGATTTTTTATAGAGTTTTTTTAATTTATATAAATTTTATTGTAAAAAATATTGACGTTTTTTTTTTTTTTTTAACATTAATTCAAGATTATTACACAATAAAAGTGAAATATTATTAATCATTCAAGATTAGTAAGTTTTCAGGGAGGGATTTGGATGTCGAGTTGGTGGTCAGATATAAAATCTGCTGCGAAACAGACAGTTAAAGATCAAATTTGGCCTGTCACGATTGGAGCGGCGGCTTTAGGAGGAGCACGGGACGGTGCCAATGCGGCGATAGACACTATTAATAACAATAAAAAGATGGCTCATATCAGTAAAGTTACTGGTGTTTCACTAAATAAATCGGTGCAAAGTGTAGGGAAAGCAGTAGTTACTGCAGCTACAAAAGGTACTGTTGTTGGGGCGGCGATTGGAGTGGGAGTTAATTTTGGGTTTAGACTTGGACAGGAAAGGGGATGGTGGTAATTTTAAGTCACATGTATTTAAATTTATCTGAGTGTGCAAAAGGATTGAATTTAAATAAAGCTGTTAACGGTGGAATTGTTCAATTTCCTTTTGAATATAATTGTGAAATGCGCTTATGGGAGACAAAATGTTATTTTGAAGAAGGTAACAAGTATTTTTTCAGTTTAAAGGGGAATAACTACTTCTTGGATCCTTTGAATCCGAATGTGTACGAAGAAAAGGGAATGATATATTCTGTATTTCACAAATATGTCTCCCGTAGAAACGATACAGATATACAGGAGCATATAGATATCATTGATTTTTCAACATATCGTTTTTGGGATGAAGAAGCTAGGTCTGCAGTCTTTTATTTAACAGATTCTTTTATATGTTTAAGCTTGGTACTAAGGGTTTGTAAAGTCAAGATGAATCATCCGCTTATTGTAACACTCGAATGGATCGATCCACAAGAAACATATTACGTAACTGATAAGTGGATTGATCCTTCAAAATACAATGGAGAGATTAAACTGAACCCTAAGCTGACCGTCGATTCTTCGACGATGAGGACAGGGTATTGGAGAACTAGGCTCTTAATTAATAATAGTTTTTTAGGAGAAGTAACATATAGAGTTTCTAACTTAATTTATTCCAATAAACAATTGGGATTTAGGTGATTTCAAATGACATGGTGGCAATACGGAATAATTAGCTATATAGTTATTTTTTGTTGGTTTTTGTTTTCTTCCTATGTTACTCATCGGTGGACATCAAAACGAGAATGCAAACCTTCGCATCGCGTTTTACTTAAACGTGACAGCATTCAAACGCTCGTTTTGACTACTATACTCGTTATTTTATATTTTTTTGATATTAAATTTCCTTTTATAAAGTAAATGGAGATGATGGGGCTAATCTCAAAACATGGTTACGGTTTTGGATTAGCCTTTTTCATTTGTTATAATACAGAATAAAAAATTTGAAAATTTTTTGAACAGATGCTTGACGATGAAATGAAAAGTGGAGATAATATGATTGTGTTAGAATTTTCTTGAAATTTAGCAGTACATACTAGGAGGTGGAGGCTAAAAGAAAATGATAACGCTTACAACATAGGGGGGATTTGTTTGATTGCATTTTACCTCATCTTAGCCATTACAGTTGCGAGTTTGTACGTTGCTTTTCGTAAACAAAAGCCTTTCTTTTTACTCATTCCATTTTTGTCAGTCTTCGCTTACTTTTTATTTGAAGTCATAACGTTCCCAGCACCATTTTTCGAAACGGTCAAATTTATTTTTAACTTGGGGGTGTGTTTGTTTGAGACAAATTGATAAAAAAATTGCCGACTCATACTTCCGTGAGCGCGTTCGGTTAATTGTCATTTTCTTAATTATTTGGTTTATTGTCTCGTTTGGCGTTGTCATGTTTGCGGAATCGTTTAAAAACATGACGTTTAACGGATTCCCGTTTCATTATTTCATGGGGGCACAAGGGGCTGTAGTGACGTTTATCGTCTTGTTGTTTATTAATGCAAAAGTAAGCGACAGTATTGACAAAAAGTACGGCATTAGCGAAGAGAGAAACGAGCAACTAAGCGCAGGGAAAACACTTGATCATTAAGAGAACAAAGGGGAAGGGGGAGCACGATGGATACACAATTTCTCGTGTCTTTATCTATCATTATCGCTTCATTTGCGTTATATATTGGGATTGCCATTTACAATAAAGCGAAAGAAACATCTGATTTCTACGTAGCAGGACGCGGTATTTCTCCGTTTTCAAACGGTATGGCGATCGCGGCGGACTGGATGAGTGCTGCGTCATTTATCGGTATGGCTGGTACGATCATGTTGCTAGGGTACGATGGTCTTGCATACATTATGGGATGGACGGGCGGCTATTTGCTTCTGACGTTTTTGCTTGCTCCACAGCTTCGCAAATACGGTCGCTATACGGTGCCAGAATTTATTGGTGACCGTTACGAGAGCCATTCCGCGCGTCTCATTGCAGCCATTTGTACGATCATTATTTCGTTCGTTTATTCCATCGGTCAGCTTTCAGGTTCAGGGGTTGTTATCGGGCGTTTGCTCGAAGTTGATGCGAAAGTCGGCACGATGATTGGGGTTGTGCTAATTGCGTTTTATGCGGCGTTTGGCGGAATGAAAGGAATTACATGGACACAAGTAGCCCAATACATCATCTTAATTATCGCGTATTTAATTCCAGTTGTCTTTATGTCGCTACAGTTGACAGGGAATCCAATTCCTTGGCTTTCTTACGGGAAAATTGTCGGTGAGTTTCAACAGCTTGATCAACAGTTAGGCATTTCACAATATACGGATCCATTTCTGAAAGGTAGCAAATGGCAGTTCCTCGCCCTTATGTTTACATTAATGGCTGGAACAGCGGGACTTCCGCACGTTATCGTTCGTTTTTATACGGTATCAACGATGAAAGCGGCGCGTTGGTCAGGCGCTTGGGCGCTTTTATTTATCGGCTTACTCTACTTATCAGCACCGGCGTATGCAGCATTTTCGCGCTTCATCCTCATTAAAAACGTCGTTGGACAAAAAATTACCGAGTTGCCGGCATGGACAGAAAAATGGATTAACACAGGGAAGCTACAAATTGCCGATGCGAATGGTGACGGCATTTTACAATGGCAAGAGATGGTCATTAGCAATGACATCGTCGTTATGGCAACTCCAGAGATCGCAAACCTCGGCATGTTTGTCATTGGCTTAGTCGCAGCTGGTGCGATGGCAGCGGCGTTGTCGACAGCGGGAGGTTTAATGATTGCTATTTCATCGTCATTTGCACACGACATTTATTATCGTATTTTGCGTCCGAACGCATCGGAACAAAATCGCTTGCTTGTTGCACGCATTTCGATTGCGGCAGCGACGGTGTTAGCTGGGTTAGTCGCTTTAAATCCTCCGGGCGTGATTACGCAAATTGTCGCGTGGGCGTTTGCAATTGCGGCAAGTACGTTCTTCCCTGCCCTTGTGCTTGGCGTATGGTGGAAACGTTCAAACTCTGCAGGTGCGATCGCGGGTATGCTCGTTGGTTTAATCGTTTCGTTAGGCTACATTTTAGCGGCGAAATACGGTGGATTTTCGATTGCAGGCATTGTTGATACAGGTGCAGGGGTGTTTGGTGCTGCAGCCGCACTTGCGGCAAATGTCGTCGTATCGTTAATGACGAAAGAACCTTCGCAAGCTGTACAAGAAGAAGTGTATGACCTTCGTTATCCAGAGCAAATGACATATAAAGACGGCCAAGTGTGGATGAGATAATGTAAAGGCATCTGTGTATACAGATGCCGTTTTTATGAGGGAGGGGAAAAAGTGCATCCACTATTTAGCGGTTTGCCAAAAGAAGAGATCGATCGGCTCATTGCTATATGTGAGCGAAAAACGTTTGAAAAAGACGATGCGATTTTAGGAAAAAATGAGCGGCGTAAAGGGCTTGTTTTGTTGCTTGACGGGGTGGCGGAAGTGTACGTCGAGCACGAAGGATATGATGAAGTGCTTGAAGTTGTGCAAAAAGGAGGGCTCATTGGCTTTTCTAGTTTAGCTGATTTTTTAGGTGTATCAAAAGGGGAGGGAAAAGAAGAACTTGTCGCGGTAAGGGCAGCGGAACGATGCGAAGTGCTTATCATACCGTTTTCTGTTTTATCGCGTTTATGGGATGATCCGAACGTACATGACTATTTGCTTGCGCAGGCGTGTGTACGCTTAAAAGATGTGTACGTATCGCTTGCTGAACAAATTAAGCAGGCGCGTAAATTTGGCGATTCAACATCATTTGTCGTTCCCGTACAAGATTTAATGGTTCGCGATGTCGTCACTTTACCGCCCACCGCAACGGTACAAGAGGCGGCGAAAAAAATGGCGGAGACGCATATTAGTTCCATTATTGTGACGGAAGAAAAAAAGTTATGCGGCATCGTTACTGAAACAGATCTTGTCGAACGGGTGCTTAGTTGCTCGCTTCCTTATGATACTGCCATCGAGCGAGTAATGACAAAAGATGTCGCAACGATTTCGCGCTTCGCTTACTACTATGATGCGCTTGCGATGATGATTGAGCGCGGAGTGAAGCATTTGCCGGTTGTTGACGATGAAAAAGTACAAGGAATAGTGACGTTTTCTGATTTAATGAGAAAGAAAAATGAAAGTATGATGCGCACGATTCAACAAATTGATCATGCTGATGAGCGAACGTTGCCAAAAATGAAAATGGCCATTTATGAACTGTTAGGAACGATGTTGCGCGACCAAGTACCGATTGCCCAATGTTTAAATATGATTACGAAACTATATGATCGCCTTGTGTTGCGTTGTATGGCGTTGGCGCTAAACGAAGTTGGGGAGCCGCCGTGTCGTTTCGCCTTTTACCAAATGGGTTCAAGCGGTCGGAGAGAGCAGTTTTTACTGACGGATCAAGACCATTTCCTCGTGTACGAAAGCGACGAGCATGCTGCGTATTTTGCGAAGCTCGGTGAGGCGATTGTGCGTGTTATGGAGAAAGCTGGTTATGAACGATGCAAAGGAAAAATGATGGCGAGTGAAAAGGCGTGGCGCGGCTCGCTCGAGACGTGGAAAGATCGTTTGCGCGAGTGGATGATTCATGCGACAAATGACAATTTGTTGTTGGCGCAAAATTTTTTCTCATATCGGTTTGTATATGGGGATATGGACTTGCACCGTACGTTCGAACAACAAATTCGAGAACAACTCACTCGGGCAAAAATTTTCTTTTTTCGCCTCGTTGAGATAGAAAAACAAAATGAAATTCCGACACTTGATCGCCCGATTCGGTCCATTTTCGGCCTTGAGCGAAAAACGATTGATATGAAAAAAGAAGTGTTATTTCCGTACCATCATAGCGTGCAAATTTTATCACTCATTCACGGAATTGTATCCGGCACACCGTTTGAGCGAATTGAGAAGCTAAAAGAAAAGCAAGTATTGTCTCCTGCATTTGCGAAAGATGTGCAAAAAGCGGCTGAAAACGTGCTGGCTATTTACATTCGCCATAAATGGAATCATTATCAAGCGAATAAACAATCGTCGTCTGTCTTATCGTTTACAACGATGACGACAAGAGAAAAAGATGAACTCATGTTAAGTTTAAAAACGTTAAAGCAACTGCAGGCGCAATTATTTTCTCATTTTTAGGGGGGATCGGGGTGTTTTTTTTACGAAAGGCGATTGACTACAAGTTAAACGATCATATTCCGTTGTCGACGCCGATTGATGATATTATTTTTACGGTATTTGATACAGAAACGACCGGATTTGATGTAGCGACAACAGATCGGTTAATCGAAATCGGCGCGGTGCAAGTGAAGGGGACGACGGTGATGGAAGATGAAACGTTTCATACGTATGTAAATCCGAATCGCGATATCCCACCTGTTATTGTTGAATTGACAAACATTACGGAAGAAAAAGTGAAACATGCGCCGACGGCAATTGAAGCATTGCAACATTTTTTTCGATTTGTTGAACAAAAACAAAGCGTCTGCTTTGTCGGTCATTACATTTCGTTTGATTTGTTTGTGATGAAACACGAATTGCGCCGCGAAAAAATGAAATTTCGCAAACCGACGTTTATCGATACGCTCGATTTAATCGGCTTCATTGCACCGTCGTATGATATGCGCGATTTAGAGCGATATGCCCAGGCGTTCGGTACACGCATGTATGAACGACATTCCGCCATTGGCGATGCGCTCACGACAGCGTATTTATTCGTTGAGCTGTTGGAACAATTTCGCATGCGCGGCTATCGAACGTGGGGAGAATTGCTGCGCGCCACAGATAGCCAAATGCGATCCATATCTTTTTAATACGGGGCGACAAAGCCTCGTTTTTTTAATTCAATATGTCTCGCTTGCCTGTTTTTTTATTTTAAAATATAATACATTTAGAATTTTTTTAATTTTAAAATGAATGATCATTCATTCACTAAAGGGGTGGGGAAAATGAATTTAGTTTCACGGTTACAACAAATAGCTACGCAAAAGCCAGATAAGCAGGCGTATATGTTTGACCAAACGTCAGCAACGTACGGTGAACTGAACGGCGCGATAATGAAATTTGCGAGCGGACTTGAGAAGCTAGGGGTAAACAAAGGGGATCATGTGGCGCTATTGTTAGGCAATTCACCTTATTTTATCGTCAGTTTATATGGTGCGATGCGTGCGGGGGCGACGGTGATTCCGATTAATCCCATTTATACGGCAGATGAAATTCATTACATTTTAACAAACGGCGATGTGAAAGTTGTCATTGCGCTTGATGTTGTCATGCCGACGCTTATGAAGCTTGACGGACGTTTACCGAATGTCGAGCATATCATCATTTGTGAAACACCGCAAGGGAAAGAACATGGCATCGTCGTGCCGGAAAAAATGAAATCGTTTACAAATGTGCTAGCGACAGGTGATGTGCCGTTCTTCGGGCCAGAGCTTCACGATGATGATGTGGCGGTCATTTTATATACATCAGGAACGACTGGAAAGCCAAAAGGAGCGATGTTGACGCATAAAAATTTATACAGCAACGCCCAAGATGTCGCAGATTACTTAAAAATAAACGAAGATGATCGCGTCATTGCGACGTTGCCGATGTTTCATGTCTTTTGTTTGACGGTGGCGCTCAATGCCCCGCTCATGAACGGTGGAACGGTGCTTATTCTCCCGAAATTTAGCCCAGGGGAAGTATTTAAAGTGGCACGTGAACAAAAGGCGACTGTTTTTGCGGGTGTGCCGACGATGTATAACTTTTTATATCAATATCCAGACGGAAAGGCGGAAGATTTTGCGCATATGCGCCTATGTATTTCAGGCGGAGCATCGATGCCTGTTGCGTTATTGAAAAACTTCGAGAAAAAGTTTCAAGTTATCGTTTCCGAAGGGTACGGACTGTCAGAAGCTTCGCCAGTTACATGTTTTAATCCGCTTGATCGTCCGCGTAAACCGGGCTCGATCGGGACGAGCATTATAAACGTTGAAAATAAAATCGTCAATGAATTAGGAGAAGAAGTGCCTGTTGGTGAAGTCGGAGAACTGATCGTGCGCGGTCCGAATGTGATGAAAGGATATTATAAAATGCCAGAAGAAACCGCGCATACGATTCGAGACGGTTGGTTATATACAGGTGACTTAGCGAAAATGGATGAAGAAAGATATTTTTACATCGTTGATCGAAAAAAAGATATGATTATTGTTGGAGGATATAACGTATATCCGCGTGAAGTGGAAGAAGTGCTTTACAGCCATCCGGATGTCGTGGAAGCGGCAGTCATCGGCGTGCCAGACCCGAATTTTGGAGAGGCGGTAAAATGTTATGTGGTAAGTAAAAATAAACAGTTGACAGAACAACAGCTAATCGCTTATTGTAGCGAGCATTTAGCGAAATATAAAGTGCCAAGTTCGATTGAATTTTTAGAGGAATTGCCAAAAAATACGACAGGAAAAATTTTAAGACGTGCATTAAAAGAACAAGTCATCTCTCAAAGCGGTGCGATGTGAGCACCGTTTTTTTTCAAGATGAGAAAGTATAAAATTTCGGTTTCATGTCTAGCTCCAAGCGCCATCGGCTCGAGTCGCTCCGCCCCACACTGCGGCGGCGACAGCCTCCTCGGTGGGGCTTGTGCGCTCTTCGCCGATAGGCGGGCGCTTTGCGCTTTTCTTATTTTTTTTAGAATTGACTTGATATTTAGAAAATATATTTGTATAATTTAACGCATAAAAGCGAAACAGCGAAAAAGTGAGGGGGATACGAATGAAGTGGTTAAAGACGTGTGGCGCGTTGTTGCTTGCAGGAAGTGTGCTAGCAGGATGCGCTGAAGAAAAAACAACAACAGAAAAAAGCGAGGAGAAAACATATAAAGTTGGTGTGACGCAAATTGTTGAACATCCGTCGCTTGATGCAGCGTTTAACGGATTTAAAAAGGCGCTTGAAGAAAAAGGGTTAAAAGTCGAATACGATGTGCAAATCGCGCAAGGGGATATGAACAATAACCAAACGATTGCCAACAACTTTGTTGCGGATGGCGTCGATTTAATCTTCGCCAATTCTACACCGAGCGCGCTTGGTGCATTAAATGCGACGAAAGATATTCCGATCGTCTTTACGTCTGTGACAGATCCGGTTGGAGCGAAGCTTGTACAATCGATGGAAAATCCGGGTGGAAATGTGACAGGGACAACAGATACACATCCAGATGCCATTCCGAAAACGGTGCAATTTATTGATCAATTTGTGAATGGAAATCGCGTCGGCATGATTTACAACGCGGGCGAGCAAAACTCTGTGGCGCAAATTGATGCGGTGAAAAAAGCGATGGAAGGGACCGACTTAACGATCGTACCTGTTTCGGTGTCGACATCGGCGGAAGTAAAACAAGCGGCGGAATCGTTAGTTGGCAAAGTCGATTGTTTTTACGTCATTACGGACAATACGGTCGTTTCAGCGCTTGAGTCGGTCATTCAAGTCGCGAACGATCAAGATTTACCGCTTTTTGTCGGCGAGTTAGATTCCGTGAAACGTGGCGGTTTTGCGGCGTACGGTTTTGACTACTACGATATTGGCTATGAAGCAGGCGTCATGGCAGCAGACATTTTAGAAGGGAAGAAAAAGCCGTCTGAACTTCCTGTACAATATCCGCAAAAATTGAAGCTCGTCATCAATAAAAAAGCAGCAAAAGAGATGGGTGTCGAATGGCGTAGTGAATGGGATAGCATGGCGGAATTTATTGAATAAAACAAAGGATGGATCCGTATGATTACAGCATTGTTTAGCTCAGTTGAAGCAGGATTGTTATATGCGCTTATGGCGCTTGGGGTGTATATATCGTTTCGCGTTTTAGATTTTCCTGATTTGACGGTGGACGGAAGTTTTGTGACGGGAGCGGCAGTCGCTTCCGTTCTCATCGTCGGTGGCGTCAATCCGTTTATTGCTTCGCTTGCGGCGCTTGGTGCTGGCTTTTTCGCAGGATGTGCGACAGGCCTTTTGCATACGAAGGGGAAAATTAATCCGTTATTATCAGGGATTTTAATGATGATCGCTTTATATTCGATTAACTTGCGCATTATGGATAAACCGAACGTCCCGCTTTTACAACAAGAAACGGTCATGACGATCATCACAAAAGCGTTTCAACGTTTCGATCAAGCGTTGGCAACGATATTTCCTTTCGTTCCGAAAACGTGGGCGATTATCGTTTTTGGGATGTTTTTAGTCGCTGTAGTGAAAGTAGTCATTGACGTATTTTTAAAAACGGAAGTCGGCTTGGCGCTTCGTGCCGTCGGGGATAATAAAAAAATGATTGCTAGTTTTTCAGGCAACACGGACCGTTTAACGATGATTGGTCTCGGCTTGTCAAACGCACTCGTCGCGTTTTCAGGTGCGCTTATTGCGCAATATAGCGGCTTTAGCGATATCGGCATGGGGATCGGCATGATCGTCATCGGTTTAGCGTCGGTCATTATCGGTGAAGCGTTATTTGGGGCGAAAACGATTGTGCGGGCGACGCTTGCGGTGATTTTCGGAGCCATTGTATATCGCATCGTCATTACGCTTGCGTTGCGCGTCCAATTTTTAGAGACGGGCGATGTGAAGCTCATTACAGCGATGATTGTCATTTTAGCGCTCGTCGTTCCGCAAATGGTAGCGGCGCGTGCCGAAAAACAGCGGAAAGCGAGAAAGCGAGGTGCAGCCGTTGCTTCAACTCAAGCAGATTACGAAAGTGTTTAACGAAGGAACGCTCGATGAAAAAGTGGCGTTAAAACATATCGAACTTTCGCTTCAGCCGGGCGATTTTGTAACGATTATCGGCAGCAACGGAGCGGGAAAATCGACGTTAATGAACATTATTTCAGGGAGACTGGCTCCAGATACAGGAGAAGTGGTGATTGACGGGAAAGATGTGACGACGATGAGTGAACACGATCGAGCGCGTTATATCGGTCGCGTCTTTCAAGATCCGATGGCAGGGACAGCACCAAATATGACGATTGAAGAAAATTTAGCGATCGCTTATAACCGAACAGTCAAGCGAACGCTTCGTTTCGGCGTAACGAAAAAGCGGCGCGAATTTTTTAAAGAAACGCTCGCCACGCTTCAGCTCGGATTAGAAAACCGTCTCCATGCGAAAGTCGGCTTGTTATCTGGCGGGGAGCGGCAAGCGTTGTCGCTTTTAATGGCGACGTTTACGAAGCCGCATGTGCTCCTTCTCGATGAACATACCGCGGCGTTAGACCCTGCGCGCGCGAAGTTAATTACAGATTTAACGAAACAAATTGTTGAAACGAATCGCTTGACGACGTTAATGGTGACGCACAATATGGAGCAAGCTGTTCAATTAGGTAATCGTCTCATTATGATGGACGGTGGGCAAATTATTTTCGAAGCAAGTGGAGAAGAGAAGAAAAAGTTAACTGTTGCCTCTCTTCTTCAAGAGTTTCAACGTATTCGTGGCAGCCAATTTGCCAGCGATCGCGCTGTGCTTGTATAAAAAAATCCCCGAGTTACATCGGGGATTTTATCATGTTTTGTAATGATGCGATCGTGCTTGGGAGCTGTTCAAGCGAGACCGGGCGGCTAAAATAAAACCCTTGTAATTGTTCGCACTGTTTTTCAATTAAAAACTGCGCTTGTTGTTCTGTTTCGACTCCTTCGGCAGTCACTGTTAGCCGTAATTTGTGCGCAAGCGAAATAATGGCGCTCACAATTTCTTTGCTTTTTTCATTGTTTATTATGTTTTGAATAAACGAGCGATCGATTTTCACTTCATCGATCGGGAAGCGATTTAAATATTCAAGCGACGAGTAGCTGACGCCAAAGTCGTCTACGGCAATCGAAAAGCCGAGCTGTTTTAAACGTTCTAACGTTTTTACGACATGTTCGGGATTTTTAATCATTGTTGTTTCGGTAATTTCAAATATAAAACAAGAGGCGTCGCAACCTTCTTCTTGTAAAATATGTTGAATATCTTCAAATATATACATGCACTTTAAGATGATGACTTCTGTATGAACACCTTTTTTCTTGGCTATACTGCTCCTAAATATTTCTATACAAAAGGAGCGGAAATGATATGAAACGTCTGAAAATCACAAATGATCA
>NZ_SDLH01000108.1:0-408 GCF_013096955.1 Anoxybacillus sp. EFIL | reverse complement strand
GTCTCGTTGATGACCTCCTCAATCTGCCCGCCAATTGCCTTGAGTGCTTGGAGTTTACCGGTATCACTGGCCTTGCCCGAGAATTGCACAAGTAATTGACCAGCAACATAAGCTGCCTCTCCAGAGGGCTGCTCAATACCTTCGACTGGCCTAGTGCCTCGATTACCATTCACCGGGCCACCAAACGCAAGTGTGCCGCCCATCACCATATTCGGCGTCACATCCAAAACCGCTTCGAACTCGGCGACCTGTGCCGATAACAATGGGCCAAAGATCGTTTCAGGGTCTGCCATATTGACGAGGGGGCTGAGCTTCGAGCTGCCCTCTGCCATGAGGTCACCAATCTCGGAAAACTCCAGCTTTGCCATGATCGGGACATTCTGGGGTGACCATGGCACTGTATTTGGC
>NZ_SDLH01000107.1:0-409 GCF_013096955.1 Anoxybacillus sp. EFIL | reverse complement strand
CTTCAATTGTTTATTTGCGTTCTCGATTTCTTCTTTTTCACCTTCAGTTAGATACTCCGTTGACGTTTCATTTTCTATACTTTTTGACTTCGTTTTTTCAATTTCTGTCTCTATTTTTTTAATGCTCTCTTTCAATTTTTTTCGTTCTTCTATTAATTTTTCAATGTCTTTTTCGGTCAACTCAAGCACATAATCATTCACATTCCTTTTCTTAAGAGTGGAGTTAGTTTGGACTTTTCGATAATCAATATTAAAGCTCGTTTGATTTACTTCTTCCTGATCTTCAAAGACCATTTCTCCTTCTTGATTGTAGGTTGGATTTACGCTGACATTTTTCTCAGAATAGCCAAAATCAATCAAAATTGTTGTCCATTTCTTTGGAACTTCCGGAATAGTTAAGAGATAATAA
>NZ_SDLH01000106.1:0-410 GCF_013096955.1 Anoxybacillus sp. EFIL | reverse complement strand
GTCTAATGGCAGGGAACCAGTGTTCCGGGGACCATGCTGTGACCGTCATCGACCCAAGCCCATCCGTTTCCCGCTATGGTGTATCGGCACCCACGTGGATGCTTATCTGCGCCTGTGTTTCCGCAGGTTTGGCCATAACAGCACCGGCCAATGGCGTACGCAGCCTGCTGGTGTTTGCCTCAATTGCCTTCGGTTGCGCGTTCTTTTGGCTTGTCGCGCTGCGCAACCTTAGTCTCTGGCGGCAGAAAAGATCATTGAATCACATTGCCTTGCTTGTCGAACATGATGTCGTGCCCTGCGTCATGACCGATCTGCAGGGTCTTGTGCTGCAAACCAACCGGGCGGGCGTCAAGAAATTGCGGGCGCAGACCGGCCAGATGCTCCGCGCTTTGATCGAGATGCAGATCGTC
>NZ_SDLH01000105.1:0-411 GCF_013096955.1 Anoxybacillus sp. EFIL | reverse complement strand
CTTACCAACCACGCCTTTTTCGCGCAGCATTTCCACGACTTTCAGCACGAGGTCGGTGCCGGTTGTGCCTTCCATCATCGCGCCGGTCAGCTCGAATCCGACAACTTCGGGGATAAGCATGGAGATCGGCTGACCCAGCATCGCGGCCTCGGCCTCGATCCCGCCAACACCCCAGCCCAGAACGGCAGCGCCGTTGACCATGGTGGTGTGGCTGTCCGTGCCCACAAGTGTATCGGGATAGGCAACCTCAACACCGTTCTGGTCCGCATCGGTCCAGACGGTTTGCGCAAGGTATTCAAGGTTCACCTGGTGGCAGATGCCGGTGCCCGGTGGCACAACGCGGAAATTGTTGAACGCGTTCTGGCCCCACTTGAGGAAGGTGTACCGCTCCATGTTACGTTCGTATTCGCG
>NZ_SDLH01000104.1:0-414 GCF_013096955.1 Anoxybacillus sp. EFIL | reverse complement strand
CCAGAAGTGCGGGTCATGTTGCTGAGTGGCACACGGGCGAGAGTGAGGGGCACATGGTCGGCACGCCCGGCATGACGGCGCTCTCCAAGTACCTCGCCCACGGTCTCGACCTGCATCAGCAAACCGAGATCACATCGGTGACACAGACCGACGCCGGGTGGGAGCTGACCGCAGACAAACCGCTTGGGACCTTCGATCGTGTCGTCTGCACAGCACCGGTCCCTCAGGCGATCAAACTGGTGGGGACTGCCCTAAGCTGTGCTCTTGACCAAGTGGCCTATGTGCCAAGCCTGACGCTCATGGTCGCGCTCAACCGCTCCATTGACGCGCCCGATACACAGACCAACCCAACCGACGCTCTTGCATGGATCGCCCATGACAGCGCCAAACCGGGCCGTTCGACGCAAAATTGCT
>NZ_SDLH01000103.1:0-414 GCF_013096955.1 Anoxybacillus sp. EFIL | reverse complement strand
TTCTCACGAAGCCCAGACATTGCCAGCGGAAGTGACGTTATGGAAGAATTTCCAGATTTTGACAGTTCGTTAGATTCTCTCGAAAATTTTGGGTCGGCCATCGCAGGTGTGCCCGCATTAGGTGGCATATCGGGGCCCAACGACTTCGCGGACTGGTTCGAAGTCGCCCTGACTGCTGGAAATCAATATGAAATTCAGCTCCGAGGGGCTGCCACGAACGACGGAACTCTGAATGACCCCTATTTCGTTGGTGTGTACGATGACTTGGGTGACCTCATCCAGGGCACAACTGACAATGACAACGGAAGCGGTTTGAACAGCCAAGTGCTTTTCACGGCGCCGTATTCGGGCACCTACTACTTTTCTGCCGCAGATGCTGCCTCTTTCATCGGCAGTTCGAACTTAGGTCTTGGT
>NZ_SDLH01000102.1:0-415 GCF_013096955.1 Anoxybacillus sp. EFIL | reverse complement strand
ACAATGAGCAGAGCGACACCAAAGGCCGATTCCCAATAGAAACCGGCGCCGACTGCCACGCCAATTCCTGCCGCCCCCCAGATAATGGCGGCTGTTGTCAGCCCAGTAATGCTGTCGTTGCCGCGGCGTAAAATAACGCCCGCTCCTAAAAAACCGACGCCTGATACGATTTGTGCGGCCAAGCGAAGCGGATCCATTGTAATATGGTCATTTGACGGAAAGACGTATGCTGACTCGATCGAAACGATCGTCAATAGGCAGCTTGAAATCGAAATGACCAAACACGTTTTCAAACCGACTGGTTTTCGCTTCAACTCCCGTTCCAGTCCGATGATCATGCCAAGAATGGCCGAAATCCCTAATTTAAGGAATGGATCAAACATCATTCGTTCTCCCCCCGTTCATGATATAATGT
>NZ_SDLH01000101.1:0-416 GCF_013096955.1 Anoxybacillus sp. EFIL | reverse complement strand
GGGCGTGCGCAGCGCCGGGCGCGGCCTTCCGGTGCAGCAATACGCGATCAAACCCGATGGCGGGTATGCCTTCGGCGTTGAGGTCCGCCCGACGGCTGTTTTCACCGCGCTGGTCGATCTGGTCGGAACCCCTGTGTTGGCCCGCCGCACCCCGCTGCGCAACGCGGGGAAATCGACGATTTTAGAGACTGTTTCAGCCCAACTCGCTTCCGCTTTGATAGAGGCACGGATCAGCAAAGGTGCGTTGATGGGTGCAGGCATCGTCATGCCCGGCCCCTTTGGTGACACCGGACTGACGGGCACGGAGTCCGAGCTTCCCGGCTGGAACACCGGCGACCCCGCCGAGATATTTGCCAACACGCTCAATCTTCCGGTCTTCGTCGAGAATGACGCCAACGCGGCAGCGATGGCCGAGC
>NZ_SDLH01000100.1:0-419 GCF_013096955.1 Anoxybacillus sp. EFIL | reverse complement strand
GCCCTGAACCGGCGCGTTTTCCGGTCCACTCGGCAAGGTCTGTCTCGGTTCTGGTGCGTCCTGCAGGGTCGCGCCAGGTGAGGCCTTCTCCCAGGGTGAAGGTGGTTGCATCCGACAGGCCCCCGTCCTTGTACTTTTGCAGCCGCACGCCTTTCCCGCGTCCCATCTCAGGTAGCTCGTCCAAAGCAAAAACCAGCACTTTGCGGTTTTCACCGACAACTGCGACCGCATCACCGTTAACAGGCTTGCACACTTTGGCGCGCACGTCGCCCTTGACGTTCAACACTTGTTTGCCCGCTCTTGTCTGTGCGACCACCTCGGGTTCGGGTACGACAAAGCCGTCGCCCGCGCTTGATGCGACCATCAGCTTGCGCTCTGGCTTGTGGATGAACAGGTCCACAATGGCCGCCTCGTTAGGC
>NZ_SDLH01000099.1:0-423 GCF_013096955.1 Anoxybacillus sp. EFIL | reverse complement strand
CCTCAGGCCGCTGCGGGGAGGCTCTCGGGCGATCCGACTTCGGAAAGGAGCGCGCGCCGCTCGGACACCAGCCGGACGGAGAGATCGGCGCGGATGGCGAGCTTCGAACGATCCGGCGAGGCGGCGATCTCGGCGTCCAACGCCACGAGTCGGCGCCACATCGCCTCGACTCGGGCGACAGCGAGGATCCGAGGATTTCGCTCGACGAGGATCGCGATGGCGTCCTGGACCGCCCCGACGGCCGCGAAGGCGTGCCCGATGTCGACGGGGCGTCCTCCTTCTCGCCAGGCGACGGGCTTGGCGGAGAATGCGATGACGAACGCGCCGGAGGTCTCGCTGTAGGCGAACGGGATCTCGATGCCCGTCGCCATGCCGTCGACCACAAGCGCCCCCGCCTCGAGGCTCGCACGCGCCACCGGAGAG